>JBNKHC010000030.1:0-4620 GCA_050290145.1 Kiloniellaceae bacterium | reverse complement strand
ACTTCGCCATGCCTACGTCACCGGCCAGACCCTGATGGAAACCTACGTCGGGCAGCGCAGCGGCAGGCGGGTGCTGGCCGGCACCATCAAGCGCGGCGACGTGGAACGCATCAACGCCGTGCTCTGGAGCTCCGACCTGCGAGATTTCACCGCGCTGTCCGAGAGCCTGCCGATGGAAGCGGTGGTCGAACTGCTCGACGAGCACTTTGAATGCATGGCCAAGGCGATCAACGCCCACGGTGGCGAGATCCTGAAATTCATCGGCGACGCTGTCCTCGCCATCTTTCCTATCGAGGAGCGCCATGCCGGTGACTCCTGCAGCGCCTGCCACGCTTCCATGGCCGCCGCCCGCGCTGCGCTGAACAGCGCCGAAGAGTTGCGCTGCAAACGCGAGGCCGCCGGCAAGCCCGGCTTCCGCTGCGGCATCGCGCTGCATGTCGGCGACGTCATGTACGGCAACATCGGCGCCGCCGACCGCCTGGACTTCACCGTGGTCGGACCGGCGGTAAACCTGGTCAGCCGCATCGAGTCCCTGAACCACGACCTCGCCGTGCCGCTGGTCTTCTCCGACGCCTTCGCGGCCCATTGGGACGGCAAGGCCCGCAGCCTGGGTTTCCACAAGCTGAAGGGCATTGCCGAGCCCCAGGAGGTCTTCACCCTGGCCGACACCAGCGGCCTGCCCTGCCAGGACTGAAGCCCTAGAAGGCCGCGAAACAGGGACTTTCGGCTGCGCCCCGGCGGCGCTATGGTCCGACCATGACAGACACTCATAAGCCCATCCACGTCATCGGCGGCGGCCTGGCCGGCAGCGAGGCCGCCTGGCAGATCGCCCGCGCCGGCGTGCCGGTGGTCCTCCACGAGATGCGCCCCGAGCGCAAGACCGATGCCCACCAGACCGAGGGTCTGGCGGAGCTGGTCTGCTCCAACTCCTTCCGCAGCGACGACGCCGAGAACAACGCCGTCGGCCTGCTGCACGAGGAGATGCGCCGCCTCGGCTCCCTCATCATGACCTCGGGAGACGCCACCAAGCTGCCGGCCGGCGGCGCCCTGGCGGTCGACCGCGTCGCCTTCTCCGATCGTGTCACCGCGGCCCTTGAAGCCGATCCGCTGGTCACCATCGAACGCGGCGAGGTCGACGGCCTGCCGCCCGCGGACTGGGACTCGGTCATCGTCGCCACCGGTCCCCTCACCTCGCCGGCCCTTGGAGAAGCCATCGGCGCGTTGAGCGGCACCGACTACCTCGCCTTCTTCGATGCCATCGCGCCCATCGTCTACAAGGAGTCCATCGACTTCTCCAAGGCCTGGTTCCAGTCGCGCTACGACAAACCGGGCCCCGGCGGCGGCACCGCCGACTACGTGAACTGCCCGCTGACCCAGGCGCAATACGAGGCCTTCATCCAGGCCCTGCTGGACGGCGAGAAGACCGAGTTCAAGGACTGGGAGAAGTCGACGCCCTACTTCGAGGGCTGCCTGCCCATCGAAGTCATGGCCGAGCGCGGGCCGGAGACCCTGCGCTACGGCCCCATGAAGCCGGTCGGCCTGCACGATCCCCACACGGACGCGCGCCCCTATGCCGTGGTGCAGCTGCGCCAGGACAACGCCCTGGGCACGCTCTACAACATCGTCGGCTTCCAGACCAAGCTGAAGTACGGCGAGCAGACGCGCATCTTCCGCATGATCCCGGGCCTGGAGAACGCCGAGTTCGCACGCCTGGGCGGCCTGCACCGCAACACCTTCCTGAAGTCCCCGGAGCTGCTGGACGGCCAGCTGCGCCTCAAGGCCCAGCCGCGCCTGCGCTTCGCCGGACAGATCACCGGCGTCGAGGGCTATGTCGAGTCCGCCGCCATCGGCCTCCTGGCCGGCCGCTTCGCCGCCGCCGAGCGCCTGGGCCGGCCCTTCGCCCCGCCGCCGCCGACCACGGCGCACGGCGCCCTCTTGGCGCACATCACCGGCGGCGCCGCGGCCGAGACCTTCCAGCCGATGAATGTGAACTTCGGCCTCTTCCCGCCGCTCACCCCGCCCGAGGGCAAGCGCAAGGTGAAGAAGAAGGACCGCAAACCCGCCTACTCGGCCCGCGCCCTGGCCGACCTCGATGCCTGGCGCAGCGAGACCGCCGCCGCGGCGGAATAGGCTTCAAGCGGGGATGCCGACGCTCTTCAGGGCGTCCTGAAGAACCGGCGACATGTCGGTCCAGGCCGCCCAGTTGCCGGTCAGGTCGCGCCATTTCGATACTCTGAAGTCCGGGTTCTGAGCCTTGAAGCTTTCCGCGACGGCGCGGGCCTCGCTGACTCTCCCCAGGCGCACCAGGGAGGTCATCCGGCACATCTGAAAAAAGGTGTTCCGCGGGCTCTTCTGCAGCCCCTGGCAGGCATATTTCAAGCTGTCCTCGAAGCAGTTGAGAATGAGATAGGCCTTTGAAATGGCCATCTCGCAGCGGAAGCTCTGCGGATCGCTCGGATTGAGCCGCAGCGATGTCTTTGCCAGCTCGATCGCTCTGCGGGCATCGCCGTGATACGACTCCAGAAGCGCCAAGCTGGCCCAGGCCCAGGCGAAGCTCGGGCACTGCCGCGTCACCTCCTCGACCAGCGCGATCGCGCGGTCTTTCTGATCGCTCATGAAGCCGATGGTGTAGCCGGCGTAGGCTCTGACCTCGGCATCGGCCTCGGGACTTGCGAGCGCCTCCTCCGCCAGGCGCAGCGACAAGTCGCGCTGCGCCTCGGAGGGCGCCATGAACTGCCAGCCGATGAGGGTCGTGCACCAGGCCCTGACTGCCTTTGCTTTTGCGTAGTCGGGAGCGTTGGCGATGGCTTCGTCCAGCAGCTCGATCGCGGCATCGATCTGCAGGCCGTTCAAGGCGGCGCGCGCTCTCAGGTAGAGATCGTAGGCCGTGAGGCTGCTCGGAGGCTTGCGGGTGGCACGCCCGATCTCCGCGAGCTGGATCTCCGGGCCGATCGCGCTGACGACTCCTTCGGTGATCTGGTCCTGAAGGTCGAAGACGTCTTCGAGATCGGCCTGGAAGCGCCCGGCCCAGATGTGGCTGGCGTTCTCCGTCTCCACAAGCTGCCCGTTCACGCGCAGGCGGTTGCCGGCGCGCCGGACGCTGCCCTCCAGGACGTAGGCGACGCCGAGGTCGCGGCCGACCTGCCGGACGTCGATCGACCTTCCCTTGTAGATGAAGGAGGAGTTCCGGGCGATGACGAAGAGCCAGGGAACGAAGGACAGGGCCGTTATGATCTCCTCGCTCAGGCCATCCGCGAAGTACTCCTCCGCCGGGTCCCCGGAGATGTTGGTGAAAGGCAAAACCGCGATGGAGGGTTTCTCCGGGTGGGCCTGCCCTTCCGCGTCTGCCGCTTTGCCGACCGCGGTGATGCCGCCGAGAAAGCGGTAGCCGCGACCGCGCACGGTTTCGATGAAGCGGGGCGCCTTGGGATCGTCGCCAAGGGCAAGCCGCAGATCGTGGACGTATTCCTTGATCAGCCCTTCGGAAACATAGACGTCGCCCCACAGGGTTTCGAGAATGTGATCCTTGGTCAGGAGGCGGCCGGGGTTCTCGACGAAGAGTTGCAGCAGCTGAAAGGCCTTGTTGCCCAGCGCGACGGGCTGGTCGCCGCTCCAGAGCCTCTGCTCCTCGATATCGAGCTTCAGTTCGCGAGCTTGCAAGTCACGGCCTCCGCCTGTCTTGAAGCCATTCCGGGCACTGACGCCTCAAACTCCACCGAAACTCCACGGTGGCTAGACGACCTCTGTCGCGTCTTTGGCGAAGATAGCACAGGCCCGGTGTTTCGGCCATTTCACGGCAGACGCGCCGGCTGAGAGCCATTTTCAACAGAGCAACCTGGGAGCAAGGATATGTCGTCCTCCACCACGAGTTACATCGTCTGTGCGGGCCTGCTTTTCTGCGCCGCGCTCGTCACGGATGCCGGCCGCCCCCTCGCCTTCGAGCCGCCCGCGGCGAAGGAGGGATTCAGTTATCCGGTTAGCTACTGCACGAACCGCGGCACCCGGATCGAGCTCGGCGAGCTTGCCTGCCTCCGGGTCAACGGAAAGGCCTTCGTCGCGCGCTGCGGCATGCACCAGAACAACCCGATGTGGCGGAAGGTCGAGGACGGTTGTCCGGCGCAGCTCGAAAAGGCATCGGGAACGGCGCCCGCCGCCGCCAATCCGGCAGGCGACACCGGCCAGCAATAGAAGGCGGCCGGTCGGCTAATAGCGCCCGCGCCACTTGCCCCAGGCCAGGCGCCAGACGCGGCCCGGCGACGGGGCCTGTGCGGCCGCGGCGAAGGGATCGCCGCCGGCCTTGCGCAGGCGCTTCAGGTAGAGATCGGCCAGCCGCGCCGGCAGCAGCGCCGGCAGTGCCTTGCGCGGCACCTCGCGCGCGCGGCGCCGCGCCGCCTTCAGGTGCTGGCCGGCGGCGTCCAGCAGCACGCCGGTCACCCGCCGCAAGGCCGGCGAGGAGCGCAGCTCGAAGACCTCCTGCAGGTCGACGCCGGCATCGGCGCAGAGATCCGACGGCAGGTAAGAGCGTTTCTGGCGGGCATGCAGCGGCAAGGCCCTGAGCAGGCCGAGATAGGCCCAGGCGGGCCCGAGATGCTCGGCGGCCTCGCGGCTGGCCGCGTCGTC
>JBNKHC010000029.1:0-6995 GCA_050290145.1 Kiloniellaceae bacterium | reverse complement strand
TTTCCAGGGGTCCTTGTAGTAGATCCCCCAGCTCACGTTCTTGGGCAGGGCGTTCCAGATGGTCCTGGTCTTGAACTGCTCGACCGCCGAGGTGTGCAGGTTCTTCACCCGTCCCAGCGAGGTGCCGCAGAGGCTGAAGGCGCGGTTGGGGTTGGTCTGCGTCGGCACCGAGGAGAACCAGCGGTCGCTGACCGCATAGGCGCCGGCCAGCCCGCTGAGCGCGGGCAGCTGCTTGGTGTCGTAGGCGCCCATGACCTCCGCCAATCCTTCCCAGCTCTCGTAGAAGGCATCGTAGTCGTAGGCGAAGCCCTGCATCTTCGCCGGCGTGCCGGGCTTCAAGGGGTTGGGCAGATCGCCGTTCCCGTTGGCGAAGAGCTGGACGGTGACATGGTCGAAAGGCTCGTGCGGGTCGTACTGGGGCACGCGCAGCGGCTGTGGGAACTTTCCGGTGCCGTGGGCCACCGGCAGCTTCTTGCCCTTGTATTCGTTGTAGTGGTCACCGCCGGAAAGGCCGTCGAAGGCATCGCCGCTGCCCGGCGGCACGATGCGCTGCGGCTTGCCGGCGTCGTAGAGCCAGCCCAGCAGGTTGTCGAGGGAACGGTTCTCCATCATGACCACGACGACGTGGCCGATCTGTTCCATGATCCGCGTCGTTTCCATGGGCGGGCCTCCCTTGCGCAGCCACACCTCCCGGTTTTGGGGTGTGTTCTTTGCTACCCAGGGTGGCGATTTTCCGGCTGGCGGACAACTGCACTTAAGGAGGGGGCGCGATTCCGCGCCTCAGCCCTGCGGCAGCACCTGCTTGTGCGCGCCGTGCAGGTTGTCGATCAGGCGCTGGGGGATGGTGAACTCGCCGGCCAGGCGGCGCAGATCCTCCTCGCCGTGCGCCAGGGAGCGGTGCAGGCGCCCGATCTCGAAGAGGTTTTCCTGCTGCGGCAGGGCGACGAGGAAGCGGCCCTCGATGAAGGCGCAGTTCACCGCCGCGCGGCCCAGCTCGTCGGCCAGCGCCATGAGGGTTTCGCAGAGCCCGGGCTGCAGCAGACGCCGCGCCTCTTCCGGATGGTCGCTGTAGACCTGGAAGCGTTCTTCGAAGGCGCCGTGGTCCAGCGTTACCGCCTCGATCCCGTCGAAGGTGCTGCGGATCTTGTCGATCACCCAGTTGCCCAGCGCGCCCTTGTCGCCGACCAGCAGCACCACGCCCTCGAAGGCGACGGGCACGCCGACCTCGCAGAGCAGCCCCTTGAACACGGTGCTCTGCCGTTTGCGGCGGCTGCCGCTGCGTTTCCTCAGCCGCGCCTCGACCATGCGGAAGTCGGTATCGCGGTGGCGGCCGATGAAGAGGTCCTCCAGCTCGGCGCGGTTGAAGGCCCCGGTGATGCCGCTGCGCTCGACACGCGACAGGTCGAAGCGGTCGCCGGGGTCGCGGTGGTGCTCGATGTTGCCGAGGAAGCGCAGCAGCGGCGGGACGAAGAGGGCGCGCACCGCCTCCTTGTGGCGCCGCGCGGGCCCCAGCGTCCACCAGCCGCCGGCCAGACCGCCGAGCACCAGCACCGCGACGGCGGCGACACGGTAGTCCTGCAGCCAGATGATGATCGCGGCCAGGACCACGACGAAGGCGGCGCCGGTACCGCGCACCCAGGTCTTGCGCAGGCGGTCCTGCCGTGCCGCCTCCAGGGCGGGCAGGGCCGGCGCGATTTCCACGGCGAAGACCTCGGCCAGGCTTGCCCGGGCTGGAGCTTCCGGGGCTGGAGCTTCCGGTCCGGGCGCTTCCGGGCCGGGCGCTTCCGGTCCGGGCGCTTCCGGTCCGCTCATGGCGCCACCTCTTCGTCTATTCCCGTCATGGCGATGACCTCGCCGGCGCTGCGGCCGGCCTCGCGCAGGGCGCGCAGTGCCAGGGCGTCGCTGCGCTTGGCGAGGCGTTGGCCCTTGTCGTCGGCAATCAGGCGGTGGTGGTGGTAGTCGGGCACCGGCAGGCCGAGCAGCTGTTGCAGCAGGCGGTGGACGTGGCTGGAGTCGAAGAGGTCTTCGCCGCGGGTCACCAGGGTCACGCCCTGGGCGGCGTCGTCCACCACGACGGAGAGATGGTAGCTGGTGGCGATGTCCTTGCGGGCCAGCACCACGTCACCCTGGGGGCGCGGGTCGCAGACCTGGGCGCCGCGGGCGCGGTCGTGCCAGGTGAGGGGGCCGCCGTGGTCCGCCTCGGCCGCGGCGAGGGCGCGGGCCATGTCCAGGCGCAGGGCATAGAGGTCGCCGGCGGCCCTGCGGTCCTCGCGCTCGGCCGGGCTCAGGCCGCGGCAGGTGCCGGGGTAGAGGCCCTCGGCGGGACCGTGCGGCGCCGCGGCGGCGCGGGAGATCTCGGCGGCGATCTCCTTCCTGGTGCAGAAACAGGGGTAGATCAGGTCGCGCGCCTCCAGTTGGTCGAGGGCCCGGGCGTAGTCGGCCATCCAGTCGGACTGGCGGCGCACCGGGGTCTCCCAGCTCAGGCCCAGCCAGGCGAGGTCCTCGAAGATCGCGGCCTCGAACTCCGGGCGCGCGCGCCCGCCGTCGATATCCTCGATGCGCAGCAGGAAGCGTCCGCCCTCTCCGGACTGGCGGGTGGCGAAGAGCGCCGAATAAGCGTGGCCCAGGTGCAGATAGCCGCTGGGCGAGGGGGCGAAGCGGGTGACCTCGGGTGCCGACATGCGATTGGCCCTAAGCTACTCCCGCGCTAAAGTCCAGTCATGATCCAAGCGCAGGAAACAGGACCGGCGCCGGCACCGCCGCCGGACGAGCGACTCCGGCCCGCCATGGAGACGCTCGCCACCTGCGACCCCGACATCGCCGCCGCCTATGCGCGCTGCGGCCTGCCGCCGGAGCGCGGCAGCGAGCCCGGCTTCGCCGGGCTGATGCGCATGATCGCCGGCCAGCAGGTCTCCGTGCAGTCGGCCCGCGCCATCGTCGGGCGCCTGGAAGAGCGCGTCGCCCCCCTGACCGCCGAGCGGTTCCTCAAGGCCAGCGACGACGACCTGAAGGCCGTGGGCCTCAGCCGCCCCAAGATGCGCTACGGCCGTATCCTGGCGGAGGAGATCGCCAGCGGGGCGCTCGACATCGGCGGCCTGGAAGCGCTCGACGACGCAGCGGCCATCGCGGCGCTGACCCGCGTGAAGGGCATCGGCCAGTGGACGGCGGAGATCTACCTGCTCTTCGCCCTCGGGCGCCCCGACGTCTGGCCGGTGGGCGACCTTGCACTTTGCATCGCCGCGCAGCATCTGAAGAAGCTGGAGACGCGGCCCGGCCCCAAGGCGATGCTGGCGCTGGGGGAGGCCTGGCGGCCCCACCGCAGCACAGCGGCGCGCTTCCTCTGGCATCTCTACCGCCATCCCGGCGTCGCTCTCGGGCGGGGCGTCAAGAAGACAGCTTAAGTTTCCCGACAGGAAGGATTGGTCAGCAGTGAGTGAAGTGATGGAACTGGAGGGTCCGCGGCATGGGCCCGACGAAAAGGCGGGTGCCCTGGTGGTCTTCCTGCACGGCCTGGGGGCCGACGGCAACGACCTGATTTCCCTGGCGCCGCTGCTGGAGCCGCTGCTGCCGGGCACCGCCTTTGTGTCGCCGCACGCGCCCTTTCCCTGCGACATGGCGCCCATGGGCCGCCAGTGGTTCAGCCTGCAGGACCGCGATCCCGACGTGCTGCTGGCCGGGGTCCGCGCCGTGGCGCCCAGCCTGAACGCCTTTCTGGATGCGGAACTGGAGAGGCACGGCCTGAGCGACGACCGCCTGGCGCTGGTGGGTTTCTCCCAGGGGACTATGACGGCGCTGCACACCCTGCTGCGCCGGCCCAAGGCCTGTGCCCTTATCGTCGGTTTCTCCGGCGCGCTGCTGAAGCCGGAAGTGCTGGGCGAGGAAATCGTCAGCCGGCCGCCGGTGCTGCTGGTGCACGGCGACGCCGACCCGGTGGTGCCCTTCGCGGCCCTGGCCGCCGCCGAGCAGGCGCTGGACCTGAACGGCGTGCCGGTCGCCGCCTATCCGCGCCCGGGCTTGCAGCACGGCATCGACCAGGAGGGCCTGCAGCTCTGCGCCGCCGCCCTGATGCAGCACCTCTTCCCGGGGGCATTGCCGGCCGAAGGCGAACCCTCGGGCGGCTAAGCCCCGGGGCAGTCCCCCTCAGGCGGCGCGCAGGGACGCCAGGACGCGCTCGACAGAGCTGCTCAGTCGCTCCGCTTCGGCGGAAAGCGACTCTGTGGCGTCGGCGACCTGGCCGGCAGCCTGGCCGGTCTCGGCCGCGGTTTCCGTGACGCCGCGGATGTTGCTGGTGACTCTCTGGGTTCCCTGGGCGGCTTCCTGCACGTTTCGGGAGATCTCGCTGGTGGCGGCATTCTGCTCTTCCACCGCGGAGGCGATGCTGGCGCAGACCTCGTTGATGCGGCCGATGGCCTCGCGCATGCTCTCGATGGCGGAAACCGTGCTGCGGGTGGTGTTCTGCATGCCGCCGATCTGCTGCGAGATCTCCTCCGTCGCCTTGGCGGTCTGATTGGCCAGGGACTTCACCTCGTTGGCCACGACGGCGAACCCCTTGCCGGCCTCACCGGCCCGCGCGGCTTCGATCGTCGCGTTGAGCGCCAGCAGGTTGGTCTGCTCGGCGATGTCCTGGATCAGGTTGACCACGTCGCCGATCTTCTGGGCGCCTGCAGCAAGCTCCTCAACCGTGGAACTGGTGCGCTCCGCCAGGTTGACGGCCTCGCCGGAGATCTCGGTCGACTGGGTCACCTGACGGCCGATCTCCTGGATCGAGCCGGCGAGCTCCTCGGAGGCCGAGGCCACGGTCTGCACGTTGGCGGAAGCCTCGTCTGCGGCCGCGGAAACCTCCGACGCCTGTTCATCGGTCCGCCGGGCGCTGTCGGTCATGTTGCCGGCGGTCGCCTTCATCTGGGTGACGGCCGCGGTGACGGCCTCGGCCACCGACTTGATGCTGCTCTCCAGATCGTCGGCCAGCTTCAGGGTGGCCTGGCGCTTTTCCTCTTCGGCACGGGCGTCGCGCTGGGCTTGCTCGTCGGCCAGGCGATCGGCTTCGATCGCAGTCTCCTTGAAGACCTGCACCGCGGCCGACATTTCGCCCAGTTCGTCGTGGCGCCCTTGTCCCGGGATATGCGTGTTCTTGTTGCCGGAGGCCAGCTCGCGCATGGCGCCGGTCATGGCCACCAGCGGACGCACGATACCGCGCGACATCAGGAAGCCGATAAGGGAGACGACGAGCAGTGTTCCCAAGGTGACGGCGATGCTGCTGTTCCGCATGTCGGCGATGCCGGCGAAGATCTCCTCGTTTTCGTCCTCGACGATCAGGGCCCAGCGGGCACCGAGGAAATCCAGCGCGCCGAAGGCCGTCAGCGCCGGGCTGCCGCGGTAGTCCAGGGCTTCGATGATGCCCTCCTCGCGGCTCAGCGCTTTGACGACGGCGTCGCTGTCGGCCTTCTGCTTCAGGATGGTGCTTTCGTCGCTGAAACGTGAATCGTTGCGCATCAGCAGGTCGCTGCCGACAATGAAGGACTGGCCGGTTTCACCCAGTCCGTTGGCGTCCTGCATGACGGCGTTCATGTTGTCGATCGGCATCTGAAAGGCCAGCACGCCTATCAGTTCCCCGTCCTTGTTGACCAGGGGTGTGGAGATGAAGCTCGCCGGCGCGCCGTGACTGGGCGCATAGGGCTTGAAGTCGAAGAAGGTGTGATTGCCGGCAACCGGGTTTTCAACGGCGGCACGGAAGGCGTTGCCCAGGTCGGTGTCCTTCCACTCGCCGGTCATCAGGTTGGTGGCGAAGTCCAGCTCCTTGAAAACCGTGTAGACGAGATTGCCCTCGGGATCGAAGAGGAAGATGTCGTAGTAGCCGCGGTCGCGCAGGAAGCTGCGGAACCAGGGATGATACTCGCCGTGAAAGATGTCGTAGAGCGAGCCGCTGTCCGCCTGGTCGAGCTCTTCCTTCTGGCCCGTTGGGTTCGGGTTGTCGGTGATGTAGAGCTGTTGCAGGGAGGCTCCCGCCTCGGGGCCCAGCGTCTGCCAGGCCGAGGCGAAATCCACGACGGCACGCTGGACGGTCTGGTTGGTCGCGAGCGTGCGCAGGTCCTGGCGGATGGACTCCAGGTAGCTGGTGAGGGCTGTGCGCCGCACCTGCATGAGAGCGCTCAGCTTTTCCTCGGCATCGTGCTGCATGGCGCTGGCCGCGACGTAGTAGCTGGTGACGCCGACCGCGCAGGCGGAGATCAGGGCGGCGACCGCGACGACCAGCGGCAGTTTGCGGGCAATGGTCATCCGGCCGAGAAGGCCAAGAGCGTTGCTTTTCGCACCAGGCGCCCGTTCGGCGCCTTTGGGGGCGGCTGGCATGGGGCCGGCGGTCGTGGTGGTATCAGTCATGGCGTCCCAGCATCATCTCGCAGTAGATCCGGTCATAGGGCTAAAGCCCCATACCCAGGTATCCGCCCAAAACAGTTAAAATTGATTATATGACCACGAATATTGTTTATACCTACGGTAGAATTCCACCCTGCGTTCTCCCTGAGGTGGCGGCGTGAACTTAAGGGCCCGATGACGCTTCGATGAAGAATTTCTCAGGGGAATCCCAATATCTTGTATGTGGGAGTGGCATTTAGTATTTATAGCGGGTCGAAGGGCCTGGCATCCCAGACCTAGATGACGACGCCGAGGAGAAGGATGGACCGGACATGACCGGTGCAGCACAAGCCTATCCAGCGCTCGTCCTCAACGCCGACTTCCGTCCGTTGAGCTACTTCCCCTTGTCCCTGTGGTCCTGGCAGGATTCCATCAAGGCGGTCTTTCTCGACCGGGTGAACATCGTCTCGGAGTACGACGAGGTGGTTCGCTCGCCCAGCTTCGAGATGAAGCTGCCCAGCGTCATCTCGCTGAAGCAGTACGTCAGCCTGGATCGCCGGCCCGCCTTCACCCGTTTCAACGTCTTCCTGCGCGACCGCTTCGAATGCCAGTACTGCGGCGAGGACCTGCCGGCGGAGGAT
>JBNKHC010000028.1:0-22395 GCA_050290145.1 Kiloniellaceae bacterium | reverse complement strand
CCGCCGTCGCCCTGGCCGGCGGCGGGCGCTTCCTGGGCTTTTCCACCGACTACCGGGTCTTTTTCAGCGAGGAGAACCCGCAGCTGAGGGCCTTCGAGTCGCTGCAGCAGGTCTATACCAAGGACGACAACATCCTGATCGTCCTCCAGCCCGGCGACGGCGACATCTTCACGCCCAGGACCCTGGCCGCGCTGCGCCAGCTCACCGAGGCCTCCTGGCAGCTGCCCTACTCGCGGCGGGTCGATTCCCTCACCAACTTCCAGCACAGCTACGCCGAGGGCGACGACCTGACCGTCGAGGACCTGGTGCCCGCCCGGATGGTCGCGCAGGGCGCCGCGCTGACGCCGGAGCGCCTGGCGGCGATCCGCGCCGTCGCCCTGGCAGAGCCGCTGCTGGTCGACCGCCTGGTCTCCCCCGACAGCCGCACCACCGCGGTCAACGTGACCCTTACCCTGCCGGGCGAGAGCGAGTTCGAGGTGCCCGAAGCCATGGCCGCGACCCGCGAGCTGGTCGCCGCCTTCCAGGCCGACCACCCGGACATCAAGGTGGCGGTGACCGGCCTGGTGGCGCTCAACGCGGCCTTCAGCGAGGCCAGCCTGGCCGATCTCTCGACCCTGATCCCCATCATGTACGGGATCATCGTCGCCGGCCTGCTGATCTTCCTGCGTTCCATCGCCGGCACACTCGTCACCCTGCTGGTCGTCGGCCTCTCCGCGGCCAGCGCCATGGGGCTGGCCGGCTGGCTGGGTATCCAGCTGACGCCGCCCTCCTCCACCGCGCCGACCATCATCCTCACCCTGGCGGTGGCGGACTCCATCCACCTGATGGTCACCCTGCTGCACGCCATGGGCCAGGGCGCCGACAAGCGCGCGGCCATCATCGAGAGCCTGCGCGTCAACTTCAGCCCGGTCTTCCTGACCTCGCTGACCACGGCCATCGGCTTCCTGAGCCTCAACTTCTCCGACGCCCCGCCGTTCCGCGACCTGGGCAACATCACCGCCATGGGCGTGACCGCGGCCTGGGTCTACTCGGTGACCTTCCTGCCGGCTTTCCTGGCGGTGGTGCCGCTGCGCGTGCGCAAGCGCCAGAGCGAGGGCAATGACGCCATGGCGCGCCTGGCGGAATTCGTGCTGCGCCGGCGGCGCGCCCTGTTGTGGGGCGTCACCGGGCTGGTTGTGGTGCTGGCGGCCTGGATCCCGCGCATCGAGCTGAACGACCAGTTCGTGAACTACTTCGAGCCCTCGATCCCCTTCCGCGCCGATACCGACTTCGCCATGGAGAACCTCTCGGGCATCTACCAGATGGAGTTCTCCCTGCCGGCGGCCGGGACCGGCGGCATCAGCGAGCCCGGCTACCTAGCCAAGGTCGACGCCTTCTCCGCCTGGCTTCGCGAGCGCCCGGAAGTGGTCCACGTGCAGTCCATGACCGACATCTTCCGCCGCCTGAACAAGAACATGCACGGCGACGACGAGGCCTGGTACCGCCTGCCCGAGGAGCGCGACCTGGCGGCCCAGTACCTGCTGCTCTTCGAGATGTCGCTGCCCTACGGCCTGGACCTCAACAACCAGATCAACGTCGACAAGTCCTCGCTGCGCGTCATCGCCACCCTGAAGAACATCACCACCCGCCAGGCGCGCCTGCTGAGGACCGCCGCCGACGACTGGGTCGCCGCCAAGATGCCGGCCTCGGCCAGCGAGCCCACCGGCCCCTTCGTCATGTTCGCCTACATTTCCGAGCGCAACATCCAGTCCATGCTGTTCGGCACCGGCCTGGCCCTGGTGCTGATTTCGCTGTCGCTGATCCTCGCCCTGCGCAGCCTCAAGATCGGCGGACTCAGCATCATCCCCAACGTGATCCCGGCGGTCATGGCCTTCGGCTTCTGGGGCATGCTGGTCGGCGAGATCGGCCTGGCCTCCTCCGTGGTCGCGGCCACCAGCCTGGGCATCATCGTCGACGACTGTGTCCACTTCCTCAGCAAGTACCTGCGCGCCCGGCGCGAGAAGGGTGCCAGCCCGGAAGACGCCGTGCGCTACGCCTTCGCCACCGTGGGCCGTGCGCTCTGGGTGACATCGGCGGTGCTGGTCGCCGGCTTCGCCACCCTGGCGCTCTCCGCCTTCGAACTGAACCAGAGCCTGGGCCTCCTGACCGCGCTGGCGATCTTCGCCGCCCTGCTCGCCGACTTCCTGCTGCTGCCGCCGCTGCTGCTGGCCATCGACAAGGAGAAGAAGCATGCCGATACCCCTCATGCCCTTGCACAAGCAGCCGACTGACCGGCTGGCGCTGACCGCCGCGGTCCTCCTCGCGCTGCTGCTCGGCTTCGCCGGGGCGGCGCTGGCCGAGACGCCGGAGGAGAAGGGCCGGGCCATCGCCGAGGAGATGGACCGCCGCGACCTCGGCTTCGAGGACAGCTACGCCGAGCTGAAGATGGTGCTGAGCAACAAGCAGGGAGAAAGCAGCACCCGCGAGCTGCGCCTGCAGACCCTGGAAGTGCCGGCGCGCGAGACCGGCGACAAGTCGCTGATCGTCTTCGACCACCCCCGCGACATCGAGGGCACGGCCTTCCTCAGCTTCACCAAGATCCTGGAGCCCGACGACCAGTGGCTCTACCTGCCGGCGCTGAAGCGGGTGAAGCGTATCTCCTCGGCCAACAAGTCCGGCCCCTTCGTGGGCAGCGAGTTTGCTTACGAGGACATGCTCTCCCAGGAGGTCGACAAGTACGACTACCGCTGGCTGCGCGACGAGGCCTGCGGCGCCCTCACCTGCTTCGTGGTGGAGCGCTTTCCGCTCTACGAGAACTCCGGCTACACGCGCCAGGTGGTGTGGGTCGACCAGGGGGAATACCGCGCCCAGCGCGTCGACTTCTACGACCGCAAGGACTCCCTGCTGAAGACCCTGACCTTCGACGGCTACAACCAGTACCTGGGCCAGTACTGGCGCGCCGACGACTGGTACATGGAAAACCACCAGACCGGCAAGACCACGCGGCTGACCTTCGGCAACTGGGAGTTCCGCATCGGCCTGGACGACAACGACCTGGACCCCAACCGCCTGAAGCGGCTGCGCTGACAGCATGCGACGGGGGAACAGGGTCCGCGCCGCGCTGGCGCTGCTGGGCGTGCTCTGCCTTGCGGCGCCGGTGGTTGCGCAGGAGCGGGCCGAGGAAGAAGAGCCGCTCATCGACTGGTCGAAGCTGGATTTCTCCGGCTATGTGGCCGGCGAAACGCGCATCTTCCCCGAAGCGCCGCAGTACGACGAACAGAAAAACACCCGCATCTCGCCGTCGCTGGCGGTGCAGCCAGAGCTGCGCTACCGCTGGAACCGGCGCGACGACCGCATCACCTTCGTCCCCTTCCTGCGCCTCGACGCCGACGACGAGAACCGCACCCACGCCGACGTCCGCGAGCTGAGCTGGTACCACGCCGGCGACGACTGGGACACGGTCCTGGGCGTCAGCAAGGTCTTCTGGGGCGTTGCCGAGTCGCGCCACCTGGTCGACATCATCAACCAGACCGACCTGGTGGAAAGCCCGGATCAGGAGGACAAGCTGGGCCAGCCGATGGCCAACCTCAACCTGCTGCGCGACTGGGGCACGCTGTCCTTCTTCGTGCTGCCCGGCTTTCGCGAGCGCAGCTTCCCCGACGACGACGCGCGCCTGCGCGGCGCCCTGCCCATCGCCTCCGGCGACGCCACCTACGAGTCCTCGGCCGAGCAGTGGCACGTGGACTTCGCCCTGCGCTACTCGCACTCCTTCGACAACTGGGACGTCGGCGTCGCGCACTTCCACGGCACCAGCCGCGAGCCGGTCCTGCTGCCCGCGGTCAGCGACAACGGCCACCCGGTGCTGCGCCCGCACTACGATATCATCGACCAGACCAGCCTGGACGTGCAGTACACCACCGGGCCCTGGCTGCTGAAGTTCGAGGGGCTGACCCGCTCCGGCCAGGACGACCGCTTCTTCGCCGCGGTCGGCGGCTTCGAGTACACGCTCTTCGGCGTCATGGAGAGCGACGCCGACCTGGGCCTGCTGGCGGAGTACCTGCACGACGGGCGCGGCGACAAGACCCCGCAGACGCCCTTCGAGGACGACCTCTTCCTGGGCACGCGGCTGACCCTCAACGACGTGGAGGACACCACGCTGCTGGCCGGCGTGATCCTGGACATCGACCAGGAGGAGCGGGTCTTCTCGCTCGAGTTCGAGCGCCGCCTGGGCGACAGCCTGAGCCTGGAGATCGAGGGGCAGGTCTACGACAACATCGACGAGAACGACCTGCTGAACGGCTTCGCCCGCGACTCCTTCGTCGAGATCCGGCTGTCCTGGTATTTCTAGGGAAAGCGCCTACTCGGCCGCCTGGCGGGCGGCGAGCAGGTTGGACTGGACCTGGGAGAGGTGGCGCAGCATGGCCTGGCTGGCGCCGTCCATGTCACGCTCCTCGATGGCCTTCACCAGCAGCTCGTGCTCCTTGAAGCTGTGGTGGTCCTTGGGCGGGCGGTCCACCTTGTCGCGCAGGCGGCCCCAGACCACGGCGCGGCGCACCGCGTTCAGCGTGTCGAAGAGGGCCAGCAGCACGGTGTTGTGGGAGGCCTCGGCCACCGTGCGGTGCAGGCGGTTGTCGCAGTTCTCGTACTGGCGCCAGGTCTGGGCCTGGCGCGAGGCCTGCATGCACTGCCTCAGCTCGGCGATGTCCCCGGCGGTGGCGTTCAACGCCGCCTCGCGGGCGATCTGCGGCTCGATCAGCAGGCGCGCCTGCATCACCTCGCGCGGGCTGGTCAGGGCGGCGATGCCGGCGACGTCGGAGTATTCCTTGGCCGGGCGGGTGCCAATGAAGGTGCCCTTGCCGACATGGCGCCACAGCTCGCCGTTGCTCTCCATCACCGCCAGCGCCTTGCGCAGCTCGCCGCGCGAGACGCCCAGGATGTCGCAGAGCTCCCGTTCCGGGGGAAGGCGGGTGTTGGCGGGAAGATCGCGCTGCGCCAGATAGGCGCGCAGCTGCGTCAAAGCTCCCTGTCCCTGATCCATGCCGACTCCGTTTTCTTCGGCGGAACGCCGCCCGCCGGTTACCTTCCGCGGACCTCCGTCCGCCGGCTGTCATTCACTGGCCTGATTGGTGCTCCCCAGCCCGGGGGCACACTAGGCGTAGCCTATAACGCAGTCAATTACGGCTGACCAATATAAATCAATTGCGAAACCAATCAAGAATTGGTTAGGCTTTGGTCCTCAGCAATAAGGCCTGCCGCCCGCCGCCCGCAAAAAACGACGGCGCCAAGAAACGCGCAGGCCAGGGAGGAAAAATCATGCAGCAAGTGAGAAACGTCTTTCGGCGTTCCGTCGCCGCGGCCGCCATGGCCGGACTTTTGGCGGGTTCGGCGCTCTTGGCCCAGCCGGCCGAGGCGGCGGAGAAAGTCCGCGTCGCCCTGGGCGACGTGGTTTCCGTGGAAACCCTGGCCTTCCTCATCGCCCTGGAACGGGCCAAGGACCGGGGCGTCGATTACGAGATGACCTCCTTCGCCAAGGAGGAACTGGCCATCCAGTCGATCGTCAACGGCCAGGCCGACCTGGGCGTCGGCACCCCCTACTCGGTGATCCAGAAGAGCAAGGTGCCGCTGAAGGTGGTGTTCCAGATGTCGCGCCTGGTGTTCTTCCCGGTGGCGTCGAACAAGTACCAGAGCTGGAAGGACCTGGACGGACAGCCCTTCACCTTCCACGCCCGCGGCACCGGCACCGAGGCCATCGGCAACATCATCGCCAAGCGTGAGGGCATCGAGTTCGGACCGCGCAGCTACGTGCCGGGCTCGGAGAACCGCATCATCGCGATGATGAAGGGCCAGATTGACGCGACCATCGTCGACCTCGCCAACAAGAACAAGCTAATGGAGATGGCCGGCGACAAGTTCCATGTGCTGCCCGGCGTCAGCGAGGTGCCGAGCGACGAGCTGATCTTCGGCAACAAGGTCTGGATCGAGACCAATCAGGTAGAGGTGTCGATCGTCGTCGAAGAGCTGCTGAAGCTGTGGCACGAGATGAACGAGAACCCGGCGATCATCGAGGAGGAGCGCGCCAAGCGTAACCTGCTCGCCGATCAGCCGAAGGAAATCCTTGACGAAGTGGTGCCGTTCTATACCGAAGGCGCCAAGGAAGGGCTCTTCGATCCTTCCGGCGGCGGCATGGCCGCGGCCAAGGCGGACTTCCAGTTCTACACCGCGGCCGGCCAGATGGAAGGCCCGGCGGAGTCGCTCTCCGTCGAGGAATATTGGGATCTTGGGCCGTTGAACGCGGCCAAGAAAAAGCTCGGCCTGTAGCCAGTACGCAGGCGGAGAACTTCCTTGCAAACACCCACCTCATCCCCGGCCCTGAGGGCGGACCGGCAGGCAAGCCCTGCCGCCGCCCGTCCTGCCTCGCAGGCAGGGCCGGGTCTTTCTTCCGGCAGCGACAGCGCCCCGCCCGTCGCGCCGGTCGCCCTGCCCTCACCCAATCTTGCAGTGCTGCTGCTCAGCCATCCGCTGTTCCTGCGCCTGGCCTCCGTCGTCATCGTCTTCGGCGCCTGGGAATACGCCGGGCGGGTGCCCATCAGCCCGGCCTTTCCGACCTTCGTGGAGACCATGGACGCGCTCTTCGGGCTTATGGCCGACGGCACCCTGTTCCAGGCCTTCTGGGTCACCCTGCAGCCGCTGGCCATCGGCCTCTTCGCCTCGGTGGTCGTCGGCGTCGCCTTCGGGGTCACCATGGGCCTCAACCGGCTGGCCGAGTGGTTCGGCGCGCCGGTCTTCATCATCGCCCAGTCGGCGCCGCTGGCCGCGCTGATCCCGATCCTGACCTTCGCCTACGGCATCGGGCTGACCGCCAAGGTCATGACCGTCTGCATCATGGCGATGCCGGTGATCGTGCTGAACTCGCTGAACGCCGTGCGCCACACGCCGGTCTCCCTCCTGGAGATGGGGCGCTCCTTCCTGGGCTCGCGCTGGCAGGTGATCTGGAAGATCGTGCTGCCCGCCGCCGCGCCGGTGATCTTCGCCGGCCTGCGCCTGGGCTGCGCCGCCGGCTTCATCGGCGTCATCCTGGCCGAGCTGCTGATCACCCCGACCGGCATCGGCGACATCATCACTTACAACCAGTCGATCGCCGAGTACGCCAAGATGTACGCCGCGATTTTCTCCATCATCGTCTTCTCCGTGCTCTTCATCGAGCTGATCGAGCGTCTGGAGGTGACCCTCTTCCGTCCCGAAAAGCGAGCCGCCCGATGAACGCCGTAACCGCAGAAGCCATGAACGCCGGCCCCCGCGCCATCGTCGAGGTGGAGGACGTCTCCAAGGTCTATCCCGGCGGCACCGAGGCGCTGAACCACGTCTCCCTGGATTTCCCCGAAGGCCAGCTGACGACGCTGCTGGGCCCCTCGGGCTGCGGCAAGACCACGCTCCTGAAGATCATCGCCGGCCTGATCCCCGCCACCGGGGGCGAGGTGCGGGTCGACGGCAAGGTCGTCACCGGGCCGGGGCCGGAGCGCGCCTTCGTGTTCCAGGACTTCGCCCTCATGCCCTGGGCCAACGTGCTGCGCAACGTCGCCTTCGGGCTGGAGCTGCGCGGCGTCGCCCGCTCCGAGCGGGAGGCGGTGGCCGAGACCTACATCGGCCAGGTCGGCCTCAAGGGCTTCGAGAAGGCCTATCCGCACGAGCTTTCCGGCGGCATGCGCCAGCGCGTCGGCCTGGCCCGGGCGCTGACCATCAACGCCAAGGTGCTGCTGATGGACGAGCCCTTCTCGGCGGTCGACGAGCAGACCCGGCGCAAGTTCCAGGAAGACCTGCTGGAGCTGGTGGCCCGCGAGCGCAAGACCTTCATCTTCGTCACTCACTCGATCGAGGAGGCGGTCTACGTCTCCGACCGCATCGTGCTGCTGTCGCGCCGCCCGTCGCGCGTCTCGCAGATCGTCGAGCCGAACATCCCGCGCCACGACGATCCGGAGGACATCCGCCGCGACCCGGTCTACCTCGACACCGTCGAGGAGATCTGGCAGGGCCTGAAGAAGTACCTGGACGAGGGCGTCTGACGATGACCATCGGCAGGATCCGCATCCCCCTCTTCTGCTCGCTCATCATCTGGGCGGCGCTGTGGGAGGTAGTCGGCCGCAGCGGGGCGAGCTTCATCATCCCGCCGCTCTCGGCCGTCTTCGCGCGCATCGTGGAGATCGTGCCCACCGCCACCTTCGCCGAAGCCCTGTGGATCACCGGCAAGGCCTTCCTGCTGGGCAACGCCATCGCCATCGCCGTCGGCGTGCCGCTGGGCGTGATCATGGGCCGCTCGATCATCGCCGACCGCATCTTCCTGCCCTGGGTGAACCTCTTCCTCTCGGCGCCCCTGACCGCCCTGGTGCCGGTGATCATGGTCATCTTCGGCCTGGGCGAGACCACCATCGTCATGACCGTGGTGCTCTTCGCCGTGTGGATCATCGTGCTGGACGCCCGCGCCGGGGTGCGCGGCATCTCCCCCTCGCTGGTGGAGATGGCCAGGGTCTTCGGCGCCAACCCCTGGCAGGCTTTCGGCAAGATCTACATCTACGCGGCCCTGCCGGAGATCCTCTCGGGCATCCGCCTGGGCATGATCCGCGCCGTCAAGGGCGTGGTCATCGGGCAGCTCCTGGTTTCCATCATCGGTTTCGGGCGGCTCTTCGAGCTCTACTCCTCCCGCTTCCTGATGGAGCATTTCTGGGCGCTGCTCTTCGTGCTTTTCGCTTTCGCTTTTACCCTCAACGAGGTACTTGCCTGGCTTGAAAGAAAGGTCGACTACTATGCCGCCGCCCGACACTAGCACTCTGCATTCTTCTGGAGACGACAAGACCATGAGTTTCGTGATTACGCCGCCCAAGCCCGCCGTGATCCCGGTGCGCGGAAGCGACGCTGTCTTCCCGGTCCACCGCATCTACTGCGTGGGGCGCAACTACGCCGCCCACACCATCGAAATGGGCGGCGACCCCGACCGCGAGGAGCCCTTCTTCTTCCAGAAGAACCCGGACAACGTGTTGACCGGCGGGGGCGATTTCCCCTACCCGCCGCAGTCGAACGACGTGCACCACGAGATCGAGATGGCGGTGGCCCTGTCCAAGGGCGGCAAGGACATCCCCCTCGACAAGGCCATGGAGCACGTCTGGGGCTACGGCGTCGCCCTGGACATGACGCGGCGCGACCTGCAGGGCGTGGCAAAGAAAGCGGGCCGGCCCTGGGAAGTGGGCAAGGCCTTCGAGCATTCCGCCCCCTGCAGCGACCTGGTCCCGGCCAGCGAGATCGGCCACCCGGACAAGGGCGCCATCTGGCTGAAGGTGAACGGCGAGACCCGCCAGGAGGGCGACCTGGGCCAGATGATCTGGAAGGTGCCGGAGATGATCTCCTACCTCTCCGGCCTCTTCGAGCTGGCGCCGGGCGACGTCATCCTCTCGGGCACGCCCTCCGGCGTGGCGGCGGTCAGCCGCGGCGACGTACTGCACGGCCACATCGACGGCGTCGGCGAGCTGCACACCAAGGTCGTCTGACGCCAAGCGGTCGGGGGCGCGGCGGCGCCCCTTCAGCAAAGGGACCCCGGCATCCACGAGGATGCCGGGGCTTTGTTTTTCAGCGACCGATTGATTCTGCTCAAGGCGCAGGGCCCGCAACAGGCTATCGTACGGCACAATCCCAAGCGCAGAGGGGAAAGGAAGGCCGGGATGGACCACCTGAACCGTGTCTGACGGTCAAAGCGCCGGAGTGACCGCGCTCGACATGGCAGCGCGGCAGCGCGAGATCTCCGTCGCCGACTTCTTCCTCAAGAACCGCCACCTGCTCGGCTTCGACACGCCCAGCCGTGCCCTGGTAACCGCGGTCAAGGAAGCGGTCGACAACGCCCTCGACGCCTGTGAGGAAGGCGGCATCCTCCCCGACATCTTCGTGCGGGTGGCACAGCGCTCCGGCAGGTCGAAGGTGGTGGTGGAGGACAACGGTCCGGGGATCGTCGAGGGTCAAATCGCCCGCATCTTCGGCAAGCTGCTCTACGGCTCGAAGTTCCACAAACTCAGCCAGTCGCGCGGCCAGCAAGGCATGGGGATCTCGGCGGCGGGCATGTACGGGCAGCTCACGCTTGGCAAGCCGCTCCACATCATCAGCCGCATCGAGGGCGACGATCTGGCGACGGAACTCTACGTCTCGATCGATACGGCCAAGAACCGACCGGACATCCTCAAGAAGAGGCGGCTTGCCTGGGATCGCCCGCATGGCACTCGCGTCGAGATGGAGATGGAGGGCCACTACCAAAGAGGGCCGCACTCGGTGGCGGTTTACCTGAAGCACACGGCCATCGCCAATCCCCATGTGACGATTGACTTCGAGGGCCCGAACGGCGAGCGGCTGCGCTTCGAACGCGTGAGCGAGGAGCTGCCGCCGCAGCCGCAGGAGATCAAACCTCACCCGCACGGCATCGAGCTCGGCCGCCTCATCCAGATGCTGAACGCCACAGGCAGCCGCAGCTTGAAGAAATTTCTCGTTGAGGAGTTTTCCCGCGTCGGGGCCAAGACGGCCAGCCAGATCATCACCCAGGCCGGGAAGCACCTGAGCGCGCGCTCCTATCCGAAACACATCGCGCATGCCCAGGCGACGGCCTTGCACCGGGCCATCCAGAAAACACCCGTCCTGGCGCCGCGCACCGACTGTATCGTGCCCATCGGCGAGCGCCGGCTGCTGGAAGGACTGCAAAAGGAGGTGGTGGCGGATTTCTATACCGTCACGACGCGGCCTGCCGCCGTCTACCGGGGCAATCCCTTTCTGGTGGAGGTCGCCATCGCCTATGGCCGGCCCGGCGAAGCCGAGATCGAAGCCGACGAGAGCGGCCACCTCCGCAAGACCGGGGGCCCGGCGAAAAACGCCGCCGAGCAGTTGCTGGCCGGCCGGCGGGAAACAGCTCACCTGCTGCGCTTCGCCAACCGGGTGCCGCTGCTCTACCAGCAGTCCAGCTGCGCCGTCACCAAGGCGGTCACGCAGACCAACTGGCGCGTCTACGGCCTGCACCAGCCCAAAGGCGCCTTGCCCATCGGGCCCATGGCGATACTGGTGCACGTCGCCTCGGTCTGGGTGCCCTACACCTCCGAGTCCAAGGAGGCGATCGAGCCCTATCCGGAGATCCTCAAGGAGATCCGACTGGGTCTGCAACGCTGCGGGCGCGATCTCGCCCATCACCTGCGCCGCAAGGCCCAGCTGAACCAGGAGTACCAGCGGCGCGCCTACATCGAGAAATACCTGCCGCATATCGGCATCGCCCTGCAGGACATCCTTGCGCTCAGCGACAAGGAGCGCGATGCCGCCGTCAGGAAACTCGATGACGCCCTGCACAAGAGCCGCAAGAGCTGAAGGCCGATCCATGACCAAGCCAGAACGCAAGTCCACCCTCAGCGCGCTCGACAAGAAGACGCTGAAGCTGATCGGCGAGATTGCCCGACAGGCACAGACCAGCATCGAGAAGGGCGAGCTGCCGACCCTCGAGCTGCCGGTTCGCAGCCTGGCCAACGTGACCTATGACAAGGCCAAGGGCTACCTGGAGCTCGGCAAGGCGCGCAAGCGGCGCACCTTGACGGTCAATACCGCGCGCGCCTTCGCGCAGACCCTGCGCCTCATGGCCACCGCCCGCGGCATGGTCGAGAGCAACGACTTCGCCACCAAGCGCGAGGCCTACTACATCAGCAAGAACTGGGGCGACTGCCGCTTTGACGAGCAGGCCGAGTCCGATGCCATCATGGACGACATCGAGGCGCTGGCCTCGCTGCACGGCCTATCCCGCGAACAACTGCGCTTCTACCCGGAATCCCACGGCGGCGCCGTCGCGGGCCGGCTGACCGTGGTCGACCGCAACCCGGTGACGGGAGAGGCCATCGAGATCGACTGCGCCGCCCTGGGCAGCGGTGCCTACAGCATCCCGCGCGCGGCCGAGCACCTCGACTTCCGCACCGAGGCGCACTTCGTGCTCGCCATCGAAACCGGCGGCATGTTCCAGCGGCTCAACAACCACCGCTTCTGGGACAGCGCCAACTGTATCATCGTCGAGATGGGCGGCGTGCCGACCCGCGCGACGCGGCGCTTCATACGCCTGCTGTCGGAGAAGCAGGACCTGCCGGTCTACTGTTTTGTCGACTGCGACCCCTACGGCTTTGCCAATATCTACCGCACCCTCAAAGTCGGCTCGGGCAACGCGGCGCACATCAACCGCTTCTTCTGCGTGCCGCGGGCGCGCTTCCTGGGGGTGACACCCCAGGACATCCTCGACTTCGGTCTCGAGGACGCGACTCACCCCCTGACCCGGACGGACATCAAGCGCGCTCAGGATGCCCTGCACAACGATCCCTTCCTGCAGGCTCATCCCGAATGGGTCGCCGCCATCAAGCAGTTGCTGCAGATGGGCGTGCGCGCCGAGCAGCAGGCCCTGGCCAAGTGGGGCCTCAACTACGTGATCGAGGAATACCTGCCGCAGAAGCTCGCCAACGAGAGCAGCTTCCTGCCGTAGCACAGTCTGCCGACACGAACGCGGCCTCAGCCCGAACGCAGGATGTCCAGGTCGACCCCGTCCTCGGCCTGCAGCGCGTGGCAGGCGGCCGGAATGGGAGGGATGGCAGGGGCGGCCCGGAACCACCTCAGGTTCCGGGGCCGCGCCGCCTCCTCTAGCCTTTTGGCTGGATGTTCTGATTCATGCGGAAGAGATTGGCCGGATCGTACTTCGCCTTGATCCCGGCAAGCTTCTTGTAGTTCGGGCCGTAGGCCGTCTCCACGCGATCGGTCTCGTCGTCGGGCATGAAGTTGACGTAGACCGTGCCGATGGCGTAGCGGCCCATGGCGTCGAAGAAGTCGCGGGCCCAGGCGATGCAATCCTGGTCCTGGCCGGCCTCGCGCCAGCGCGTGTGCACGTTCATGACGAACTGCGTCTTGCGCTGCGGGTATGCGGTCGCAGCCTCCGGCACGCGGCCCATGGCGCCGCCGAGGTGCGCGATGAAGACCTCGCATTCCTCCGTCGGCAGGGACTCGACCGCCGACAGCAGGTCGGCGATGGCCCCGTCGGAGAGCTCTGTGAAGTCATGGCTCTTCCAATAGTTCCGCGCGCCGGGCTCCAGCAGCGGATCGAAGGCAGCCTGCCAGCCGGTGAAGGGATGCGGCCCCACCACGTCGGCAATGGGATTGCCGAGCCCGCGCAGCTCCGCCAGCGCCTTCTCGCCTTCAGCCATGTCGCCGCAGTGGCAGACCGCGAAGACCAGGACCTCGCGGCCGTGCCATTCCTCCGGCAGGAAAGGCAGCGGCGGCGCCTTGCGCAGCACCACCCAGGCAGTCAGTTCGTCCGGCGCCGAAGCCACGATGTCACGGTAAGCCCGCAGTAGTTCCGGCGCGCCGTCGAGCGGATGCACGACCAGCCCCGACAGTACTTCCGGGCCGACGTCGTGAAGCTGGAACTCAAAAGACGTCACGATGCCGAAGTTGCCGCCACCGCCACGCAGGGCCCAGAAGAGGTCTGGGTTCTCCGTCTCGCTGGCCCGCACGAGATCGCCGTTGGCGAGCACCACATCGGCCGAGATCAGATTGTCGGCGGTCAGGCCGAACTTGCGCGTGATCCAGCCGAAGCCGCCGCCCAGGGCGAGGCCGGCAATGCCGGTCGTCGAATTGATGCCGACAGGCAGGGCCAGACCGAAGGCCTGCGCCTCCTTATCCAGGTCGCCCAGCGTGGCGCCCGGCTCAACCCGCGCGGTCTTCTTTTGCGGATCGACGCGCACCGAGGTCATCATCGAGAGGTCGATCATCAGGCCGCCCTCGCAGACCGCGTTGCCGGCGATGTTGTGGCCACCCCCGCGCACGGCGACGACCAGGTTGTGGTCACGCGCCAAGGCCACCGCGCGCCGCACGTCGGCGGCGCCGGTACAACGGACGATCAGGGCCGGGCGCTTGTCCACCATCGCGTTCCAGATCGTGCGGGCTTCGTCATAGCCCTCGTCCTGCTGCAGGAGCACGCTCCCGCGCAGTCCTCCCTTCAGTTCCTCCAGCGCTTCACCGCTAATCTGATGGGCTTCCCCACTCTGTGTCAGTACAGATGCATCTGGCATACTCACTCTCTCCCTGCCTTCGTCTTATCGCTCTCGTGGTCCCCAACGAGGCGGCCTAGGGCTTCCGCGTTGCGGAGTCGTCAATTAGCGCATCAACGCTGGGCAGCGGCAACGGGCCTAGGGTTGTTAGCGCCCAGGCCTTTCGTGCAACGCTCCGTCGAGTTTCGAGGCGCCTGTTTGCGGGTCACGGTAACTGGGGAGCAGACTGCCGGCAGCGCGAAGCCGCTCCAGGACGACGCGTCCTCGCCGGCTGCAGGAATTTCCTACGCCAGTGACAGTGCCGGCGCTGGGCCTTTCCCCGGAGTTAGGCGAACGCGGCCGGACCGTCGCGCAGCCCGCCGAACTTCTCGGGATTGCGCATGATGTAGATGTCGCTGAGGGCACCGGCCTCGTTGAAGCCGAAGGTGATGGAGGCGTTGATCGTGTCACCCTCACTCAGAACCAGGCCCAGAACGCCGTTGATCTCCGTCCTGACCTGCCGCAATTGCGGCCAGGTCCGGCCCAGGATCCTGGTGATGAAGCCGAGCACCTCCTTGCGGCCGCGCAGCACCCGGCTGGCCGCCGCGGCCTTGCCGCCGCCGTCGGCCCGGAGCGCAATGTCGTCGGCCAGCAGAGCGCTCAGCCGCTCCGTGGCGCCGCTGTTGATGGCCAGCTGGAAGGCGTCCAGCAGTTCCGCCTGGCGGGCCGGCGGCGCCACGCGGCGCGCCTCTTCCCGGCGCAGGGCGGCCTGGGCCCGCGACACCAGCTTGCGGCAGGCGGCCTCCTGGAGTCCCAGGATCCGCGCCACCTCGGCGTAGTCGTGGTCGAATATCTCGCGCAGCAGGTAGGCGGCGCGCTCCTTGGGCGTCAGGCGGTCGAGCAGCAGCAGGAAGGCGTTGGTGACCGAGGCCGCCAGCTCGGCGGGGGATTCCGTGCTGGCGGTCTGCACCGGCTCCGGCAGCCAGGTGCCCACGTAGTCGACGCGGGCGCGGTCGGCGGCCTTCAGCAGGTCCAGGCAGCGGCGCGTGCAGACCGTGGTCAGCCAGGCGCGCGGGTTCTCGATCCCGGCCTGCTCCGCGCCCTGCCACTTCAGGAAAGTGTCCTGTACCGCGTCCTCGGCCTCGGCCAGGGTGCCGAGGATGCGGTAGGCCAGCCCGCGCAGGGCGGGGCGGGCCTCTTCGAAGGCGGCAAGGTTTCTGTCGTCGATCATGCCCTGCCCGCTCGCCTAGTGCGCCGCTATGCCCATGCGGTTCCACAGATTGATCATGGCGATGACGGCGGTCAGGGTGGAGACCTCCGGGTCGGAGAAGTGCTCCAGGAGACGCGCCTTGACCGCGCTGTGGTCGGCGCCGCGCTCCAGCGTGGTCAGCGCCTCGGTCCAGGCCAGGGCCGCCTTCTCCCGTTCCGTGAAGTCGTCGACCTGATCCCAGACGACCAGGCGGTCAAGACGTTCGTTGGTCTCGCCGTCCTTGCGCGCTTCTTCGGTGTGCATCTTCACGCAGAAGGCGCAGCCGTTGATCTGCGAAGCGCGCAGCTTCACCAGATGGCGCAGCAGGGGATCGATCCCCTGGGCGGAAATGGCCTGCTCGACGCCACCCATGGCCTGGTAGACGGCGGGGATCTGCCGGCGGAAATCGAAAGCCTTGGTCTGCAACATAGGTGTCTCCTTCTCCTGGCGACAAAGCGCTGTTACGGAGATGACGAGGGGGCGGCCCGGCTTGTGACACGCCCCTGGCGATTTTTTTCAGGCGCCGCGCAGCAGGTCCAGGTCGACGCCGTCTTCGGCCTGCAGCACGTGGTCGCGCCACAGGCGGCGCCAGCCGCGCTCGGCGCCGACCCCGGGGGGCGGCGTGAAGGCGGCGCGGCGTTCGGCCAGCTCGGCTTCCTCGACCAGCAGGTCGAGGCGCCGCTCCTTGACCGAGAGGCGGATGCGGTCGCCGTTCCTGACCAGGCCGAGCGGACTGCCGAGCGCCGCTTCCGGCGAGACATGGAGAACAATCGTGCCGAAGGCGGTGCCGCTCATGCGGGCATCGGAGATGCGCACCATGTCCTTCACCCCGGCGCGCGCCAGCTTGGCCGGGATCGGAAGGTAGCCGGCCTCGGGCATGCCGCTGGCCAGGGGCCCGGCGTTCTGCAGCACCAGGAAATCGTCAGGAGTGACGTCCAGTTCGGGATCGTCGATGCGCGCGGAGAGGTCCTCCAGGGAGGTGAAGACCACGGCGCGGCCTTCCCGCTCGAAGAGTTCCGGCGTCGCCGCGGCGCGCTTCAGGATCGCGCCCTTGGGGGCGAGGCTGCCGCTGAGCGCCACGAGCCCGCCCTGTGGCGAGATGGGGTCCTCCGGCGGGCGCACCACCTTGGGATCGACCCATGAGTCGCTCTCGTCGAGTACTTCGCCCAGGGTCTTGCCGGTGACGGTCATCACGTCGAGATGCAGCTGGTGCCTGAGCGCGCGCAGCACTGCCGGCGCGCCCCCGGCGGCGTGCAGGTCCTCCATGTAGTGGGCACCGGTCGGCTTCAGGTCGACCAGCACCGGCGTCTCGTCGCTGAGGCGGTTCAGCAGGTCCATGTCCAGCGTCAGCCCGAGCCGCCCGAAGATGGCGGCCAGGTGCACCACGGCGTTGGTCGAGCCGCTGATCGCCAGCAGCACGCGCAGCGCGTTCTCGGCGACTTTCTCGTCGATGATCTTGTCGAAGGTGAGCTCGCCGCCGTTCTCGTCGCTGGCCAGCTGCGCGGCGCGCAGGCCGCTGGCCTCGGCCTGGCGCAGGCGGTCGGCGTGGACGGCGGGCACGGCGGCGCCGCCGGGCAGCATGAGGCCCAGGGCCTCGCAGAGGATGGCCATGGTGCTGGCCGTCCCCATGACCGCGCAAGTCCCTTGCGTGGTCGCGAGGTTGCCCTCGATCTCCCGGATCTGCTTGTCGTCCAGCCCGCCGGCCCGGTACTGCGCCCAGAAGCGCCGGCAGTCGGTGCAGGCGCCCAGGCGCTCGCCGTGATAGCGCCCGGTCGACATGGGGCCGGTGGCCAGCACCACGGCCGGCTTGCCCGCGGAAATGGCGCCCATGACCAGCGCCGGCAGGGTCTTGTCGCAGCCGCCGACCAGCAGCACGGAGTCCATCGGCTGGGCGCGGACCATCTCCTCCACGTCCATGGCCATGAGGTTGCGGTACAGCAGGCTGGTGGGGTTGAGGAAGACCTCGCCCAGGGAAGTGACCGGGAACTCCAGCGGCAGGGCCCCCGCGGCCAGCACGCCGCGCTTGGCGGCCTCGACCAGTTGCGGCACGCCGCGGTGGCAGTTGTTGAAACCGCTGGCGGTCCAGGTGATGCCGACGATCGGCCGGTCCAGCATCTCCTCGGAATAGCCCATGGAGCGCGCGAAGGAGCGCCTGAGATAGGCGGCGAAGTCGGGGTCGCCGTAGTGGGTCAGGCCGTTCAGCAGCCCGCGCTTCTTGTCCCCGGCCATGCTCTCCCTCTTCCGCTCGTTCTTGTTGTCTTTGCTCTTTTGTCCGGCGCCGTCAGGCCGCCCGTTGCCTTGCCCGGGTTTCACGCCAGCGCGCCAGCGCCTGCTCGATGACCTCCGGTCCCGCGCCCGGCTTGTGCGCTTCCTCGGCCAGGCAGCGCCGCCAGGCGCGCGCGCCGGGCAGGCCGTTGAAGAGCCCCAGCATGTGGCGGGTGATCGACTTCAGGGGCACGCCTTGCATCAGCTGGCGCTCCACATAGGGCAGGAAGCCGGTGACGATCTCCTCGCGGCTGCGCGGGGGCGACGCTTCCCCGAAGAAGCGGCTGTCCGCCTCCGCCAGGATAAAGGGCGACTGGTAGGCGGCGCGGCCGATCATCACGCCGTCGACCTTCTCCAGGTGCGCCTCGGCCTCGTTCAGGCTCTGGACGCCGCCGTTCAGCACGATCTCCAGATCGGGGAAGTCGCGCTTCAGGGCGTAGACCACGTCGTAGCGCAGCGGCGGCACCTCGCGGTTCTCCTTGGGCGAGAGCCCGCTGAGCCAGGCCTTGCGGGCGTGGATGGTGAAGGAGGTGCAGCCGGTGGCGGCGATCTTCTCCACGAAGGCCGTCAGCTCTTCGTAAGAGTCCTGCGCGTCGACGCCGATGCGGGTCTTCACCGTGACGGGGATGTCGACTGCCGCGATCATGGCGGCGACGCAGTCGGCCACCAGCGCCGGCTCGGTCATCAGGCAGGCGCCGAAGCGGCCGCGCTGCACCCGGTCGCTGGGGCAGCCGAGGTTCAAGTTGATCTCGTCGTAGCCGCGCGCCGCGCCTTCGCGCGCCGAGGCCGCCAGGTCTTCCGGCTCCGAGCCGCCGAGCTGCAGGGCCACCGGGTGCTCGGCCTCCTCGAAGGCGAGGAAGCGGTCGCGGTCGCCGTGCAGGATGGCGCCCGTCGTCACCATCTCCGTATAGAGCAGCGTGCGCCGGGAGATGGCGCGCAGGAAGGCCCGCTCGTGGCGGTCGGTCCAGTCCATCATCGGCGCGACGGAAAGCTTGCGGGAAAGGCCGGTCATGGCCCTCTATCTACACCGCCGGGCCGCCCAGGACCAGACTCAGGCTTGGTTAAGGCCCGCGAAGCAAGGGGGTGCGACTCGCATAGCTTGGCGCCCCGCTCAGCCGCCGGTCTTGGCCTCGCCCGCCTCCAGCGCCGCCTGCTCCTCGGCCGAAAAAATCCGGGACCGCGTGAGAAACCGGCGCTCGCGCCCGTTGTCCAGGCTGAACATGCCGCCACGGCCCGGCACCACGTCGAGGATCAGCTGGGTGTGTTTCCAGGCAGCGAACTGCGGGCCCGAGATCCACACTTCGGCGCCGTCGACATGCCCCAGACAGACATCGCTCGCGCCGACGCGGAACTCGCCCTTCGGGTAGCACATGGGCGAGGAACCGTCGCAGCAGCCGCCCGACTGGTGAAACATGATCGGCCCGTGATCGGCCACGATCTCGGCGATGAAAGCGCGTGCGCGGGGCGTTGCTGTGACGCGCGCCAGCGGATCGGTCCCCACAATCGGGCCCCCCTCCGTGGCGCAGGAGATCGGTTTTCCGGTCATCGTCGCGTCCCTCCGGACGAAAGCAGGGCGCGGAGCCGAACGCAGGCCCCGCGCCCTCAGGTGAAGCAACCTCAGAAGAAGCCCAGCTTGTTGGGATTGTAGCTGACCAGCATGTTCTTGGTCTGCTGGTAGTGGTCCAGCATCATCTTGTGGGTCTCGCGCCCGATGCCCGATTGCTTGTAGCCGCCGAAGGCCGCATGGGCGGGGTAGGCATGATAGTTGTTGACCCAGACGCGTCCTGCCTGGATCCCGCGGCCGAAGCGGTAGCAGGTGTTCATGTCGCGCGACCACACGCCGGCGCCGAGCCCGTAAAGCGTGTCGTTGGCGATCGACAAGGCCTCGTCCTCGTCCTTGAAAGTGGTGACCGACACCACGGGGCCGAAGATCTCCTCCTGGAACACGCGCATCTTGTTGTGCCCCTTCAGGATCGTCGGCTGGATGTAGTATCCGCCCGACAGTTCGCCGCCCAGGTCGGCCGGCCCGCCGCCGGTCAGGACGTCGGCGCCTTCCTGACGGCCGATGTCGAGATAGCTGAGGATCTTCTCCTTCTGCTCCTCGGAGGCCTGGGCTCCCATCATGGTGCCCTGTGCCCGCGGATCGCCCATGACGATCGCCTCGGTGCGCTTGATGGCGCGCTCGATGAAGGCGTCATAGATGTCCTCGTGGATCAGCGCGCGGCTCGGGCAGGTGCAGACCTCGCCCTGGTTCAGCGCGAAGAGCACGAAGCCTTCGATCGCCTTGTCGAGGAAGGCGTCGTCCTCGCGCATCACGTCCTTGTGGAAGACGTTGGGCGACTTGCCGCCCAGTTCCAGCGTCACCGGGATCAGGTTCTCGGTCGCATACTGCATGATCAGCCGGCCGGTCGTCGTCTCGCCCGTGAACGCGATCTTGGCGATGCGCGGGCTTTGCGCCAGCGGCTTGCCGGCCTCAATGCCGAAGCCGTTGACGATGTTGAGGACGCCCGCCGGCAGCACATCGGCGATCAATTCGGCGAAGACCATGATTGTCGCCGGGGTCTGCTCCGCCGGCTTGATCACCACGCAGTTGCCCGCGGCCAGCGCCGGGGCAAGCTTCCAGGCCGCCATCAGCAGCGGAAAGTTCCAGGGGATGATCTGGCCGACCACGCCCAGCGGCTCGTGGAAATGGTAGGCGACCGTGTCGTCGTCCAGCTCGCTCATCGTGCCCTCCTGGGACCGCAGGACGGAGGCGAAATAGCGGAAGTGGTCGACCGCCAGCGGCAGATCGGCGGCCATCGTCTCACGGATCGCCTTGCCGTTGTCCCAGGTCTCGCAGGTGGCGAGCAGCTCCAGGTTCTCTTCCATGATGTCGGCGATCTTCAACAGCGCGGCGGCCCGCTCGCTGGGCGAGGTCCTGCCCCAGGCGTCCTTGGCGGCATGCGCGGCGTCCAGCGCCAGCTCGATATCGGCAGCGTCCGAGCGGGCAATCTGGTTGATCACAGCACCGGTGATCGGCGTGGTGTTGTCGAAGTAAAGGCCGTTTACGGACGGCACGAACTTGCCGCCGATGAAGTTGTCGTAGCGGGATTTGAAAGGCGAGGCGAACCGCCCCGTCGTCTGGGTCATGACGTTCATGATGTCTCCTCCTCAAACCTCTGGTGTTGTCCACTCTGGATGAGGAGAGATTGAAGAGCGCAGGGGGAACGCTGTCAGCCCCCCGCCGCGCGAAGGGACCGCAAGACTGTCTCAGATGTGAGACAGTTCAGTTCGAAAATTCGCTGATGCCCAGCCGTTTCATCCGGCGGTAGAGCGTAGCACGCGCCACGCCGAGGGCCCGGGCGGCCTCCGACACATTGCCGTTGGCCCGCGTCAGCGCCCGGATCACCGCCGCCCGCTCGGCCCTCTCGAAGCCGGTGACGCTGTCCTCGCGGCCGAGCAGATCCGACGCAGGACGCGGCGCGAGTTTGCCGCCCAGCCCGAGCCCGAAGGCTTTTCTGGCCGCGCGCGAGGCCCCCACGACAATATCGTCCGCGTCGACCGCCAGCAGCATGTTGGCATCGTTTTCGCCGCTGTCGGCAACGACAATTCGCGCCCTGGGAAAGGCGGCGCGGAAGTTGTCGGCTTCGATCTGGCGGGCCGTCTGGGTCACCATGCCGGCGATCAGAAGGTTGAACGCCTCGGTCTGGTCCGCCCGTGCCGAAGAGACATCGAGGGCCGCGAGGAGACTGCCGTCAGCGCCGTAGATCGGCGCGTCCATGCAGCTCATGGCGATGTTGCGGGCAAAGAAGTGCTCGTCGCGGTGAATCGTTACCTGCCGGTTCTCCGCCAGGCAGGTGCCGATCCCGTTGGTTCCCTCGGCAGCCTCGCTCCAGTCGGCGCCCGGACACAGCCCCCAGAGCCGGAACACGTGCTCGTCCGCATCCGAGCATCTCAGATCCAGGACCAGGCCCTCGGCATCGGTCAACAGCACGCCGCAACCGGAGCTGCCGACAAGCGAAAACAGCTTGTCGAGCTTCCGGGACGCGATCATCAGGAACTGCTCGAGCTCGGCGCGCCGATGCTTCAGCGCGGAATCGTCGAGACGATCACCCCGCTGCTGTTCGGCGGGATCGAGACCATGCTTTTCCACCGAGCGGCGCCAGGATGCCGCCAGAAGCGAGCAGGCCGCAGCGGAGCTCGACTGCGCTGAGGCAACTACCCGGTCGACATGTTCCGACTCCCGGCGGGCCATGGTCTCCTCCCCGTTGTTGCCGTCCCATAAAGGCTTGAGACAGGAACAACCCGCGTAACGCCATTCTTGTCGCTGGCGTCTTTCGGCGCCCGTCATATTGCGAAAACTGGCGCCGTTCTTGGTTGGGGAAGCTATCACAGGCCAAAGATCATGAGAAGTTGTCACAAAGTGGCACGCCTGGAGAGGAGGGAACCCGGGTCCCGGCACGAGAAGTTTTTCGGCCTGGAGAAACACCCCCGGGCGAGCCGCCAGGTCGGATGACAACGGCCTACTACGGGCAGGCGTTCTGCACGCCCCCCGCGACAACCTGTTGAATCGGCTTATCTTCCGTCCAGGCCCCCAGCAGCCGGCCAAGCGCCGGAACCGGGCTCAGCCCTGGTTCAGGCCAAGTTCGCGCTGCAGCTTCTTGGTCAGGCCCAGCGAGACCAGGCGGTGGGATTCCTTGAGGTAGTCCCGCAGGGCCCCGTCATCGAGTCCCGGGGTGTCGTAGTGCTGGATCCACTTCATGCCGCGCGAGGCCAGGTAGGGCGCGGGCCGCAGGCCCGGCTGCTCCTTCAGGATGTCGTAGGAGAGCGGCGAGGTCTTGAAGGTAAAGCGCGGCTGGC
>JBNKHC010000027.1:0-5961 GCA_050290145.1 Kiloniellaceae bacterium | reverse complement strand
GCGCCGCCCTTCCGCAAGCTGCTGGTCGCCAACCGCAGCGAGATCGCCATCCGCGTGCTGCGCGCCGCCAGCGAGCTGGGCATCCGCACCGTGGCGATCTTCTCCCACGAGGACCGCTTCGCCCTGCACCGCTTCAAGGCGGACCAGTCCTTCCTGGTCGGCAAGGGCAAGGAGCCGGTGGCGGCCTACCTCGATATCGACGACATCCTGCGCATTGCCCACGACGCAAGGGTCGACGCCATCCACCCCGGCTACGGCTTCCTTTCCGAGAACCCGGACTTCGCGGAAGCCTGCGCCAAGGCCGGCATCACCTTCATCGGCCCCAAGCCGGAGGTCATGCGCGGCTTCGGCTCCAAGGTCGAGGCGCGCGCCCTGGCCGAGAAGGCGGGCATTCCGGTCATGCCGGCGACCGGCGCGCTGCCTTACGACGAAAAGGAAGTCGAGAAGCTGGCCGAGCAGGTCGGCTATCCCATCATGGCCAAGGCGAGCTGGGGTGGCGGCGGGCGCGGCATGCGCGTCATCGAGGGCCCCGAGCAGCTGCACGAACAGATCGCCGCGGGGCGGCGCGAGGCCAAGGCCGCCTTCGGCAACGACGAGGTCTTCCTGGAAAAGCTGGTGCGCCAGGCGCGCCACGTCGAGGTGCAGATCCTGGGCGACACCCACGGCAACGTCATCCACCTCTTCGAGCGCGACTGCTCCATGCAGCGGCGCAACCAGAAGATCGTCGAGCGCGCGCCCGCGCCCTACCTCAGCGAGGCCAAGCGCGCTGAGCTCTGCGACGCCGCCGTGCGTCTGGCGCAGACCGCGGGCTACGAATGCGCCGGCACCGTCGAGTTCCTCATGGATGCCGAGACCGACAAGATCTATTTCATCGAGGTGAACCCGCGCATCCAGGTGGAGCACACGGTGACCGAGGAGGTGACCGGCGTCGACCTGGTGAAGGCGCAGATCCGCATCGCCGCCGGGGCGCGCATCGGCGAGCCGGAAAGCGGCGTGCCGCCGCAGCACCAGCTGAGGCTGGACGGCCACGCCTTGCAGTGCCGCATCACCACCGAAGACCCGCTGAACAAGTTCATCCCCGACTACGGGCGCATCACCGCCTACCGCGGCGCCACCGGTTTCGGCATCCGCCTGGACGGCGGCACCGCCTATTCCGGTGCGCTGATCACGCCGTTCTACGACTCGCTGCTGGAGAAGGTGACCGCCTGGGGCCCGACGCCGGAAGAGGCCACCGCGCGCATGGACCGCGCCCTGCGCGAGTTCCGCATCCGCGGCGTCGCCACGAACCTGTGGTTCCTGGAGGCGGTCATCGGCCATCCCAAGTTCCAGAGCGGCGAGGCGACCACGCGCTTCATCGACGAGACGCCGGAGCTCTTCGAGTTCCACCGCCGCCGCGACCGCGCGACGCGCCTCTTGACCTACATCGGCGACGTCATCGTCAACGGCAACAAGGAGGTCGAGGGCCGGCCCGACCCGGGGCCCCAGGTGCGGCAGGGGCAGCCTGCCGCCATCCTGCCGGACATCCCGGCCGCCGAGATGGCCAAGGACCCGCCGCCGGGCACCAAGCAGAAGCTCGACGAGCTGGGGCCGGAAAAGTTCGCCCAGTGGATGCTGGAGCAGAAACAGCTGCTCATCACCGACACCACCATGCGCGACGCGCACCAGTCGCTCTTCGCCACGCGCATGCGCAGCTACGACATCACCGCGGTCGCGCCCCACTATGCGCGACTGCTGCCCAACCTCTTTTCGCTGGAATGCTGGGGCGGGGCCACCTTCGACGTTTCCATGCGCTTTCTCATGGAAGACCCCTGGGAGCGTCTGGCGACCCTGCGCGAGGCGGTGCCCAACGTGCTGCTGCAGATGCTGACCCGCGGCTCCAACGGCGTCGGCTACTCGAACTATCCCGACAACGTGGTCAAGCACTTCATCGCCCAGGCCGCCGAGGCGGGCATGGACATCTTCCGCGTCTTCGACTCGCTGAACTGGATGGAGAACATGCGCGTCTCCATCGACGCCATCCGCGAGGCGGGCAAGCTCTGCGAGGCGGCAATCTGCTACACCGGCGATCTGTCGAGCCCGCATGAGACAAAGTACACGCTGAAGTACTACGTCGATCTCGCCAAGGAGATGGAGGCCGCCGGCGCCCACATCCTGGGCATCAAGGACATGGGCGGCCTCTGCAAGCCCGCCGCCGCGCGCCTGCTGGTGGAAACGCTGAAGCAGGAAACCGGCCTGCCGATCCATTTCCACACCCACGACACCTCGGGCATCTCCGCGGCCTCGGTGCTGGCGGCGGCGGAGGCCGGCGTCGATGCGGCCGACGCGGCCATGGACGCCATGAGCGGCCTCACCTCGCAGCCCAACCTCGGCTCCATCGCCGCGGCCCTGGAGGGCGGCGAGCGCGACCCGGGCCTGGACCACGCAAAGCTGCGCCAGATCTCCACCTATTGGGAGGGCGCGCGCCGCTACTACCGCGGCTTCGAGAGCGACATGCGCGCCGGGGCTTCCTCGGTCTACGACCACGGCATGCCCGGCGGCCAGTTCACCAACCTGCAGGAGCAGGCGCGCTCCCTGGGCCTCGCCCAGCAGTGGCCGGAGGTGGAGAAGGCCTACGCCCAGGTGAACCGGCTGTTCGGCGACATCGTGAAGGTGACGCCGACCTCCAAGGTGGTCGGCGACCTGGCGCTCTACATGGTCTCCAACGGCCTGACGCCCGAGGACATCGAGAACCCGAAGAAGGAGATCGCCTTCCCGGCCTCGGTCATCGCCCTCTTCCGCGGCGAGGTGGGCCAGCCCTATGGCGGCTTCCCCGAGGCGCTGCAGAAGAAGATCCTGAAGGGCGAGGCGCCGCTGACCGAACGGCGCGGCGCGCTGCTGCCACCGGCCGACCTGGAGGCCGTGCGCCAGGAGGCGGAGAAGAAGGTGCGCCGTCACATCAGCGAGACGGAGCTGTCCTCCTACCTCATGTATCCCGAGGTCTTCGTCGACTACGCCAACCACCGCCGCGCCTACTCCAACACCGCGGTGCTGCCGACGCCGGTCTACTTCTACGGCATGGAGCCGGGCCAGGAGGTCGCGGTGGAGATCGAGCGCGGCAAGATTCTCATCGTTTCCTTCCTCGCGACCAGCGATCCCGACGACGAGGGTCAGCGCACCATCTTCTTCGAACTGAACGGCCAGCCGCGCACGGTGAAGGTGCTGGACAAGGCCCTGGCCGCCTCCGGCAAGGTGCGCCGCAAGGCCGACGACGCCGACCCGGCCCAGGTGGGCGCACCCATGCCGGGCATGATCGTCAACGTCTGCGATGCCGGCAGCAAGGTGAAGACCGGCGACCGCCTCTTCACCATCGAGGCCATGAAGATGGAGACGGCGGTTTACGCCGACATGGACGGCAAGGTCGCCGAGGTCGTGGCCCACACCGGCCAGCGCGTCGAACCCCACGATCTGGTGGTGGTGCTGGAGGCGGTTTAGACGTCAAGGCGCCACGCGCGGGCTCGTTCTGAGTATCTGCGGCAGCTGTTCCGTCGCTTGCCCTGGACCCTCGGGACAAGCCCGAGGGTGACGCTTGGGGAGGTTGCTCTGTCCTTGCGACAGGACCAACTGTCATGCTCGGACCTGTTCCGAGCATCCAGGGGCCGCAGACTTGAGCTATGCCCTACTACGTTTACATCATGGCCAGCCAGCGCAATGGCACGCTCTACATCGGCGTGACGAACGACTTGGTGCGCCGTGTCTACGAGCATCGAGAGGGGCTTGCTGACGGTTTCACTAAGCGTCATAGCGTGAAAACGCTGGTCTACTTTGAGGTGTTCGATAGCGTGGAGCAGGCAATCCAGCGCGAGAAGACCATGAAGCGCTGGCAGCGCGCTTGGAAGATGAACCAGATCGAGCGCGACAATCCCACTTGGCGAGACCTCTGGGAAGACATCTGCGCCTGAGCTCTGGACCCTCGGAACAAGTCCGAGGGTGACTGTGAGTAAGGTTGCTCTGACCTTGCGACAACTCCTCCCGTCATGCTCGGGCTTGTCCCGAGCATCCAGGGGCGGTTTCCGCCGGCATTTATCTCAAATGCCGGATTTAAAATTTCCTCAAGATTCGACCGGTATTTGGTGTGCCGGAGTTGTGTTTTTCGAGGTGTATTACCATGCGTGCAAAGACTGCTTTTGCCGCTTTGACGCTGCTTTTTCCTGTCGTTTTCGCCGGCCCCGCGGGGGCCGGCTCGCCGTCGGTTGAGGACCAACAGGCCGCGGCGGACAGGCGGGTCGCGCACATCACCACAGAGGGCTTCAAGGAGATGCTGACCACCTCCGTGGAGGACAAGGGCGGCATCAAGACCGAAGAGGGCGATACCCTGCGCGTGGAGCTGCGCGACGAGGCCAAGGTGCTGTTCTTCACCCGGCCCGGCCACCGTGCCCACCCGGGCGTCGTCGAGGTCAGGATCGTCGAGGAAGCGGGCGCCCCCAGCGTCGATACCGCCGGCTGGTGGGCCGGCGACGGCGAGGCCTTCGCGGCCTGGTTCCGCGTCTTCAAACGCCGCAACGAGCGTCTCAGCCGCCAGTGGCAGATGGAGTCGGAACCCTTCTAGGTCCCGTCAGGCGGAGGCCAGCGGCGCCGAAGAGTCTTCGTTGAAGGCCCTCAGGGTGTGCTCGAACATCTCCGGCTTCAGGTCGCGCACGATGAAGACGATGCGTGACGAGCGCTGATCGTCGGGCCAGGCTTCCAGGCGCACCGGCGGGTGGAAGACGTGCTGCACGCCGTGGATGACGATCGGTTCCGCCGCACCCTCGACGTTCAGGATTCCCTTGATGCGCAGGATGTCGGCGCCGTAGAGGGTGATCAGCATCTCGACCCAGGAATTGAAACGGTCCCAGTCCAGCGGTCTGTCGTAGGTCAGGCAGAAGGCGCGGATCGACTCGTCGTGGCGGTTGGGGTCGTGGGCGTGGTGGTGACCATGATGTCCATGACCGTGGTGGTGATCGCCATGCTCTTCATAGGCCTCGGCCTGCAGCCAGCGCTGCACGTCGGTGGTCTTGGTGGTTGGGTCGTAGAGCCCGGCGTTGAACAGCTGGGCCGGGGCGATCTCGCCCTGTACCACGCGAAGGATCGGCGCCGCCGGGTTCAGCTCGCGCAGCCGTTCTTCCAGGGCGGCCAGGGTCTCCGGCGCCGCCAGGTCGCTCTTGGTCAGCAGGATGCGGTCGGCGACGGCGGCCTGCTTCACCGATTCCAGGTGGCGGTCCAGCGTCGTGCTGCCGTTGACCGCGTCCACCGTGGCGATGACGCCGTCCAGGCGGAAGCGCTCCGACAGCAGCGGATCGCTCATGATGGTCTGCAGGATCGGCGCCGGGTCGGCGAGCCCCGTGGTCTCGATGACCAGGCGCTGGAAGGGCGGCACCTCGCGCTTCACCCGCCGCTTGAAGAGGTCGCGCATGCCGGCGATGAGGTCGCCGCGCACGGTGCAGCACAGGCAGCCGCTGTTCAGCAGCACGGTGTCCTCGGTGGCCTTCTCGATCAGGTGATGGTCCAGGCCGATCTCGCCGAACTCGTTGACGATGACCGCCGTCTCCTCCATGCCCGGATGGGCCAGCAGGTAGCGCAGCAGGGTCGTCTTGCCGCTGCCCAGGAAGCCGGTAAGCACGGAGACGGCCAGCGGCTCCTCGGGGATGGCGAGATCGTCGGGTGCAGCCATTGGATCAGCTGCCGTGCCGGCAGCGCAGGTGATAGAGGGTCCAGAGCGTCGCCGTCAGCACCAGGATGGCGCCGGCCTGGTGCAGCGCGCCCAGGGTGACCGGCACCACCAGCAGCAGCGTGGTGATGCCCAGCGCCAGCTGGATGAGGGCCAGGATGGCCAGGGCGGCGAAGCCGCCGTGGGCGGCCGGCGCGATGTCGCGGCTCAGCGACCAGAACCACAGGACCAGGGCCAAGGCCACCGTGGCCACGGCCAGCAGGCGGTGGTTGAACTGC
>JBNKHC010000026.1:0-14199 GCA_050290145.1 Kiloniellaceae bacterium | reverse complement strand
TCGCAGCTCTTCTCCACGTGGTCGCGCAGCTCCCGCAGCATGCGGCGCAGCTCGCCGGCCTTCTCGCTGTCGGCCATGGCCGCCGCCTCGCCGGCCGGCTTTTCGGCGGGAAGAGGCGCCGTCTCCCGGCCCTTCCTGGCGACCACGTTGGGCGCCATCAGCGCCTTGCTCACCTTCTTGCTGCCGCAGACCGGGCAGACGACCTTGCCCGCCTCGGCCTGGGCGGTGAAGCTGGCGCTGTCGGGAAACCAGGCCTCGAAGACATGGTCTTTACGGCATTTGAGGTCGTAGACGATCATCGCGATCCGAAAGTTCCCTTCACAGGTCCGTCAGGCGGACCAATCAAGAACCCTTATATGAAAGAAATAGGGTGAAACAGGCCGATAGTCAAAGCACCACGAAAGCCCTGGAAAGTGGGCAAAAGCACGCCGGGAGCGGCGGTCCCTCGCCCTGGGTGCGCCGTTTCGCGCCCCTGGTGCCTGCCGGGGCCCCGGTCCTGGACCTGGCCTGCGGCGGCGGACGCCACAGCCGCCTGTTCCTGGAGCGCGGCCACCCGGTGCTGGCGGTCGACCGCGACCTCTCGCGCCTGGGCGACCTGCTGGACAACCCGAGGCTGGAGGCCCTGGCCTGCGACCTGGAGGACGGCACAGTCCCCGGCTTCCTGGAGCGGCGCTTCGGCGGTATCGTGGTGACCAACTACCTCTACCGGCCGCTCTTCGGCCCCCTGGCGGCGGCGCTGGCCCCCGGCGGGGTGCTGATCTACGAGACCTTCGCCAAGGGCAACGAGCGCTTCGGCAAGCCGAGCAATCCGGATTTCCTGCTCGACCCGGGCGAACTGCTGACGGCCTTCACCGGCCGCCTCAGGATCGTCGCTTATGAGGATGTCACGGTCGAGGCACCGCGCCCGGCCGCCGTGCAGCGGCTCTGCGCCCAGGCGCCCACGCAAGGGGGATCGGAAGGGGAATAGGGCCGCTCAGGTGCCGGGCTGCAGCAGCGCGTCCAGTTTTTGGCTCGCCTCCAGGGCATAGAGCTCGTCGCAGCCGCCGATGTGGCGGTCGTCGATGAAGATCTGCGGCACCGAGGTTCGCCCGCCGCTGCGCTCGACCATCTCGGCCCGGCGCTTGGGGTGCACCATCACGTCGATATCCGTGAAATCGACGCCCTTTTGCTGCAGCAGCTTCTTGGCCCGGTAGCAGAAGCCGCAAAGCATGCTCGAATAGATCTCAACCTTCGCCATGATGTTAGGTGTTCATCCCATCGACTGACCTGACCCCAAGGAAAAAAGATGGTGTCGGGCCGCGGACTTGTCCAGACCGGGTCTTGTCCAGGCCGGCGCTTGTCCAGATCGGGGGCGGGCCCTCAGTCCTTCAGCGCCCGGGCCAGCACCAGCACGTCGACGGCCGCCGCCCCCGCCTTGAGGGCGGCGCGGCTGCAGGCCGCCACCGTCGCGCCGGTGGTCATCACGTCGTCGACCAGCAGCAGGCGGCGTCCTTTCAGCAGGTCCGCGCGGCGCGGGTTGGCGGCGAAGGCGCCGGCCACGTTGCGCTGGCGCTCGCTGCGGGTGAGGCGCCCCTGGCTGGGCGTCGCCCGGCGGCGCAGCAGCAGGTCCGGCACCTCCACCAGGCCCCCATTGGTCAGGTTCTCGGCCCGCGCCAGGGCCCGCGCCAAAAGGGCCGCCTGGTTGTAGCGCCGGGAAAACAGGCGGCGCCAATGCAGCGGCACCGGGGCCACGATTTCCGCCGCCGCCACCAGCGCGCGGCCGCTGCGCGCCATCCAGGCGGCGTAGGGCGCCGCCGCCTCGGTGCGGTCGCCGTGTTTGAAGCCCAGCAGCAGCGGGCGGCTGCCGTTGTCGTAGCGCATCACCGCGCGGGCCCGCTCGAAGGGCGGTGGTTCGGCCAGGCAGGCGCCGCACTCCAGCTCCGCGCCCACCGCCCCGCCACGCACCGCCCCGTCGCCCGCCGCCCCGTCATAGGCGAAAGGCAGGCCGCAGCGCCGGCACAGCGGCTCGGCCAGGAAGGTGATGCCCGACCAGCAGGCCGGACAGAGCGCGCCCTGGTCCTCGACCAGGACGCCGCAGCCCAGACAGCGCGGCGGCAGCACCAGGTCGAGGGCGCGCGCCAGCGGCTGCAGCAGGCCTGCCGCCGCACGTACGCCCGTCGTGCCCTCTGTCTGCACCATCCGCGCCCCCTGCTGCCTGGGGCGATGGTGGCCGAGGCCTTTGCGGCGGTCAATTGCGCGCCCTGCAACGCGGCCCGCCATGGCTGCGGCCACCCGACCGCCGAAGGAGGGGGCCTTTTCGCAGGCCGGCGCGCGCGCCATAGTGCGGCCATGAGCAACGAGGCCGCCCCCGGCAACCCGGAGATCTTCGACCGCGACTGCGTGCGCCGCCACCGCGAGCGCGCCGCGAGCGTGATCACCGAGCATGATTTTCTGATCCGCGAAGTCGCCGAGCGCCTGCTCGACCGGCTGGAGGACATCCGCCGCCGCTTTCCGCTGGCGCTGGACCTGGGCTGCCACCACGGCGTGGTCGCCGAGCTGCTGGCGCGCAATCCGGCAGGCCCGGGCGGCATCGAAACCCTGGTTCAGGCCGACCTCTCCCCGGCCATGGCCCGCCTGGCCGCGGCCCGCGCGCCCGCCCTGGTCGCCGACGAGGAAGCCCTGCCCTTCGCCGCAGGCTCCCTGGACCTCGTCCTCTCGGTGCTCAGCCTGCACTGGGTGAACGACCTGCCGGGCACGCTGCTGCAGGTCGCCCGCATGCTGAAGCCGGACGGCCTGTTCCTCGCCGCGATGATCGGCGGCGAGAGCCTGAAGGAACTGCGCGCGGCGCTGCTGCAGGCCGAAAGCGAAGTCGAGGGCGGCGTCTCGCCGCGTGTCTCGCCCTTCGCCGACCTGCGCGACATGGGCGGCCTGCTGCAGCGCGCCGGCTTTGCCCTGCCGGTGGCCGACCTCGACAACATCACCGTCACCTATCCCAGCGCGTTGAAGCTGATGGGCGACCTGCGTGGCATGGGCGAGAGCGGCGCCGACCGCAACCGGCGGCGCAGCTTCAGCCGGCGCGAAACCCTGCTGCGCGCCGCCGCGCTGTACCAGGAGCGCCACGCGGATAACGAGGGACGCATCCCCGCCAGCTTCGACATCCTCTATCTCACCGGCTGGAAACCGCACGCCTCGCAGCAGCGTCCGCTGCCCCCCGGCAGCGCCCGCACGCGCCTGGCCGAGGCGCTGGACAGCGAGGAGCACGCCGGCGGCGACAAGGCTGCGCCGAAGCGCTGATCGCCCCGGGCGACCAGGCCGCCGGGCAAAACCTGCTAGGCTTGATCGCCGCCGTTGTTGCGGCGCTGCGAAGCCAGGGCGTGACCTTCCTCGGTCGCCGCTTCGCGGAAATAGTTGAGGATGAAGACCCGCACGCCGGCGGTGAGGCCGGACTGATTGCGCTGCTTGTCCACCTGGGTGCAGACGTCGTGCAGGCTCCGCCCCTCCCGAGCGCAGATCTCGGTCAGCGCGTCCCACATCTCCGGTTCCAGGCGGATGCTCGTTCGCCGATCCGCGAGAGTAATATTGCGGCTAATGAGCGTAGACACGAGACACTGGAGCAATCACAAAAGAATAATGGACAAAGCCGTGTAGTGAACATTCTACCCGCCAGCAACCATCAGTAGCAAGTATTCTCGTTTCGCTCACGGAAATGTCGCAGCGCCGCAAGAACGGCGGGGCCGCGCTACAGCAGGTCGCGCAGCAGTGCGATCAGCGGGACGTCGGCCGGCGGCATGTCGTAGTCGGCGAGCCGCGCCGGCTTCACCCAGGCCAGTTGCTGTCCTTCGCGCCCCTGCGGCTGGCCCTCCCACTTGCGGCAGGCGAAGAGCGGCATCAGCAGGTGAAAGTCGTCGTAGGCGTGGGAAGCAAAGGCGATGGGTGCGAGGCAGCTTTGCCGCGTATCGATTCCCAGCTCCTCGTGCAGTTCACGCACCAGCGCCGCCTCCGGGGTTTCGCCCTCGGCCACCTTGCCGCCGGGAAACTCCCACAGGCCGGCCATGGAGCGGCCCTCCGGGCGGCGGGCGATCAGCACCCGGCCATCGATGTCGACCAGCGCCGCCGCGGCGACCAGCAGAATCGGCTTGGCCTCCCCAGGGGCCGGCGCGGCGCGCTCCTCGGCCTGCCAGCAGCCCGCATCTTCCGCTGCGCCGCCCACCTCGTTCAGCTCCGATAGTCGGCGTTGATCGAGATGTAGCCGTGCGTCAGGTCGCAGGTCCAGACCGTGGCGCGGCCGCGCCCGATGCCGATGTCCACGTCGATGTCGATGCTGCTGCCCTTCATATGCCGGGCCACCGGGGCTTCGTCGTAGCCGGGCACCACCTCGCCGGCCTCAGCGACCTGCACGCCGCCGATGGCGATGGCCAGGCGGTCGCGGTCGGCGCGCTCGCCGGACTTGCCCACGGCCATGACGATGCGCCCCCAGTTGGCGTCCTCGCCGGCGATGGCCGTCTTCACCAGCGGCGAGTTGCCGATCGCCAGGCCGATGCGCCGGGCCGCCCCCTGCGAGGCGGCGCCGCGCACGTTGATGGTGATGAACTTGCTGGCGCCCTCGCCGTCGCGCACCACCTGCTGGGCGAGGTCGCGCAGCAGCTCCTCCAGTGCCCGGCGGAAGTCGGCCAGGCGCGGGTCGCGCGGGTCGTTGACGCGCGGATGCTTGGCCTTGCCCGTGGCGCCGAACAGCAGGGTGTCGCTGGTCGAGGTGTCGCCGTCGACGGTGATGCAGTTGAAGGTCCTGTCCGCCGCCTGGCGCAGCAGGGCCTGCAGCACCGGCGCCGGCAGCCGCGCATCGGTGAAGGCGAAGGAGAGCATGGTGCCCATGTCCGGCGCGATCATGCCCGAGCCCTTGGCGATACCCGCCAGCATCACCGGCTTGCCGCCGATCTCCGCCTTGCGCAGCGCGCCCTTGGGGTAGGTGTCGGTGGTCATGATGGCCCGCGCGGCGGTCGTCCAGCCGCCGGGCTTCAGCTTCTTGGGCAGGCCCTTCACGGTCTTGATGATCCGTTCGGTGGGCAGTGGCACGCCGATGACCCCTGTCGAAGCCGCCAGCACGTCCTGCGGCCGGCAGCCCAGAGCGCCGGCGACCGCCTGGACCACCCGCTTGACCGAGGTCTCCCCGGTCTTGCCGGTGAAGGCGTTGGCGTTGCCGGAATTGACGATGATGGCGCGGGCGCGGCCGTGCGGCAGCTGCGCCCGGCACCACTCCACCGGCGCCGAAGCGGTCTTGGAGCGGGTGAGGACGCCGGCAACCGTGCTGCCCGGGTCCAGCACCATGAGGCAGACGTCCGGCCGCCCCTTGTACTTCACGCCACAGGCGGCCGTCGCAAACTGCACGCCGGCGATTTCCGGCAAGGTCGGAAAGCGCTTGGGCGCAAGGGGAGAAACCTCTAGAGCCATGGCAAAGCCTCCCGGCAAGTCGTCGCAGGCATCTTCAGCACCCTTGGTGGGTTGGGTTGGCCGGCCCGGTCGGGCCCCTCAGTTGTTCTCCGGCGCGGGCTCGGCCTCGCCGCCGCCTTCCGGGGTCGCTTCGTCCTTCGGCTGGCCGAAGAGGATTTCGATCTCGGCACCCTCGCGCAGCTCCGTGACGACCGCTTCCGCGGCCTCCTGGGAGAGCTGGTCACGCAGCTCGCTCTCGACCGCGTCCTTGGCCGGCGGCTCGCTCATGGAGCTGTCTTCCAGCAGAATGACGTGGAAGCCGAACTGGGTCTTCACCGGCTCCTTGGAATAGGTGCCGACCTCCATGGCGAAGGCCGCGTCGGAGAACTCCGGCACCATCTGGCCTTCCTGGAAGGGCGGCAGCTCGCCGCCGTTGGCGCCGCTCGGCCCGGTCGACTTCTCCTTGGCCAGTTCCGCGAAGTCGGCGCCGCCGTCCAGCTCGGCGATCACCGCCTTGGCCTCGTCCTCGGTCGCCACCAGGATGTGGCGCGCCTTCAGCTCACGCTGCGGCGGGTTTTCCTCCAGGTACTTCTGGTAGGCCGCCTCCAGCTTGTCGTCGGTCACCCGCTCGTCGATGGCGCGCTGCAGGTAGGTCTGGCCGACGATGAGGTCCTCGACCTTGCCGAGCTGGCTCATCACCTCGGCGTCCTGGGCGAGGCCGGCATTGTGGCCGGCCTGGGTCGCCAGCTCGTTGTTCACCACCTGCTCCAGGATCTGCGGCATCAGCAGCTGGGCCTGGGCCTGCAGCTGCGGGGGCAGCCGCTGCAGGAAGGCAACGAGGTCGGACTCGTAGAGCTTCTGGCCGTTGACGATGGCAATGGGATCGCCTTCCTCACCTGCGTCCTCGCCCTCGGCGGCCATCTGGCTCTCCTCGGACTCGGCGGCCGGTTCGGACTCCGAGATTTTCATCCCGGTGATCTCCACCGTGCCCGACTTGGCCAGATAGGTCTGAATGCCATAGCCCCCGGCGGCCCCTACCAGAAGGGCAACCACCACGGCGACGACGGTAGACGATTTAGACATGAAGAAATTCTCCTTGAAGGGCCACGCGCCCCGGTGACCCGTTTTACAACGGCCCGACTAAAGTCTTTTCGCGGAAACTTCCACGGGCTCAAATTCTCTCTCGCAGCCTGCGCGACGGCGGCTCATTGGGCGCTTCCCGCGCCTTCTGCGCTCCCGCCGGCGCTGCTTTCCCCAGTTGCGCTTTCCAGGGGGTCTTCGGGAAACAACTGCACCGACGCCTCGCGGCGCAGGCTGACGACCAGCCGGTCGACGGCTTCCTTCCTAGCCTCTTCGCGCAGTTTGTCCTGCATGTCCAGAAAGGAAGGAATGTTATCGGCGCGCCGGTCCACCAGCAGGATGACGTGCCAGCCGAACTCGGTCTTCACCGGCTCATGCGTGTACTCGCCGGGCTCCAGCGCCAGGGCGGCTTCGGCAAAAGCCGGCGCCATGCGGCTGGGATGGAAATAGCCCAGATCGCCGCCACGCGCCGCCGAGGCTCCTGTGGACAGCTCCTTGGCCAGGGAAATGAAAACCGCGCCCTTGTCCAGGCGGGCGATCACCTCCTCGGCCGCTTCCTCGCTCCCGACCACAATGTGGCGGGCCCGGATCTCGCGGTCGCCGCGGCGTGCCGCCACCAGGGCGTCGTAGCGCGCCCGCAGGTCGGCGGTGGTGACCTTCTCGTCCAGATAGCGCTCCAGCAGGACGCTGGACAGCACCCGGTCCTCGAAGCCCGCCAGGCGTTCCAGGACGACGGGGTCGTCCCGCAGCCCTTCGGCCCGCGCCGCATCGGCCAGCAGGCGCAGGTCGACCAGGCGGTCGAGCAGAGCCGGAAAGACCGACTCGATCTGGTCGCGGTAGCGCGGCGGCAGGTCCTGGGCCGAGGCCACCACCTCCGCCCAGCGGATCGCATGCCCGTTGACCCGCGCCACCACCGGGTTGTGCGCGTCCATCTCCTTCAGGGCGTCCTTCAGGCGGGCGAGTTCGGCCTGGGAGCCCTCGCCCCCGTCGCCCGGCGCGGCGGGCTCCGGCAGGGCCAGCGGCAGGGGATCGCCCCCCTGCTGCGCCTGCAGCGGTTGGATCGCCGCCCCCGCAGACAGGGCCGCCAGCAGGGCGGCCAGCAGCCGGGCCGCGCGCCCCCTTCCCGTGACGCCCGGCAGGCGGCCAAGGCGCCGGAAAAGGCCGGAAAATCCGGCCTTCTGCGCAAAAGGGTTGATCTTCTGGGGTCTGCGACGCGCCATGGCTACGCATCATGCACGGCGCGGGCCATATCACAAGGGTTGGCAGGGGGTTCGCAAGGGGTTCGCAGGGAGAGCCGCCGGGGGGCCGCAGGGGACGGGCCGGGCGTTCCGCCGCCGGCCGGTGTATCGACCCCGGGTAGAGGGCGGGCGCCCCCGGGTCACACCCTCGGGAGCATCGTTGACAGCCCGAAGCCGGGGCCCTATGTGTCACACCACGTAAAAAAGGGGGCTCCGGCCGCCACTCACCAAATCGTAAGGATCTCGCATGTTCGGCGTGCTCGCCAAGCGGCTCTTTGGGTCTGCGAACGACCGGTTTCTGAAGAGCCTGAACCCGACGGTGACGGCGATCAACGCCCTGGAGCCGCAGCTCCAGGAACTGAGTGACGAGGCCCTGCGCGCCCGCACCGCCGAGCTGCGCGGCCGCCTGGCCCAGGGCGAGAGCCTGGACGACATCCTGGTCGACGCCTTCGCCACGGTGCGCGAGGCCGCCAAGCGGACCCTCGGCCAGCGCCACTACGACGTCCAGATGATCGGCGGCATGGTGCTGCACCAGGGCAAGATCGCCGAGATGAAGACCGGTGAAGGCAAGACCCTGGTGGCCACCCTGGCGGTCTACCTCAACGCACTCTCCGGCAAGGGCGTCCACGTGGTCACGGTGAACGACTACCTGGCCAAGCGCGATGCCGAGTGGATGGGCCAGGTCTACCGCTTCCTGGGCCTCACCACCGGCTGCATCGTCCACGGCCTGAGCGAGGACGAGCGCCGCGCCGCCTATGCCGCCGACGTGACCTACGGCACCAACAACGAGTTCGGCTTCGACTACCTGCGCGACAACATGAAGTTTCGCCTGGAGGACCTGGTCCAGCGCGAGTTCAACTTCGCCATCGTCGACGAGGTCGACTCGATCCTGATCGACGAGGCCCGCACGCCGCTCATCATCTCCGGCCCGGCCGAGGATTCCTCGGAGGCCTACATCGCCGTCAACAAGCTGATCCCCAGCCTGACGGACGAAGACTTCGAGAAGGACGAGAAGGCGCGTTCGGTGACCTTCACCGAAACCGGCGCCGAGCACATGGAAGAGCTGCTGCGCCAGGCCGGCATGATCGAGGAGGGCGGCCTCTTCGACATCAATAACGTCAGCCTGCTGCACCACGCCAACCAGGCGCTGCGCGCCCACAAGCTGTTCGCCCGCGACACCGACTACATCGTCAAGGACGACAAGGTCGTCATCATCGACGAGTTCACCGGACGCATGATGGAGGGCCGCCGCTACTCCGAGGGCCTGCATCAGGCCCTGGAAGCCAAGGAAGGCGTGACCATCCAGCAGGAAAACCAGACGCTGGCCTCCATCACCTTCCAGAACTACTTCCGCCTCTACCCCAAGCTGGCCGGCATGACCGGTACGGCCATGACCGAGGCGGGCGAGTTCCTGGAGACCTATGACCTGGAAGTCATCGAGATCCCGACCAACGTGCCGGTCGTGCGCGAGGACTCCGACGACGAGGTCTACCGCACCGCCAAGGAAAAGTACCAGGCGATCCTGGAGCAGATCCGCGACTGCCAGGAGCGCGGCCAGCCGATCCTGGTGGGCACGGTCTCCATCGAGAAGTCGGAGCTGCTCTCGGAGATGCTGAAGAAGGCCGGCATCAAGCACCAGGTGCTCAACGCCCGCTTCCACGAGCAGGAAGCCCTTATCATCGCCCAGGCCGGCGTGCCCGGCGCCGTCACCATCGCCACCAACATGGCCGGCCGCGGCACCGACATCCAGCTGGGCGGCAACCTGGAAATGCGCACCGCCCAGGAAGCCGCGCACATCGAGGACGAAGCCGCCCGCGAGAAGAAGATCGCCGAGATCGAGGCCGAGATCGCCGCCGCCCGCCAGGAGGCCCTGGCCGCCGGCGGCCTCTACATCGTCGGCAGCGAGCGCCACGAGAGCCGGCGCATCGACAACCAGCTGCGCGGCCGTGCCGGCCGCCAGGGCGACCCCGGCGCCTCCAAGTTCTTCCTTTCCCTGGAAGACGACCTGATGCGCATCTTCGGCTCCGAGCGCATGGACTCCATGCTGCAGAAGCTGGGCCTGCAGGAAGGCGAGGCCATCGTCCACCCCTGGGTCAACAAGGCCCTGGAGAAGGCGCAGCAGAAGGTCGAAGCCCGCCACTTCGAGGGCCGCAAGTACCTGCTGAAGTACGACGACGTCATGAACGACCAGCGCAAGGTGGTCTTCGAGCAGCGCAAGGACCTGATGCGCGCCGACGACGTGCAGGAGACCATCGAGGAAATGCGCGCCGACGTCATCGACGCCCTGGTCGGCCGCTTCATCCCGGCCCAGGCCTATTCCGAGCAGTGGCAGACCGATTCCCTGCACGAGGAGGTGCTGCGCCTCTTCGGGCTCGACCTGCCGATCCAGGACTGGGCCAAGGAAGAGGGCATCGCCGACCAGGAGATCAAGGAGCGCATCACCGGCACGGTGAAGCAGCGCATGGCGGCCAAGACCGCCAACTTCGGCCCCGAGGTCATGCGCGGCCTGGAGAAGCAGATCCTGCTGCTGGTGCTGGACCGCCAGTGGAAGGACCACCTGCTGTCCCTCGACCACCTGCGCCAGGGCGTGCAGCTGCGCGCCTACGGCCAGCGCGACCCGCTGATCGAGTACAAGCGCGAGGCCTTCGACCTCTTCGAGAACATGCTGGCCGAGGTGCGCGAGGAGACCGTGAGCCTCTTGAGCCGCGTCGAGCTGCGCCCGCAGGAAGACGTCAACATCCCGCGCCCGCAGCAGGAGATGCACGAAGGCCGCCAGGACGTCGCCATGGCCGACGCCGGGGCCGGAGCGCCGCCGGGCGCCAACGGCCAGACAGCGCCCCAGGGCGCTCAACAGCCGCGCGCCGTGGCCCAGCCGGCCACCAGCCGCGCCGCCGCCGCCGAGATCGACCCCAACGATCCCTCGACCTGGGGCAAGGTCTCGCGCAACGCCACCTGCCCCTGCGGCTCCGGCAAGAAATACAAGCACTGCCACGGCAAGCTGGGCTGAGACCTTCGCCTGCCCTCATTCCCAAGCATATTTGTACCCTCGGGCTTGACCCGAGGGTCCATGGTGCCGCCCGCACGAACCTGTCCGTCATGAAAATGGATGCTCGGGTCAAGCCCGAGCATGACGGCTCGTGCGGCTACTCCCCCGCCCTTTGCAGGTTCAGATAGCCGTCGCGGGTCTGCGGCAGTTTGCGCTCGAGGATGCGCGAGGCGATGACCGTGCGCAGGATCTGCGCGGTGCCGCCGCCGATGGTGAACATGCGCGCGTCGCGCACCATGCGCTCCAGCGGGTTGTTGCGGGAATAGCCGGCGGCGCCGAAGACCTGCAGGGCGTCGTTGGTCACCTTGATCGCCATCTCCGAGGCGAAGACCTTGGCCTGGGCTGCTTCCAGCACGTCGGGGAAGCCCTGGCCGCAGTCAGCGGCCTTGTGGATCAGGGCGCGCGCTGCGGCAAGTTGCGTCGCCATGTCGGCCAGCATCCACTGCAGGCCCTGGAACTCGGCGATCGGGCGGCCGAACTGCTCACGCTTTCCGCTGTACGCAAGAGCCTCCTCGTAGGCGCCCTGGGCGATGCCGAGAGCCACGGTGGCTGCGCCGACGCGCTGGGCGTTGTAGGCGGACATGAGCGCGCCGAAGCCGCGGCGCAGGCCCTGCGGCGGCATCAGCAGCATGTCTTCCGAGATCTCCAGGTCCTCGAAGAGGATCTCCGTCTCCGGGATGCCGCGCAGGCCCATGGTGGGCTCGCGCTTGCCGATGCGCAGACCCTTGGGCGTGTCCTTTTCCGGGTCGCGCAGCGCGATGAAGCCGCCGATGCCCTGCTCGACCCCGTCCTCGAAGACCCGGGCGAAGATGAGGTGGAGCTGGGAGACGCCGCCGCCGGTGATCCAGTGCTTGCCGCCGTTGAGGATATAGCGGTCGCCCTGCTTGTCGGCCCGGGTGGTCATCTCGGTGGCGGCCGAGCCCGCCCCCGGCTCGGTAATGCAGATCGCCGGCTTGTCGCCGGAGAGCACCTGCTTGGCCGCGATCTCCTTCTGTGCCGCGCTGCCGTAGGCCATGATGGCGCTGACCGCGCCCATGTTGGCCTCCACCGCGATGCGTCCGGTGACGCCGCAAACCCGCGCCATCTCCTCGATGACCAGCGCCACCTCCAGGAAGCCGAGGCCCGGCCCGCCGTAGTCTTTGGGGATGGTCATGCCGAAGAAGCCGGCCTCGCGCAGGGCCCGGCAGTTGTCCCAGGGGTAGGCTTCCTGGCGGTCGATCTCCGCCGCGCACGGCGCGATCACCGTCTCGGCCAGCTCCCTGGCCTTTTCCCGAATGCCTTCCTGTGCCTCTGTCAGCCGTGTCATGGCGGCCCTGTCCTCCCGCTTTCGTTTTGCCGGAAGTATCCGGGCCGGGGCGGGGGCCGGTCAAGGTGCCCTATTTGCCATTCAGCGCCCTTGCCTGATCGTAGCAGGCGCCACAAAGCAAGGTTACACCCGCCAAGGCTTCGTTCTCGTCGTTCCACTCGCCGTCGCGCTGGACACGCACTTCGCAATCGTCGCACCACGCATCTGGGCGAGGGTTATCGGGATTGTCCGAGGTCCAGAAACCGCGTGGTCGGCCATCAACCAGTGTCTGTACGACATGCTGGCAGACGAAGGTCGCCTGTTGCTCTCCGTGCTTATCGCAGTGGATCTTGTGATCCCGGGTGCTCATAGACCCTCCCGCCAGTGGTGGCAGGCGACCTTGTGGAGGTCGCCGCTGCCGTCTTCCTCCAGCGGCGGGGCCTGCCGGGCGCAGAACTCGCTCGCCCTGGGGCAGCGGGTGCGGAAGACGCAGCCGGAGGGCGGCGAGAGCGGCGAGGGCAGATCGCCCTGCAGCACCAGGCGCCGCTTTGCCTGCTCCTTGTCCGGGTCGGGGATCGGCACGGCGGAGATCAGCGCCTGGGTGTAGGGATGGCGGGCGCGCGAATAGATCGCCTCGCGGTCGGCGATCTCCATCACCTTGCCCAGGTAGAGCACCATGATGCGGTGGCTGATGTGGCGCACCACGGAGAGGTCGTGGCTGATGAAGATCAGCGTCAGGCCGAACTCCTGCTGTAGGCGCATCAGCAGGTTCACGATCTGCGCCTGGATGGAGACGTCGAGGGCCGAGACCGGCTCGTCGCAGACGATGAGCTTGGGGCCCAGCACCATGGCCCGGGCGATGCCGATACGCTGGCACTGGCCGCCGGAAAATTCGTGCGGGTAGCGGTTGATCATCTGCGGCAGCAGGCCGACCTTGGCCATCATGTCCTTCACCCGCGCCTTCACCGCCTGGCGGCCGAGGCCCGGCTCGAAGGTGCGCAGGGGCTCGGCGATGATCTCGCCCACCGTCATGCGCGGGTTGAGACTGGCCAGGGGGTCCTGGAAGATGATCTGCATGTCCTGGCGCCGGGCCCGCATCGCCTTGGGATCCAGCGCGGCGAGATCGTCGCCCAGCCAGACGGCCCGCCCGGCGGTGGGCTCGATGAGGCGCAGGATGGCGCGGCCCAGGGTCGACTTGCCGCAGCCGGACTCCCCGACGATGCCCAGGGTCTCCCCGGCCTTCAAGTCGAAGCTGACCCCGTCCACCGCCTTCAGCGGCTGGTAGCGCCCGACGAGGACGCCGCCGACGCGCATCTGGAAGTGGACCTTCAGGTCCTCGACCGACAGCAGGGTCTCGCTCATGCCGGCTCCCTTTCCTCCAGGCGTTCCAGATGGCAGGCCTTGGCACGGCCTTCCCCGAAGCTGTGCAGGGCCGGCTCGCGGCCGCGGCAGGCCTCGAAGGCGTAGGGGCAGCGCTCCTGATAGGCGCAGCCGGGCGGCAGGGCCTGCAGGTTCGGCGGCTGGCCGGGAATGGTGGAGAGCTGGGTGGCGCCGGCCTCGTCGAGGCGCGGCATGGAGTTCAGGAGGCCCAGGCTGTAGGGATGCTGCGGGCGGTAGAAGATGTCGCGCACCCCGCCGGTCTCCACCACGCGGCCCGCGTACATCACCATGACCCGGTCGCAGAGCCCGGCGACCACGCCCAGGTCGTGGGTGATCATGATGATGGCGGTGTTGAAGTCGCGCTTCAGGTCGGCCATGAGGTCCAGGATCTGCGCCTGGATGGTAACGTCCAGGGCCGTGGTCGGTTCGTCGGCGATCAGCAGGTCCGGCTCGCAGAGCAGCGCCATGGCGATCATCACGCGCTGGCGCATGCCGCCGGAGAACTCGTGCGGATAGAGATCGACCCGGTCCGCCGCCGAGGGGATGCCGACGCGGTCCAGCATCTCGATGGCGCGGCGCCGCGCCTCGGCCTCGCCGGTGCCCTTGTGCTCCACCAGCACCTCGGTCATCTGCCTGGAGATGCGCAGGTAGGGGTTCAGCGAGGTCATGGGGTCCTGGAAGATCATCGACAGGGTGACGCCGCGCACCTTGTTCAGCTCGCGCGCCGGCAGGCCCAGGATCTCCTTGCCGCGGTAGCGCACGGA
>JBNKHC010000025.1:0-6271 GCA_050290145.1 Kiloniellaceae bacterium | reverse complement strand
CAAGGACCGCTACCACCCGCAGACCCGCATGATCGCGGTGGAGCAGACCGCCAACATGGGCGGCGGCGCCATCTGGCCGCTGTCGGACATCGAGGCGCTGGGCGCCCTGGCGCAGCAGCAGGGCCTCGCCTACCACATGGACGGCGCGCGTCTCCTCAACGCCGTGGTCGCGGCAGGCGTGTCGGCGCGCGACTTCGCCGCGCCCTTCGACAGTGTCTGGATTGACCTCTCCAAGGGCCTCGGCTGCCCGGTCGGCGCGGTGCTGGCCGGCTCCAGCGAGTTCATCGAGGAAGCCTGGCGCCTGAAGCAGCGTACCGGCGGGGCCATGCGCCAGGCCGGCATCATCGCCGCCGCCGGCATCTACGCCCTGGAGCACAACGTCGAGCGCTTGGCAGAAGACCACGGCAACGCGAAGCTCTTCGCCGAATCGCTGCGCAACCTGCCGGGCATCTGGGTCGACGTCGACGCGGTGGAGACCAACATCGTCTTCTTCGACATCGCCGGCACCGGCCTTTCCGCCGAGACCTTCTGTGCTGCGCTGAAGGAAAAGGGCGTCGACCTGGGCGGCGCCGGCGCGCGCATCCGCGCCGTCACCCACCTGGACGTCTCCCGCGAGGACGTCGAGGCCGCCATTGCCGCCATCCGCGAAGTGCTGAGCGACGCGAAGGCCTGAGTAAGCTTCGCGCCTAACGCTGGAAGACCGCCACCAGTTCCAGGTGCCCCGACCAGGGGAACTGGTCGATGGGCGTCGCCTCGGTCAGGCGGTAGCCGCCGTCGACCAGGGCGCGGGCGTCGCGCACGAAGGTCGTGGGGTTGCAGGAGACGGCGATGACCGTGGGCACGTCGCTGGCGGCGATCTCCGCCGCTTGCTCGCGGGCGCCGTTGCGCGGCGGATCGAAGACCACCACGTCGCCGCCCGACAGTTCGTCGGCCAGCACCGGAAAGCGCGCCAGGTCGCGCAGCTCCGCCTGCACGCGCGGCGCACGGTCCGAGCGCCGCGCGGCGGCGTCCAAGGCCATGAGCGAGTCTTCCGCTCCCTCCGCCGCATAGACCTGCAGCCGTTCGGCCAGGGGAAAGGTGAAGGTGCCGCAGCCGGCGAAGAGGTCGGCGGCGGTCTCCGCCCCCTCGGGCACCGCCGCCATGACCAGTTCCACCAGCAGGGCCTCGCCTTCCGCCGTCGGCTGCACGAAGCCGCCGGCCGGCGGCAGTACCGCCACGCCGCCGAAGGTGAGGATCGGCTCGCGGCGTACCGCCAGGGGCTCCGGCGCCTCACGGCCGTCGGTCCACGACAGCCGCGCCAGGTCGCTGGCCTCAGCGAAGGCCGCCAGGGCCTCGCGGTCCGGAAGGGAGAGCTCGTGGCGCGAATCGAGCAGCAGGTCGACGCCGGTCTCGCAGAGCGTCGCCGTCACTCTCGCCCCTTCCTGGACCGCGAGCACCTTGTCCAGCACGGCGCGCAAGGGCGCGATCAGCGCCTGCAGTTCCGGCACCACCAGCAGGCAGGCATCGATGTCGGTCAGCTGATGCGACTGGCGCTCGTAGTAGCCGAGCAGCTGGCCGCGCGCCGTCTTCAGCGCGCTCCAGGTGATACGCCGGCGGCGCCCCGGCGGCACCCGGCGCAGCGGGTGCAGTGTCTCCGGCGCCAGGTCGCGGCGCTCCAGCGCCAGGCGCAGCAGGTCTTCCTTCCAGTCGATGTAGGCGGGCTCGGCCAGGTGCTGCAGGGCACAGCCGCCGCAGGGCCCGAAGAAGGGACAGGGCGGCTCGGCCCGGTTGGGCCCTTCTTCCAGCAGCTCGATGATCTCGCCCTTGAAGCCGCCGCCACGCTGCCCGGTGACCCGCGCCAGCACTCGGTCGCCCGGCACCGTCTGGGCCAGGAACAGCGGCCGCCCGTCGCAGCTCGCCAGGCCGTCGCCCTTGGCGCCTAAGGACTCCACCGTCACTTCAAGCTGGCGGCCGCCGCCACGCCGCGCCTTACGCCGCATGGTCCGGCCTCTGCAAAATCCTGAAACGCATTTTCGCCTGTCTTCACGTCGCGCCACCGCGCGAAACGGACTTTGCGGTATCGCCCGCTCAAGTACAAGCCGCCAGACGGCCGCGCGGCGACGCTCCGCACCTAACCCCGCCCGGACGCCCGCAGCACGAAAATTTAACTGGCCAGGGAAGGTCCGGGACGCTGAGATAGGGCCATGACCCGCATCATCATGTTTCTGCTGAAGTGCCTGCTCGGCCTCTTCGCGACGGTCGGCTTCCTGCTCATCGCCGGGATCGTCGCCACGGCGGTCTTCCTGCCCCGCTTCGAGGGCCTGAAGCCGACCGCCACCGAGGTGCCGGAGGAGACCGTGCTGCTGCTGGACCTCTCCGGCGGCGTGATCGAGCAGCGTCCCATCAATCCCCTCGCCCGCGCCTCCCTGGGCCGCGCCCTGGTGCTGCGCGAGGCGGTGGAGGCCCTGGAGGCCGCCGGCCGCGACGACCGGGTGAAGGCCCTGGTGATCCGCGCCGGCTGGGGCGCGCCGGGCCTGGCGCAGATGCAGGAACTGCGCGACGCCGTCACCGACTTCCGCGCCCAGGGCAAGCCGGTCACCGCCTTCGCCGAGACCTTCGGCGAAGCCGGCAACGGCACCCTGCACTACTTCTTGGCCAGCGCCGCCGGCGAAGTCTGGGTGCAGCCTTCCGGCGACCTGGGCATCACCGGCTTCGCCCTGCAGCAGCCCTTCCTCAAGCCGCTGCTGGAGGAGATCGGCGCGCGCGCGCAGGTCGCCCAGCGCGAGGAATACAAGGGCGCCATGAACTTCCTGACTGAGGACTTCCTGCCCGAGCCGCAGCGCCAGAACCTGCAGCGCTATCTCGACTCGGCCCTGGGCCAGATCGTCACCGCCGTGGCAGAGGCCCGCAACCTGGAGGCCGGCGCCCTGCGCGACCTCATCGACCGCGCGCCCTACCGCGGGGCCGAGGCTCAGCGCCTGGGCCTGGTCGACCGCCTGGGCTACTGGGACGAGGTGGAGGCCGAGGTCCTGGAGGCCGCCGGCCCCGGCGCCGAATGGCTGTCCCTGCAGGCCTACCGCCGCGCCGCGACCGAGAGCGGTTCCGACCGGCCCGTTGTCGCCCTGGTGTACGGCGAAGGCCCCATCGTGCTGGCCGGCGGCGAGAACGACCCGGTCTTCGGCAGGGTGACGCTGGGCGCCGTCGACATCGCCGAGGCCCTCTCCGACGCCATCGACGACGCGGAAGTCACGGCCATCCTGTTCCGCGTCGACAGCCCTGGCGGCTCCTACGTCGGCTCCGACACCATCTGGCGCGAGGTGCAGCGCGCCCGCGACCTGGGCAAGCCGGTCATCGTCTCCATGGGCAACGTCGCGGCCTCCGGCGGCTACTTCGTCTCCGCCCCGGCCGCCACCATCGTCGCCCAGCCCGGCACCCTGACCGGCTCCATCGGCGTGGTCAGCGGCAAGGTCTCCCTGCGCGAGCTCTGGGCCAACCTGGGCGTGAACTGGGACGGCGTGCAGGCCGGGCGCCGCGCCGCCATGTGGAGCTCTTCCGCGCCCTTCAGCCGCGAGGAGTGGGACTGGCTGCAGCAGACCCTCGACACCACCTACGCCGACTTCACCGGCAAGGTGGCCGCCGGGCGCGGCCTCAGCCAGGAAGAGGTGCTGGCGGTCGCCAAGGGCCAGATCTGGTCGGGCGCCGACGCCAAGGAAGCCGGACTGGTCGACGCCCTGGGCGGCTACCGTACGGCGCTCTCCCTGGCCAAGGAAGCCGCCGGCATCGACGCCGGGACGGCGGTGCGCCTGCGTCCCTTCCCGGAGCCGCGCGATCCCTTCTCCGCCCTGCTGGAGGACGCCCTGGGCGGCGAGATCGAGAGCCCGGCGACCCTGTCGATGATCCGCAGTTTCGCGCGCCTGGCCCAGGCCCTGGCGCCGCTGGTCGAAACGGCGGAGATGCTGAGCGGCGATCCGCGCCGCCACAGCCTGCGGGCGCCGGCGACCGTTCTCGCAGACTGAGCCTCGCCGTCGCCGGGCTCTGGTCCGCCTCGCCTCCTTCCGACACAATGCCCTCATGACAGCCCCCACCTCCTTCACCCTGGCTCTCTGGGCCACCAACCTCTCGACGCCGCTGAGCGGGCTTGGCGCCTGGGCCGCCCACGTGGAGGCCAAGATGGCCGAAGCCGCCGCCGCCGGCGCGAAGCTGCTGGTCATGCCGGAATACGCGGCCGAAGCCTGGTTGTCCTTCAAGCCGGAAGGACTCACCTCCGACAAGGAAATCGCCTGGATGGCCGGGCAGGCCCCCAGCGCGCTGGAACTGTTGCGCGAGCTGCCCGCCCGCCACGGCATCGGCCTGCTGGCCGGCACCATGCCCTGGCCCGTGGACGCCAAGAAGGGGGGCGGCTTCAGCAACCGCGCCTGGCTGCTGCTGCCCGACGGCCGCGCCATCGCCCAGGACAAGCTTTCCCTCACCCCCGGCGAGCAGGAGCCGCACTACTGGAATCTCACGCCCGGCGACAAACTGCACATCGTCGAGTGGGCAGGGCTCAGGATCGCCACCCTGATCTGCCTGGACGTCGAGATGCCGGCGCTCTCGGTCCTGCTGGCGCCACACGCCCCGGACCTCCTCCTCGTGCCCTCGATGACCCACCGGCTCTCGGGGTACTCCCGGGTCTCCAGCTGCGCCAAGGCCCGCGCTGTCGAACTGGTTTGCGCGGTAGGCACGGCCGGCGTCATCGGGCGCTCCCCCGGCACCACCCTGAACTTCAGCAATGTCGGCGCCTGCGCCCTCTATCTGCCCTGCGAGCCGAGCCTCGGCATGCACGGCGTGCTGGAGGCCATCCCGCCGCTGGCTGAGCACGAAGCCGACGGTCCGCTGATGCTCGCCCACGATATTCCTTTCGGCGAGATCCGCCGCCTGCGCGAAACCGCCGCCGAAGTCTGGCCTGGCGCCTGGCGGGCCGATCACGTCACACTTGTCGAGGATCCCCTGCCGTGAAGACCGTCTATAGCGAGAAGCACAAGCTGCACCACGCCAAGCTGGAGCTCATCAACGGCCAGATGGAGCCCGCCGTCGAAATGCCTGCGCGCGCCGAGACGGTGCTGGAGCGGGTGAAGGACGTCGACCTGGGCCCGGTGACGGCCCCCAGCGAACACGGGCTCGACCCGATCCTGAAGGTGCACGATGCCCGCTATGTCGGCTTCCTCGAGAAAGCCTGGGACCTGTGGACCGCCGAAGGCCGCGACTACGACGCCCTGCCCCTGGTGTGGCCGGTGCGCGGCCTGCGCCAGGTGGAACCAGAGTACATCGACGGCAAGCTGTCCTACTTCTCCTTCGACGCCGGCACGCCGATCACCGCCGGCACCTGGCAGGCCGCGACCGCCTCGGTGGATGTGGCCCTGAGCGGCGCCGACCTGCTGCACCAGGGAGCAACCGCGGCCTTCGCGCTCTGCCGGCCGCCGGGGCACCACGCCGCCGCCGACTTCTACGGCGGCTACTGCTTCCTCAACAACGCCGCCGTCGCCGCCCAGTCCTTCATCGATGCGGGCGCCGGGCGTGTCGCGGTGCTGGACGTCGACTACCACCACGGCAACGGCACCCAGGCGATCTTCTACGACCGCCCCGACGTCTTCTTCGCCTCGATCCATGGTCACCCGAAGCAGGAGTTCCCCTTCTTCCTCGGCTACGAGGACGAAACCGGCGAAGGCGCCGGCGAAGGCTGCAACGCCAACTACCCGCTGTCCTGGGGCAGCGGCTTCGACGTCTGGCGGGCGGCGCTGCAGGACGCCTGCAGCAGGATCTCCGCCTACGGCCCCGACGTGATCGTCGTGTCGCTGGGCGTGGACACCTTCGAGAAGGACCCGATCTCGCAGTTCAAGCTGAAGTCGGAGGACTATTTCGTCATCGGCGAGACCATCGCCAGGCTGGGCAAGCCGACGCTCTTCGTCATGGAAGGCGGCTACGCGGTGGCGGAAATCGGCGTCAACGCCGTGAACGTGCTGCTGGGCTACGAGGGGCGCGGCTAGGCGCCCTTCCTTGCCACCATCAGGAATTCCTTGTTGCCCTCGGGGCCGGTGACGGGGCTTTCGACGACGCCCTCGACGGTCCAGCCGGGCTGGGCCTCCACCCAGGCCCGGATGCGCGCGCAGACCTTTTCGTGCAGCGCCGGGTCGCGCACCACGCCGCCCTTGCCGACGCGCTCCTTGCCGACCTCGAACTGCGGCTTGATCAGCACCGCCATGGCGGCTCCGGGCGCAGTGAGGGCCAGCGGGGCCGGCAGCAGCACCTCCAGGCC
>JBNKHC010000024.1:0-9872 GCA_050290145.1 Kiloniellaceae bacterium | reverse complement strand
TCTACAAGACCAACCTGGTCGACCGCCAGGAGATCGACGCCATGCTCGACAACTACGAGCGCATCGTCAGCCAGAGCCAGTTCCAGAAAGGCTGGGTGCGCGGCCGCGACGACGCCCCCAAGGTGGGCCTCGGCGCCTTCGGCGAACAACCGGCGTAACCGCGGAGCAGGTGGCATGATGAGCGGCGCCGAGACGATCCTGCTGCCCACCTGGGCGCTGCTCGGCGGCGCGGTTCTCGGGCTCGCCATCGCCGTTCTCCTCGCCGTCCACTTCCTGTCGTCACGGCGTCAGGCCGCCCGCCTGGAAGCCCTGGCGGCGGCCGTTGGCGCCGGCAATAGCCGGGACAATACCGGGAGCGCTGCCGGGGGCGGGCAGCAGGCCGCCGGCCGGACCCTGCAGGATCAGCTCGACGAGGCACTGGCCAGCCTGCGCCAGGCCAGCGAAAGGGCCGCGCGCGCCGACCAGGCCAACCAGGCGAAGTCGGCCTTCCTGGCGCGCATGAGCCACGAGCTGCGCACGCCGCTGAGCGCCATCATCGGCTTCGCCGAGATGATCGAGCACCAGTCCATGGGCCCCATCGGCAACCTGAAATACCGCGACTACGCCACCGACATCCGCCAGTCGGGCCAGCACCTGCTGGGCATCATCAATGACATCCTCGACCTCTCGAAGGTAGAGTCCGGGCGCGAGACGCTGCACGAAGACGTGATCGAACCGGCGGCGCTGGTCGCCAACGTCGAAGTGCTGCTGAACGGGCGCCCGCAGGAAGCCGGCGTGGCGCTGCGGTTCGACTGCCCCGGCGACCTGCCGGCGATCAAGGCCGACAAGCGGCGGCTGACGCAGATCCTGGTGAACCTGCTGGCCAACGCGATCAAGTTCACGCCCGAAGGCGGCACGGTGATGCTGCGCTGCTGGGCCACCGAGGGCAGCGGCTTCGTCTTCCAGGCGGTCGACAACGGCGTCGGTATCGCGCGGGAGGACATTCCGCGGGCGCTGTCCGTCTTCGGCCAGGTCGGCAACCTGCCCGACCAGGAGGCCAAGGGCACCGGCCTGGGCCTGCCGCTGGCCAAGGCGCTGGCCGAGCTGCACGGCGGCACCCTGGACCTGCAGAGCGAACTGGGCAAGGGCACCACCGTGACCCTGCGCCTGCCCGCCCACCGCATCGTCGCGCGGCGCAACACCGAAGGCGCCGCCGCCTGACGGACCAACCGCCGGTTTCGGCGGCCAGGCGCACATTGACGCAGATCCGCGACTCAGCGCGGGCGCTTCCGGTTCAGGACATTGAAAAATGGACAAAAAAAGCGGGCGGTCCCGCTTGGCTTGGGGTACGCGACCGCCCGTAGTTGGAGCTTTCCGGAGAAAAACGTCTCCGGAGAAAGTCGGGGCGGCCGCGCTTGGTCGGGGCAGTCGGCCGCCCCTTAGTACCAGCCACTTCGGGGCATCTATTGAGGCAGGCTGGGCTCCTCTACAGAGAGGGGAAGTCTCCGTGAGTATGAAGTTAGAAACCGAAGATGTCGGCTTCTGGCCGCAAATGCGGCGATATTGTGATTTTTTGCCTGCCGCGAAACCCCCATGTTTCTGCGGCTTCACGGCGGGGGCCGCCCTGGCTAAACTCGCCCTCATGAGCATTCTGCGTAGCCTCACCGCCCCCCTGACGGGCCTGCTCGCCGGCCTGCTGCTGACGGCCTGCGCCACAGCTCCGGGGACCCAGGGCCCCGGGGCGGCGGCGCAGAGCGGTGCTGCCTCCGAGATGGGGGTGCAGGCGGTGGAGGCCTACTACGCTTACGAGGGCCTGCCGGCCGGCTGGCGGCTCGACTCGGTGACCACCGACAACGATACCGTCTTGGTCATCGTCGGGCTTTCCGACCGCCTCAGGGCCTACGAACGGGCGCTGCCGGTGCGCGCCAGGCCTGCCTTCTTCTCCGCCATCTGCCCGGCCCTGCACCATCCGGTCTGGGAATTGATCGGCAGCCGCAAGGACATCGTCATCGAGGTGAACGACCGCCCGCAGTCCCGCTTCCACGTGTCCTGCCGCGAGCACGCCCCCACAGGCGCCTAGGCCCCGGGGCCAGACCCGGCAAGCTTCCGGATCAGTCGTAGCTGCGCTGGTCGTCGATGACCTTGCCGTCGTTGGGCAGGCTGCCCGGCGCGACCAGTTCCACCGCGCCCTTCAGCTTGCATGCGTCCTGCAGGCTCGCCGCGATGGCCGCGGCCAGACTCTCGTCGCCGCCCCCTTTGCCCTGGGCCACTTCGCACTGCAGGGTCATGGCGTCGCTGTCGCCCTGGCGGGTGACCACCAGGCGGGCACGGGCGATTTCGCCGTGGCGCTTCAGCACCGCGGCCACCTGGGCCGGCTGCACGAACATGCCCTTCACCTTGGTCGCCTGGTCGGCGCGGCCCATCCAGCCATTGATGCGCGGCGCGCTGCGCCCGCAGGGGCTGGCGCCCGGCAGGATCGCCGAGAGGTCGCCGGTGGCGAAGCGGATCAGCGGATAGTCGGGGTTGAGGGTGGTCACCACCACCTCGCCCACCTCGCCCTCGGGCAGCGGATCGCCGGTGCCGGGGCGCAGGATCTCAACGATAATCTGCTCGTCCAGGATCATGCCCTCGCGGGCTTCGGACTCGTAGGCGATGAGGCCCAGGTCGGCGGTGGCATAGCACTGCAGCACGGCGACGCCGCGCTCGGCATAGGCCTGGCGCACGGCCGGGAAGAGCGCGCCGCCGGAGACCAGCGCCCGGGTGATGGAACTGCAGTCGACGCCCAGTTCCTGCCCCTTGTCGAGCAACACTTTCAGGAAGTCCGGCGTGCCGGTGTAGCCGGAGGGCCGGAAGTGGGCGATGGCCTGGACCTGCTGCTCGGAATTGCCGACGCCGCCGGGCACGACGGCGCAGCCCAGGCTGCGCGCCGCGCCGTCCATCATCCAGCCGCCCGGCGTCAGGTGGTAGGCAAAACAGTTGTGCACCACGTCGCCGGGGCGGAAGCCGGCGGCGAAGAGGGCGCGCTCCAGCCGCCAGAAGCCGGGACGCGCGGTGTCGAATTCGTAGATCGGCCCCGGCGAGGCGAAGAGGTGCGCGGCCGCGCCGACCGGCACCGCCGCGAACCCGCCGAAGGGCGGCGTCGCCGCCTGGCGCTCCATGAGGTCGGACTTGCGGGTCACCGGCAGGGCGGCCAGCGCTTCGCGGCTGGTCACCGCAGCGGCATCGACCTGGGCCAGGATCTCGGCGTAGCCCGGCGCCTTGTCCTTGGCGTGGGCGATCTGCGCCGGCAGGGCCGCCAGGAGCGCCGCCTCGCGCGCCTCCGGCGTGCGGGTTTCTAGATCGTCGTAGTAATCCATGGAGGGAGCCTAGACCGCGACCGGCGCTATAGCCAGCGCTTGCGCCGCTTGTAGTGTTTGACGTCGCGGTAGGACTTGCGCCCGCTGGCGGAGAGGCCGAGGTAGAACTCCTTCACGTCCTCGTTCTCGCGCAGCTTCGCCGCGTCGCCGTCCAGCACCACGCGGCCGCTTTCCAGGATGTAGCCGTAGCGCGCGTAGCGCAGCGCCACGTTGGTGTTCTGTTCGGCCAGCAGGAAGGACACGCCCTCCCCCTCGTTCAGCCGCTTCACCGTTTCGAAGATGCCCTCGACCAGCTGCGGGGCGAGGCCCATGGAGGGCTCGTCGAGCAGGATCATCTTGGGCCGGCTCATCAGCGCGCGGCCGATGGCGCACATCTGCTGCTCGCCGCCGGAGGTATAGCCGGCCATGCTGCCGCGCCGTTCCTTCAGGCGCGGGAAGTAGCTGTAGACCATATCCAGGTCGGCCTGCACCGCGCCGCGCCCGTCGCTGCGGGTATAGGCGCCGGTCAGGAGGTTTTCCTCGATGGTCAGGTGTTCGAAGCAGTGGCGGCCTTCCATGACCTGCACCACGCCGGCCTTCACCAGGTCGTTGGGGGTCAGCGCGTCGACGCGCTTGCCCTCGAATTCGATGGAGCCCTTGGTAACCTCGCCACGCTCGGCGCGCAGCAGGTTGGAGATCGCCTTCAGGGTCGTCGTCTTGCCGGCGCCGTTGGCGCCCAGCAGGGCCACGATGCCGCCCTGGGGCACCTCCAGGGAGACGCCCTTGAGCACCAGGATGACGTGGTCGTAGATCACCTCGATGTTGTTCACCGAGAGGATTTTTGCCCCCGTGGCGCTTTCCGGGGCGGGCTGGATCTGGCTGGCGGCTTCGCTCATGGCTTCAGGCATTCGCTAGAAAGTGAAGTTTCCCGGGGCGCGGGGGCGGCCCGCTGGACCGCCCCCTTGCCTCGAGGCCCCCCAAAGGATTCCGGGGGGCGGGCTGTCCGCTCAGCTGCAGCTGCGCGGCGTGATGCCCTTCTCCTTGGCGTACTGGGCGGCCGAGGCCTCGTAGGCCGGCCGCAGCGCGTCACGGTTCGGTGCGATGAAGTCCGTGATCGCCTGCCACTTGGAGCCATCCCACTGCTGCACCAGGGCGGAACCGCCGCCCTCGTGGTCGGCGCAGGTGATCTTCACCGGACCGACCAGACCGGTCATGCCCGCCTTGTCGATCGCTTCCTGGGTGACGTTTAGGCGCTCCATGCCCCACTGCACCTGCTCGCCGGTCAGCGGCTTCGTGCCGAACTCCGCCTGGGCGATGCGGATCGCCTCGGTGTAGAGGAAGGCGTTCACCAGCGCGCGGTTGTAGAGCACCGTGCCGATGTTGGCCTTGTCGGCGATGCCGTTGCCGTCGGCGTGCATCTTCTCGATGTCCTTGAAGATCGGCGCGGCGGTGCCGACGCCGGTGATGTTCAGCGACTTGTAGCCCTTGGCGGCAGCGCCGGCCGGGGTCACGTCCGCCTCGGCACCGGACCACCAGATGCCGATGAACTTCTCCATCGGGAAGCCGACGGCGGCGGCCTCCTTAATGGCGGTCGAGTTCATCACGCCCCAGCCCCACATGAAGACCCAGTCGGGCCGCAGCTGGCGGCCGATCTGCAGCCAGGTCGCCTTCTGCTCCAGGCCCGGGTGGGCGACCGGGTAGGTCGAGAACTGGAAACCCTCTTCCTTGGCCAGACGCTCCAGGGTCGCGATCGGCTCCTTGCCGTAGGCGGAGTCATGATAGACCAGGGCGATCTTCTTGCCCTGCAGGCTGCCGCCGGATTCCTTCTTGGCGTACTGCACCATCACGTCGGCGCCGGCCCAGTAGGTGATCGGCATGGTGAAGACGTAGGGGAAGACGGTGCCGTCGGAAGCGTCGGCCCGGCCGTACCCCATGGACAGGACCGGCACCTTGTCGTTGGTCGCGCGATCGATCAGCGCGTAGGTGATGCCGGTGGAGTAGGGATTGACGACGCTGGCGCCGGTCGGGCCGTTGCCCTTCAGACGCTCATAGCACTCGACGCCGCGGTCGTTGTTGTACTGGGTCTCGCACTCTTCCCAGGCATACTTGACGCCGCTGATGCCGCCGTCGCGCGTGTTGATGAGCTGCATGTAGTCGTTGAAGCCGTCGGCGATGGGAATGCCGTTCGGCGCGTAGGGGCCGGTGCGGTAGACCAGCAGCGGCACGAACTGTTCCTGCGCGGCCGCCAGTCCCGGCAGGGCAAGGCTGCCCGCCAACATCGCCGCGCCAACCGCGGCGAGACCAATTTTCTTAAAACTCATCCTAAGTTCCTCCCGGTTCTTTGCCCCTTTCAAGAAAGGGCTTGGTTATTCGGTTGGGTACAAAGCTAACATCGCCCCCTACCTCTGGCCAGTGGCCGGACGAAGACGGATCAATAAGGGAACGGCCAGAGCCGCAGCTTCTCCTTGCCGATCTGCCACAGCCTGGCCAGGCCGTGCGGTTCGACGATCAGGAAGAAGATGATGAGCGCGCCGAAGATCATGAACTCCAGGTGCGAGACCAGCTCGACCGAGATGTGCAGGCCGAGGGCCGCCGGCGCGTTGTTCAGCAGAATCGGCAGCAGCACGATGAAGGCCGCGCCGAGGAAGGAGCCGAGAATCGAGCCCAGCCCCCCGATGATCACCATGAAGAGCACCTGGAAGGAGCGGTCGATCTGGAAGGCCAGCGCCTCCACCGAGCCGGTGTAGACGAAGGCCCAGAGCGCGCCCGAGATGCCGATGTAGAAGGAGCTGATGGCGAAGGCCGAGAGCTTGGCCCAGAGCGGGCGGATGCCGATGATCTCCGCCGCGATGTCCATGTCGCGGATCGCCATCCAGGAGCGTCCGGTGCGGCTGCGCACCAGGTTCTTGGCGATCAGCGCCAGCACGGCCACGAAGATCAGCAGGAAGACGTACTTGGTCGCCGGGCTGGCCTCGTTGCCGGTGACGAAGTAGCCGGGGATCACCTCCATCGGCGGCGCCGAGATGACGCCGGAGGGGCTGTAGTTCGTCCACCAGGGAAACTTGTTGAACATCCACACCAGGAAGAACTGCGCGGCCAGGGTGGCGACGGCCAGGTAGAAGCCCTTGATGCGCAGGGACGGCAGGCCGAAGAGCACGCCGACGCCCGCGGTGCCGAGGCCGGCCAGCAGGAAGACCAAGACGACGTGCAGTTCCGGAAAGGCGGTGGCCAGCTTGTAGGAGAAGAAGGCGCCGCAGGCCATGAAGCCGCCGGTGCCCAGGGAGAGCTGGCCGCAGTAGCCGGTCAGCAGGTTCAGCCCCAGGGCCGCCATGGCGAAAACCAGGAAGGGGACGAAGATGGTCTCCAGGAAATAGTTGTTGGCCAGCGCCGGCACCGCGAAGAGGGCGACGAGGCCGAGCAGCAGCAGGCCCAGGCGGTCCTGGCGGATGGGGAAGATCGCCTGGTCGGCGCCGTAGCTGGTTTTGAACTGTCCGGCTTCGCGATAGAACATGGTCTCTAAATCCGCTCGATGATCTTTTCGCCGAACAGGCCCTGCGGCCGGAACAGCAGGAAGGCCAGCGCCAGCATGTAGGCGAACCAGTCCTGGATGGCGCCGCCCACCAGGGGGCCGAGGAAGACCTCCGCCACCTGCTCGCCGGCACCGATGATGAGGCCGCCGACGATGGCCCCGGGGATCGAGGTGAAACCGCCGAGGATCAGGACCGGCAGCGCCTTCAGCGCGATCAGCGCGAGGGAAAACTGCACGCCGGCCTTGGAGCCCCACATGATGCCGGCGACCAGCGCGACGATACCGGCCACCGACCAGACAATGGCCCAGATGGTCTTCAGCGGAATGCCGACGGAAAGCGCCGCCTGGTGGTCGTCGGCCACCGCGCGCAGCGCGCGCCCGACGCGGGTGTACTGGAAGAAGACCGCCAGCACCGCGACCAGGACGGCGCCCACCAGGGCCGCCACCAGGTCGAAGGAGTTGATCAGGATGCCGCCTTCGAAAACGTTCGGCAGAACGAACATCGGATCCTTGGGAATACCGATGTCCAGCACCTTCACGTCCGACCCCCAGAGCGTCTGCCCGAAGCCGTCGAGGAAATAGAAGATCCCGATGGTGGCCATGAAGAGAATGATATGCGGCTGGTTGACCATGGGCCGCAGCACCGCCTTTTCGATGACGATGGCCAGCACCACCATGGCCGCGGCGGCCAGGATGAAAGCCAGGGTCCAGTGCAGCCCCATCTCGATGAAGCCGACCATGGTCAGCGCGGCGAAGAGCACCATGGAGCCCTGGGCGAAGTTGAAGATGCCCGAGGCCTTGAAGATCAGCACGAAGCCGAGCGCCACCAGCGAATAGAGGACACCCTGAAGCAGACCGGCGATCAGCACTTCCAGGAAGTAGCCCCAGGTGAAGAACAGCGAGCTGTCGATGACGGCCAGGCCCTGCAGGCCGAGGCCGATGACCGCGATGAGCAGCGGCACCAGGACCATCCAGACTCCGAAGCGTGTGGCGGTGGCGTTCATCACCCTGATCTCCAGTGCCCACTATCAGGATTAGGTACGCCATGATACGGCCGGGGACGTCCCGTGATTAGGAGCGCCGGGGCAGGCGATGTGGTGCATCGGCAAGCCGGCGCGACGACATCCACGGGCCGCCCCCGGCCGCCCGCAGGGTCGCTTTTCGCTCCGCAGCCGCGGCGTTGCCACGCTTGCCCGATGTACCACATCGCGCTGCACGTGGCTCCTGGCGGGTGCGGTCGAAAAGTCGATCTCATGATGTACCTAATCCTGATAGTGGGCACTAATGACTGACGCCGAGGTAGGCATCGATGACGTCCTGGTTGGCGCGCACCTCGTCGGGCGAGCCGTCGGCCAGCTTGCGGCCGTAGTCGAGCACCACCACCCGGTCGGAGATGTCCATGACCACGCCCATGTCGTGCTCGATGAGGGCGATGGTGGTGCCGAACTCGTCGTTCACGTCGAGGATGAAGCGGCACATGTCCTCCTTCTCCTCCACGTTCATGCCGGCCATGGGCTCGTCTAGCAGCAGCAGGTCCGGCTCCATGGCCAGCGCCCGGGCCAGTTCGACACGCTTCTGCAGGCCGTAGGGCAGGCGCCCGACCGGCGTCTTGCGGATCGCCTCGATCTCCAGGAAGTCGATGATCTTCTCGACCACCTCGCGGTGCTCGATCTCCTCGCGCTGGTTGGCGCCCCAGTAGAGCGCCTGCAGGAAGATGTTGCTCTTCATCTTCAGCACCCGCCCGGTCATGATGTTGTCGAGCGTCGACATGCCCTTGAACAGCGCCACATTCTGGAAGGTGCGCGCGATGCCCTGTTTGGCTGCCAGGTGCGGGCGCATGGCCTTGCGCTCGGCGCCGCGGAACATGATGCGGCCCTGCTGCGGGTGGTAGAAGCCGTTGATCACGTTCAGCATCGAGGTCTTGCCGGCGCCGTTGGGGCCGATGATCGCCAGGATCTCGTGCTCACGGATCTCGAAGGAGATGTCGGTCAGCGCCTTCACGCCGCCGAAGGCCAGCGTGATGTTGTCGACCTTCAGCACCGTGTCGCCGATATGCTTGTCGCCGTAGGTCATGCGCCAATCCCTCGCACGAAAACACCTGTCGTCATGCTCGGGCTTGACCCGAGCATCCATTGCAACGCCTCACCGGTCCGGGCAGAAGGCACCATGGACCCTCGGGTCAAGCCCGAGGGTGACAGCTGTGGGAAACCAGACGCCTTGAGATGCCGGGCGGCGATGGAGAGAAGCGTCATCACCCTCAGCTCGCCTTTTTCATGGCCGGCGCCGCCGGCGCGGTCTCGACGTCGATGATCTGCAGGTCGGCCTTGATCATGCCCTTGCGGCCGTCCTCGAAGGTGACCTCGGTCTCGATGTAGGCATGATCGACACCGGAGTAGAGCGCGTCGATCAGCGGCAGGTAGCGCTCGGCGATGAAGCCGCGGCGCACCTTGCGGGTGCGCGTCAGCTCGCCGTCGTCGGCATCCAGCTCCTTGTGCAGCACCAGGAAGCGGCGGATCTGGCTGCTCGCCAGCCGCGGGTCTTCGGCGAGGTCGCGGTTGACCTGCTCGATGTGGCCCTTGATGGTCTGAACGACCTGCGGGTGGCTGGCCAGTTCCTGGTAGCTGGCGTAGGGCACGTTGTTGCGCTCGGCCCAGCTGCCGACCGCCACCAGGTCGATGTTGATGAAGGCGGCGCAGAAGTCGCGCTCATGGCCGAAGGCCACCGCCTCCTTGATGTCGGGGAAGAACTTCAGCTTGTTCTCCACGTACTTCGGCGCGAAGAGCCCGCCGTCGTTGAGGCGCCCCACGTCCTTGGCGCGGTCGATGATCTTCAGGTGGCCGTTCTCGTCGAAGAAGCCGGCGTCGCCGGTGTGCACCCAGCCGTCCGGCGTCTTGGTCTCGGCCGTGGCCTCCGGGTTCTTGAAGTACTCGACGAAGACGCCGGGGCTGCGGAACATCACCTCGCCGTTGTCGGCGATCTTGATCTCCACGTCGATGGCCGGCTTGCCGACCGTGTCGGGCGCGATCTCG
>JBNKHC010000023.1:0-8172 GCA_050290145.1 Kiloniellaceae bacterium | reverse complement strand
CTGGCGGGCAGCATGGCGAGCAGCGGCGCCAGAGCCGTCGCCCGGCCGGGCGGCCAGAGCTCGATGTAGGGGGCGGCCAGCGCCGCGGCGATGACCCAGGCAAGGGTCGCCAGCGACACCAGCGAATAGAGCGCCAGATAGGCCGGCCGGCCCAGCTTCGCGATCAGCAGGGGGCGCAGACCGGTCGCCGCCGGCAGCGCGTGGGCGCCCAGGAAGACGGCGATGGCGGCGAGGAACTCGATCATGCCACCTCCTGCGTCGCGTTGCGGTGCTTACCCGGCCTTGGCGTCTTCTTCCGGGGTCAGGGTCTTGAGCTGCAGGGCGTGGACGCCGGCGGCCAGTTCCTCGGCCAGGATCTCGTAGACCCGGCGCTGGCGCGCGACGCGGTTCTGGCCGGCGAAGGCCGCCGAGACCACTTCGACGCTGAAATGGGTCTCGCCGCCCTCGCGGTAACCGGCATGGCCCTTGTGCTTTTCCGAATCATCAACGATCTTAAGGCGTTGCGGCGCGAGGGCCTGCGTCAGTTTCTGCTCGATAATCTCTGCAACAGCCAAGGTCCTGTTCCTTCACCGACGATCCACCGCGCCCGAAGCGGCGCGCCCAGAAAGTGGGTTGACCGTCCCGGCCTGTCAACGCCCTCGTGCGGCGCCCAGGAAACAGCCCAGGAAACAGCCTAGAAACCGGCCGGGCAGGCAACCCCGGCAACCAGGAAGCGTCCCCATGTCACCCAAGGCCACACCCTCTGTCGCTTTCAGCCCGGCAGTCGCGCGCCTGTTGCTCGTCGGCGTGGTGGTGCTCTGGGGCGCCAACTGGCCGGTCATGAAGGTTGCCCTTCAGTCCATCCCGCCGGTGTGGTTCGCCGGCGCGCGCATGACCCTGGGTGCGGCCTGCCTCTTCGCCCTGCTGGCCGTGCTCGGCCGCCTGAAGCTGCCGACGCGCCGCGACCTGCCCTTGATCTTCACCGTCGGCGGCCTGCAGATGGCGGCCTTCCTGGTGCTGGTGAACTTCGCCCTGCTGCACGTCGGCGCCGGGCGCTCGGCGGTGCTGGCCTATACGACGCCGCTGTGGGTGACGCCGGCCGCTGTGCTGCTGCTGGGCGAAACCATGACCCGGCGCAAACTGCTGGGCCTCGGTCTGGGTCTCGGCGGCGTGGCGGTGCTGTTCAACCCCTCAGGCTTCGACTGGTCCAGCCGCGCGGCCCTGACCGGCAATGCCCTGCTGCTCGCCGCCGCCTTTTCCTGGTCGCTGGCGATCCTGCACGTGCGGGTCCACCAGTGGGATTCCTCGCCCCTGCAGCTGGCGCCCTGGCAGATGGTGCTGGCGATCCCGCCCCTGGCCGTCCTCTCCTGGTTCACCGAGGACTGGTCGGCGATCGCCTGGTCCGGCGAGCTGGGTGTGATCCTGGCCTACAACGGCCCGCTGGCCACCGCCTTCTGCTTTTGGGCCGTGGTCAGCGTCAACCGGGCGCTGCCGGCCACCACCACCTCCCTCAGCCTGCTGGCGGTGCCGGTCGCCGGGGTCCTCGCCTCGGCCCTCTCCCTCGGCGAACCGCTGACTCCCACCCTGATCGGCGGCCTGGCGCTGATCCTGGGCGGCACGGTGCTGGTGAACCTGGCCGACATGGGCCGCGAGCGCGCTGTCAGGGGGCAGGAAACGCCGCAGACCCCCAGCGACTAGGGGCAGCGACCAACAGCCCGGAATGGCGCGGTTTTGCCGCCCGGCCTCCCTTGCGCTTGTCCCGGGCGATCCCACATAATCTGCGGATGTCCGGTTCCCCCCAGAAGCCTCACGGCGATCCCTTCCATGAAGGCCCTTACCGCACCGGCGATGCCGGGTCGGACGCGGGCCTGCGCCGTTGCGACCGGCCGGGCTGCACGGCGGAAGGCCTGCACCGGGCGCCACGCTCGCGCGACGACCTCACCAGCTACTACTGGTTCTGCCTGGAGCACGTGCGCGAGTACAACCTGGCCTGGGACTATTTCAAGGACCTGGACGAGGACGACATCGAGCGGATTCGCCGTGGCGATGCGGTGTGGCAGCGTCCCACCTGGCCCCTCGGCGGAGGGCTGGGCAAGGGCAAGACCGGTCCGCACAGCAGACCCTTTCGCGACGACTTCGGCTTCTTCACCCAGGAGGCCGCCGATCAGGCGCAGCAGAAGGGCCGCTTTCCGCCTGCCTCCCGCCAGGCCAAGGCGCTGAAGACCCTGGATCTGGCGCCCAACGCCACCCTGGCCGAGGTGAAAGCGCGCTATAAGTCCCTGGTGAAGGAGCTGCATCCGGACATCACCGGCGGCGACGGCCACGGAGAAGAACGGCTCAAAATCATCAACCTGGCGTATTCGGACTTGAAGGCGGCCTTCGACTGATGTTCAACAGGCCCAGGCCCTTCGACATGCCGGGTTAAATCTTTAAATTCAAACGACGGAATTCCTACTTCATGGCGACAGCAGATCCCACGGCCGACGGCGGCGAGATGCCGACCAGCGGCCCCGATATCGAAGTTTCGGTGCGCCAGACCTTCGGCATCGACTGCGACATGCAGGTGCCGGCGTTCAGCCAGACCAACGACTACGTGCCGGCGGTCGACGAGACCTACCGCTTCGACCGCGACACCACCCTCGCCATCCTGGCCGGCTTCGCCCATAACCGCCGCGTGATGATCCAGGGCTACCATGGCACCGGCAAGTCGACCCACATCGAGCAGGTGTCCGCGCGCCTCAACTGGCCCTGCATCCGCATCAACCTGGACAGCCACATCAGCCGTATCGACCTGGTGGGCAAGGACGCCATCGTGCTGAAGGACGGCAAGCAGATCACCGAGTTCCGCGAGGGCCTGCTGCCCTGGGCGCTGCAGCGCCCGACGGCGCTGGTCTTCGACGAGTACGACGCCGGCCGCCCCGACGTGATGTTCGTCATCCAGCGCGTGCTTGAGGTCGACGGCAAGCTGACCCTGCTGGACCAGAACCGCGTCATCCGCCCGCACCCGGCCTTCCGTCTCTTCGCCACCACGAACACCATCGGCCTGGGCGACACCACGGGGCTCTACCACGGCACCCAGCAGATCAACCAGGCGCAGATGGACCGCTGGAACATCGTCGCCACGCTGAACTACCTGGAGCACGACGAGGAGGTCGAGATCATTCTCGCCAAGTCGCCGGAGTACGACAGCGCCGAGGGCCGCGAGCGGGTCTCCGCCATGGTCGCCCTGGCCGACCTGACGCGCAGCGGCTTCATCAACGGCGACATTTCGACGGTGATGAGCCCGCGCACGGTGATGACCTGGGCGGAGAACGCCACCATCTTCGGCGACGTCGGCTTCGCCTTCCGGGTCACCTTCCTCAACAAGTGCGACGAGATCGAACGGCCCATTGTGGCGGAGTACTACCAGCGCTGCTTCGGCAGCGAGCTGCCCGAGTCCGGCGTCAAGGCGCACATCACTTGAGAGCCTCCTGGACCTGAGACGTTTCTAGATGAGCCAGCCCGAGAACCCGCTCGACGTCTTCCGGCGGACCACCGCCGCGACGGTGCGCGCCATCGCGGAGCGTGACGACATCAACGTCACCTACGCGCCGCGCGGCCAGGGGCTGGTCGGCAAGGAAGTGAAGGTGACGCTGCCGGCGCGCAACCTGCCGGCGGAGGACGCCGCGCTGGTGCGCGGCGAAGCCGACGCCGCGGCGCTGCGCCTGCGCCACCACGACGGCGGCCTGCACGCCCACGCGCGCCCACGCTCCCAGGAGGCGCGGGAGATTTTCGACGCGGTCGAGCAGGCGCGCTGCGAGGCGCTGGGCATGCGGCGCATGGCCGGCGTGGCCCAGAACCTGGACGCCGCCCTGGAAGAGCAGTACCGGGTGCGCGGCCTGAACCGCGCCCAGAGCCGCGAGGACGTGCCCCTGTCGGAGGCCCTGCGCCTGCTGGCCCGCGAGGCCATGACCGGCGCGCCGACCCCAGCCGGCGCCAAGGGCGTCATCGACCTCTGGCGCCCCATCCTGGGCCAGGAGATCCTGCAGGACATCAAGGAACTGGGGAAGCGCGCCGAGGACCAGGCGCTCTTCGCCGAGACGGTGCGCGACATGCTGCAGCACCTGGACATCGACATCGGCCTGGAAGACGAGCTGGAGCAGGACGAGGACGAGCAGGAGCAGCAGAAGGACGATTCCGAGGAAGACAGCAGCGGCACCCAGACCGACGGCGACGAAAGCGCCGAGACGCCGACCACCACGGAAGGCGAGGAAAGCGAAGGCGACGAGTCGGAGGCCGAGCCCCAGGCCGCCGAGGCCGACAGCGAGATGATGGAAGGCGAGGGCGAGGAAGAGCCGGGCCGCCCCGGCCAGCTGCCCGAGCTGTTCGGCCACAACGCCCGCGACGGCGAGCCCTATCACGCCTTCACCACCGAGTTCGACGAGATCATCGAGGCGGAGGAGCTCTGCGACCCCGACGAGCTGACGCGCCTGCGCCAGCTGCTCGACCAGCAGCTCGCCCATCTGCAGGGCGTCATCGCGCGCCTCGCCAACCGCCTGCAGCGGCGCCTCCTGGCCATGCAGACCCGCGCCTGGGACTTCAACCTGGACGAAGGCCTGCTGGACACCGCGCGTCTCGCCCGTGTCATCGTCAACCCGATGCATTCGCTCACCTATAAGCAGGAGCGCGACACCGAGTTCCGCGACACCGTGGTGACGCTGCTGATCGACAATTCCGGCTCCATGCGCGGACGGCCGATCACCGTGGCCGCCATGAGCGCCGACATCCTGGCGCGCACCCTGGAGCGCTGCGGCGTGAAGGTGGAGATCCTGGGCTTCACCACGCGCATGTGGAAGGGCGGCCAGGCGCGCGAGCGCTGGATCGGCGCCGGCAAGCCGCCCAATCCGGGCCGCCTCAACGACCTGCGCCACATCGTCTACAAGGCCGCCGATGCGCCCTGGCGCCGGGCCCGCAAGAACCTGGGCCTGATGCTGCGCGAAGGCATCCTCAAGGAAAACATCGACGGCGAGGCCCTGCTCTGGGCGCACAACCGCCTGATCGGCCGCGCCGAGCAGCGCCGCATCCTCATGGTGATCTCCGACGGCGCGCCGGTCGACGACTCGACCCTCTCGGTCAATCCGGGCAACTACCTGGAGCGCCACCTGCGCGATGTCATCGCCTACATCGAGAACCGCTCACCGGTGGAGCTGCTGGCCATCGGCATCGGCCACGACGTGACCCGCTACTACCGCCGCGCCGTCACCATCGTCGACGCCGAGCAGCTGGGCGGCACGGTGATGGAGAAGCTGGCCGAGCTCTTCGAGGAAGAAAGCGCCGCCGCCATGGCGGCGCCCCGCGCCCGCCGCGGCGCGCGCCTGCACTAGCGCCGGCGCCGCCTTGCACGCCCGCGCCCTGCGGACAGCCCTTCTCGCTCTACTTCTCTGCCTGCCGCTCGCGGCCACCGCCCAGACACCCTTGACGCTGCGGGCCACGCCGCTGCGCCTCAATGCCGAGGACAAGACCCAGGTCACCGTCGGCGATCTGCGCTGGCGCGGCGGCCTGCTGCTCAGCGCCGACGACCCGCGCTTCGGCGGCCTTTCCGACCTGGTGATCTCGCCCGACGGCCAGCACATCACCGCCATCACCGATGCCGGGCGCTGGGTCACCGCGCGCCTCACCTACGACAAGGCCGGCAACCTCGCCGGCGTGGCCGCGGGCCAGTGGGGGGCCCTGCGCGACACCAGGGGCCTGCTGCTGACCGGCAAGGCCAACCAGGACGCCGAGGCCCTGACCCGGCTAGCCGACGGCAGCCTGCTGGTCGCCTACGAGCATCACCACCGGCTGCGGCGCTTCCCGCCCGCGCAGACCGCCGGCGACGGCCTGGCGGGCGTGCCGGCGGCCGTCGACCGTCCCGCCGGCATCGCCGCGGCGGGCACCAACAGCGGCATCGAAGCCCTGGTGGCGCTCGCCGGCGACCGCCTGCTCGCCTTCACCGAGGGCCAGAGCGTCGGTGGCCTTCAGGGGGCCGGCGGCTATGCGGTCTATCTGCGCGACGGCGCGGGCCGCTGGCAGGGCCTGGCCCTGAAGCCCAAGGGTCTCTTCTATCCGACCGGCGCGGCGCAGCTTCCCTCCGGCGACGTGATCCTGCTGGAGCGGCGCTTCACCCTCCTGGGCGGCCTCAGCGCCCGCTTGAGACGTATTCCCCTCGACGCGGTCCAGCCGGGCGCCCTGCTGGGCGGTGTCGAGATCGCCGAGCTGCGCCCGCCGCTCACCCTCGACAACTTCGAGGGCGTAGCGGTCCACCAGCTGGGCGACGGCACGACGCGGATCACGCTCATCTCCGACGACAATTTCAGCCCCCTGCAAAGCACCCTCCTCGTGCAGTTCGATCTGCTGAAGGGCGGTTGAAGATCTCGATCTGCGGCAACCGCGCCGTGATCAACGTGTCGCTGAAGAGGTAGCGAACCGTCTTTGCGTTCCCAAGCCTCCCAACTTTTCCTAAGCTGTCCGCCTGGACAGAGGAAAAAGGGGAAGCAGCATGCCGGCACCTCAATCCAAGAATCAGCCCTATAGCGTTGAGGACTACGTCGCGGACCTGCGGCGCATCACGCAGGAAACCGACGACGAGGACGAGATCATCCGCCGCGTCGGACCGCTGGCCCAACGCCTCGCCATCGACAAGAGCTGGCTGCAGGACAAGCACTACCAGACCAACGACGAGCAGGGCTTCAACGCCTTCCTGCTGCACGAGGAACCGGACCACTCGCTGGCCGTGCTCGCCGTGAACTGGCTGCCGGGCCGCGGCGCGCCGCCGCACGACCACGGCACCTGGGCGGTGGTTGCCGGCGTCGACGGCGTGGAACGCAACGTGCGCTATCGCCGCGTCGACGACCGCAGCCGTTCCGATCATGCCGAGCTGGAAGTGAAGAACGAGATCAAGGCCGATGCCGGCGAGCTGATCTGCATGAAGACCGGCGGCATCCACTCTGTGCACAACGACGGCGCCGCCGTCACCTTGTCACTGCACAGCTATGGCAAGCACCCCAACTTCACCGTGCGCTCCCAGTACAACCTGGAGACCGGCGAGAAGAAGGACTTCAAGGTCCACGTTGATTAAGTGGGTCGACTGAAGGGTTGGACGGAGGTCGCCCTAAGCCGACAGTGCCGTGTAGTAGGTCAGGCGCTCGGAGACGACGCCGTCGTCCGCAACCTTGATCAGACCGCTCCCTGCGATGCTGGTGCCGGGCACCGTCCACCAGCACCAGGCGGTCAGCTTGCCGTCCTCTTCGCCGGTCACGACTTCCGACAGCGCCAGGAACTGGGCTTCCTCCTTGCCGCCCCTCAACTCACTGACCGTCGCCTTCATGCCGTCGAGATAGGCGGCCATGTCGCCCTTCGCCACGCGGCCGTGGTTCGGGTCGTCCAGCACATAGCTGTCGGCCAGTGCAGAGAGGATCTTGTCGCTGTTCCCGGTGGTCCAACCTTCCGCATAGGCGGCCAGGTGATCGGCTTTACTCATGGACTCCCCCCTTCAATGAGTGTTGCGAAGGCAAGCCAAGCCTATCACGGGAAAGTCTCATCGCCCGAACGCGATTACCGGTTCGATGCTGCGCCCTTAGAGTTGCAGGCCGTAGCTCGGCAGCGAAAGCAACCATCTCGACTCTCCCAGGCAGAGAGCGAAGCACGGGATCGACGCCGGTAGCGGCGCGTCGATGCGCAGGAAGACCGGCGCGAAGAAGGACTTCAAATGTCAGACGGAGTGACAGGAAGGCGAAAAGCAAAAGGCCCGCCGGGAAGCGGGCCTTTCGGAAACTCTATGAGCCTAAAACCTCAGGCGGCGGCGCCCTGCTTCTCGGCGGCCTTCTTGATGCGGCGCTTCAGCTCGCGGGCCTTGGTGCCGAGCTTCTCCGAGGAGGTCGACAGCAGGTAGGCGTCGATGCCGCCACGCTTCTCCACGGTGCGGATGGCGCGGGTCGAGAGGCGCAGCTGCACGGTGGTGCCCAGCACGTCGCTCATCAGGCTGACGTCCTGCAGGTTCGGCAGGAAGCGCCGGCGGGTGCGGTTGTTGGCGTGGCTCACGTTGTTGCCGGTCTGAACGCCCTTGCCGGTGAAGTCGCAACGTCGTGCCATGATCGCAAATCCCAGGTCTGTGGCCCGCGCCCCGAAATCCCTAGGGGCTGGCAGGCATCCATTGAAAAAGGTTACCGGGCGGCG
>JBNKHC010000022.1:0-36576 GCA_050290145.1 Kiloniellaceae bacterium | reverse complement strand
GAACCGCCTCTCTTTCAGATGATCATCGATGACTTTGACCTGTCAAAGCATAAGAATGAGAAGACCGGGGCAGCCTACCAGGGCCTTGTTTTTGGATTTTGCGAGCAGACAATCCACACCTTCAGGTCGAAATTGAGAAAGTTCGAACTGGGAGCAAGCGACTACAGCGTGTTGGAGATATTGATGCATGGGAAGGTGCCCGTCTCGCCGTCACAGCCGAAGTGAAGCAGTACATTCTAAAGGACAGTGATGTCGACGAACTTGCCGCCTTCGCAAATGGTGCCAATGTACGAGGCGCCATAGGCATGGTTTGCGCTTTGGGATTCGAAGACGCAGTCCGAGAGCAGGTCGAAGCGCTCGGAGTTCGGGCACTGGACCTTGACGACCTTCGTGCCATTGTCGCGCTCTGGGACCCGATGAAACAGCGGACTGCTGTTGCGTCCATGACGTATTACGTTGCGCATGTGGAAAAGAACTCCGCTCTCCAAGGCCGCCTCGCGGCGTTCATCGAAACGGCTATTGATACCGTTCAGCGGGATAAGGCGGCTGCGCAGGCGGACGAAGCCGCGTCGGACGGGCCGCTACCGTCCTGACCAGTTGCCCTTTGCTGCCCGTGCCGGTTTGGTTGCCTGTCAGCGGAGTAGGCAGGCATGGGGTGCAATGAGCTGCAAAGCTTGGTTTTAGAACCTTGTTTTCGATCATTTTCTTGGGCGAAAGGCCGCATTTAGCCGCTTCTTCTGTGATGGCATTGTAGAGGTCAGGGGTTCGACTCCCCTCGGCTCCACCAGTTTCCAGAACCCCCGGTCCGGCGGCCGGGGGTTTTGCTTTGCGCAGCGCCGCGACCTTGCCCAAACCCGGCCTTTGCCCTATTCGAGAGCCTCGATAATTCCGGGTAGGGAGGCTCTTTCATGTCCAATCGCAAGCACCGCATCGCCGTGATCCCCGGCGACGGCATCGGCAAGGAAGTCATTCCGGTCGGCCAGCGCGCCGCCGAGGCGGTGGCCGGCAAGCACGGCTTCACGCTGGAGTGGCAGGACTTCGACTGGTCCTGCGAGCGCTATGCCGAGACCGGGGCCATGATGCCCGAGGACGGCATCGCCCAGGTGAAGGAGTTCGATTCCATCTACCTGGGGGCGGTGGGTTTTCCCGGCGTGGCCGACCACGTCTCCCTCTGGGGCCTCTTGATCCCGCTGCGCCGCGAGCTCGACCTCTACGCCAACGTACGCCCCGTACGCCTGCTGCGCGGCATGACCTCGCCGCTGGCCGGGCGCGGGCCGGAGGACATCGACTTCATCGTGGTGCGCGAGAACGTGGAGGGCGAGTACTCGGAGATCGGCGGGCGGCTCTACGGCGGCACCGAGCAGGAAATGGTCTCGCAGCTGTCCTGCTTCACCCGCCGCGGCACCGACCGCATCATGGAATACGCCTTCGAGCTGGCCAGGAAGCGCAAGCGCAAGCATGTCACCTCGGCCACCAAGTCCAACGGCATCGTCCACACCATGCCCTACTGGGACGAACGCTTCGCCGCCATGGCGAAGAACTACCCGGACGTCGAAACGGCCCAGTACCACATCGACATCCTCACCGCCCACTTCGTGCAGCACCCGGACTGGTTCGACGTGGTGGTGGCCTCCAACCTCTTCGGCGACATCCTCTCCGATCTGGGGCCCGCGGTGGCCGGCTCCATCGGTATCGCGCCCGCCGCCAACCTCAACCCGCCGCGCGAGTTCCCTTCGCTCTTCGAGCCGGTGCACGGCTCGGCCCCGGACATCGCCGGCAAGGGCGTGGCCAACCCCATCGCCGCGGTCTGGACGGCGGCCCTCATGCTCGACCACCTGGGCGAGAGCGCGGCGGCCGCCGAGCTGGAGGCCGCCATCGAGACGGTGCTGGAGGACCCGGCGGCGCGCACCCGCGACCTGGGCGGCACCGCCGACACCAAGGCCTGCGGCGAGGCGGTGCTGAAGGCCCTGGCCTGAGGGGTCCGCTCCCGGCGCTTCCGCCGCCCGCTTGACCTTCCACTTACTGGAAAGTGCAGGTTACCGGGCAAGAGGAAACCGACAGGCAGGACCAAGGTGCAGAAATCCCGCGTGATCGTCATTGCCGTGGCCGCGCTGATCGCCCTCGGCGCGGTGGCGACCTACACCTTCAATCCCTTCGGCTCGGGTGGCGGCGCCGGCATCGACCCGAGTGACCGCGACAAGGTGGCGCTCGGCGCCCAGGTCTACGCGGCGAACTGCGCGTCGTGCCATGGCGCCGGCCTGGAGGGCCAGCCCGACTGGCGCCAGCGCCGCGCCGACGGCCGCCTGCCGGCGCCCCCGCACGACGTCAGCGGCCACACCTGGCACCATCCCGACGAACAGCTCTTCGCGCTCACCAAGTACGGACCGGCGGCGCTGGCCGGTGGCGGCTACCAGAGCGACATGCCGGGCTACGAGGGAACCCTCAGCGACGCCGAGATCTGGGCGGTGCTGTCCTACATCAAGAGCCGCTGGCCGCGCGAGGTACAGGCGCGCCACGACCAGATCTCGCGGCAGTGACAAGAGCAGAAGGAGCGGTGCAATGAGAAATGCAGTCACAGGTCTCCTCGGACTGGCCTTCCTGGCCGTCACGGCGGCGCCCGCCGGCGCCGAGACCGCCGCGCCCTATGCCGGCTGGCAGACCCGCGACATCGAGGCGCTGTCGCCGCAGCAGGTCGACGACCTGCGCGCCGGGCGCGGCATGTCGCTGGCCCTGGCGGCCGAACTCAACGGTTATCCCGGCCCGCGCCACGTGCTGGATCTGGGCGAGGCGCTGGGCCTTACGGCGGAACAGCGCGCCGCCTTCGAAGCACTCTTCCGCGAGATGCAGGACGCAGCGCAGCGCCTGGGCGGCGAGATCCTGAAGCAGGAAGCCGCCCTGGACCGGGCCTTCGGCAGCGGCCGGGCGGAGGATGGCGAACTGCGCGAGCGCCTGGCGGCGCTGGGCGCCCTGCAGGGCGAGCTGCGCTACACCCACCTGCGCACGCACCTGACGGCCCAGGCGCTGCTTACCCCGCAGCAGGTGGCGCAGTACAACGCGCTGCGCGGCTATGCCGGAAAAGCGGACGAGGAAGCGGGCGGGGGCGCGTCCCACGGCGGGCACGGGCACCAGCCGGCGCGGCCCTGAGGCCGGCGCGGATTTTCCGCGCGCTTTTCATTGCAGCTTTCCACGATCAACCGTCGCGCGGTCTCGCGGCGGCACCTGCCCTCGCGCGCTTGACCAGGCGGCCGCGGAAAACCTACCCCCTTGGAGGTATGCTGCAAATTTGCAGAAACCTTGTGTGGCTTCACGGCTTCCGCTTCGCCGCCCGCCTTTGTATCTCAATGCGCAGTGACGCGGCCGTTGGAAATTGCGCGGCCGGTTCAGGCGGACACAGCACAGGATTTCATCGGTGCGGACCGCTTTGCGATGTTCTGGCGCGGTTTGCTGAACCGAACGTCCCGCCGGATCGACCGACGTTCTGACTGCCGGCGCAGATTTCTCATCAATTCATTTTCAATTTGGAGGTCGACATGAAACTTCGGAATATTTTCTTCGCAGCTTCTCTGGCGATCCTGTCGGCGTTGGCCGTCGGCGCGGCGCTGACCCCGGCTCCCGCCGAGGCGGCGACCTGTCAGCTCTTCGACGGCAAGTGGAAGTGCGGCGGGGCTACGCTGAAGGCCGCCAAGTCGGCCTGCAACGTGACCACCGGCAACTTCGAACACAGCTGCGATTCCGGCATCAACGTCTGCACCTGCGCGACGCGCTCGACGAAGCGTCCGGGCACCAACCTTACGGGCCTCTCGAGCGGCGCCGGCGGTGGTACGACGATCCAGCCCAGCCGGTAGGGCAAACGCGGTCTCTCCCGCCGGCAATCTCGCCGGCGGGGAAGCCGCCGTCTCGAATCCTTCTTCCCGCCGTCACAGGTGGGACAGCCTCTCCTCCTGGCCTGACTCGAGGCGCGGCTTTCGCCGGCGCCTCGTTTTCTTTCGGCGCCGGCGGCGTCCCGAACAGCAAGAGGGACGGCATAGCGACCCGTCCGATCCCGGTGCTGATCGCCGAAGACGACTTCGGCATCACCGGTGATGCGACCAAGGTGCTATTGGTCAAAGGTGCGGTGAGCCCCGATACTGCGGTCCATACGGACCAGTCCTCCTGGTAGCTTCTGGGGGAGGGCGGCCGTTTTTTGTAGGGCGTACTCCGAATACCTCCCTGACACTCCCTCTATGGGAGTTGAGGTCCTAAGCCTGTTGCCTCTGGCCGGCGCCGCCGATGCGGCGCCGGCCCTTTTCTTTCTCGGCCTTGGCCCGGCTTGCAGAGGCTTTGTCGCAGGGGCTTTGAACGGGCCCGGCGGCGCGCCTAAACTCGGGGGCGCCAGCGCTTCGCCGAGGAGACCCCATGCCGCGTATCGCCACCGAAACCACCCCTTGGCAGCCCGCGCCGCGCGCCCTGCCGGCCGGACGCGTGGTCTTCGCCATCGGTGACGTGCACGCCCACGCCGACCACCTCTGCAGCCTGCAGGAGCGCATCTCCGGCGTCATCGCGCGGGAGCTGGACGCGGAAGCGGCGGTCTCCGTGGTGTGGCTGGGTGACTACATCGACCGCGGCTGGCAGCCGCTGGAGGCCCTGGACCTGGTGGCCGCGGGCCTCGGCCGGCCGGGGGTGGAGGAAATCCGCCTGATCGGCAATCACGAGATCTACCTGATCGAGGCGGCCAGCGGCGAGGACGTCAGCCTGGCGCGGCTGCTCAACTGGTGGCGCTTCGGCGGGGCGGAGACCCTGAAGACCCTGGCGCCGGAGGCGCGCATCGAGGAGCCGGCGGAACTGGTCGCCGCACTCAGCGAGAGCCTGGGCGCGGCGCGCCTGGAGTTTCTGCGCGGGCTGGCCCTGCAGCACCGCATCGGCGACTATGTCTTCGTCCACGCCGGGCTCAACCCCGAGCGCCCCCTGGAAGCGCAGGAGGAGCAGGACCTGCTGTGGATCCGCGAACCTTTTCTCAGTGGGCGGGACTGGCCGCACCCGGTCACCGTGGTGCACGGCCACACGCCCGAGGGGCCGACCGCCCTGGCCCACCGCATCGGAGTCGACAGCGGGGTCTTCGCCAGCGGCCGGCTAAGCGCGGTGGAGTTGCGTGGCGATCGCCTGCGCTTTATCTTCACGCGTCAGGAAGATTAGGAGATTCAATATTTTAGGTGAGCTTCCGGCGGTTAACGCAGGATTGATTTTGGCCGGACTTTTAAGCAAGCCCTAAGGGTTTGGAACATAGAATTGCCCTGGAGACCCTGTTAGAGCGCCTTAAAGATCCCTGCCGATCCTCTGGTCCAGCGATCCTCTTGGGGGTCGATCCTCTGGGGGGCTCTGCGGCAGCGGGGCCGGCCTGTGGCCGATGGGGAAAGGCACGGATGGTGCAGCCGAAGGAAAATCGGAACGTCGATATCGTTCTCAGCGAAGCCGAGCAGCTTCGCGAGCAGCGCGACCGCTTCCTCGCCTTCGCCTTCGCCGGCTCCGACCTGCTGCTGGAAGTGGGTGACGACAGCCTGATCCGCTACGCCGTGGGCGCCACCAACCAGCTGCTCGGCGGCTCGCCGCAGGAGGTCGTCGGCCAGGGCTGGCTCGACCTCTTCGTCGAGGAGGACCGCCCCCTCCTGGTCGCCAAGATCGGCAACCTTACCCCGGGCAAGCGCTGCGGTCCGGTCCTGGTCTCGATGCGCCCGGCCAAGCGCGACCTGGGCGACGGCAAGCGGCGCCTGCCGGAGACCATCAAGGTGGTGTTCAGCGCCTGCCGCATCCCCGACCACGAAGACGTCATCTACTGCACCATCGCCGTCGCTAATGTCACCCTCGCCAAGGCCGCGCGCGCCACGGCGCAGCGCAGCGCCAACGGGCTGCTGAAGCGCGCGGCCTTCGAGGAGGCGGCGACGGAGACCCTGGAGGCGGCGCGGGCCGCCGGCCAGGATGTCGAGATCACCTTCATCGAGTTTGTCGGCGCCGCGGGCTTCCGCGAGCGTCTGGGCGGCGAGCGCTGGAAGGCCTTCTACGCCGATGCCGGCAACGTGCTGCGCGACGGCGCCATCGATGCCGACTCGGCGGGCGCCATCGGCGACGACCGCTTCGGCTTCGTACACCAGGCCGGTGCCGCCATCGGCAGCGAAGTGCGCCGCCAGCTCGCCGAACTGGCCCGCGCCTTCGACCCGACCGGCAGCGGCCTGAACGTGGAGCAGGCCACTGTCGGCGCCTCGGCCGATGAGCTGACCAGCGAGGAGGCCGCCCAGGCGTTGGTCTACACCATCAACAAGGTCGCCGCCCAGGGCACCGCCAACCTGGCCGCCGGAAACCTGGCCGCCTCCTTCCACGAGCAGGTGATGGAGACCCAGGACCGCATCACCGCCTTCAAGGCGGTGGTGGCCGCCAACAAGTTCGACTTCGCCTTCCAGCCCATCGTCGACCTGGAAAGCCGGGAGATCTCCCACTTCGAAGCCCTGACCCGCTTCGCCCACGGCGAGTCGCCCTACCAGACCATCGTCTTCGCCGAGGACGTGGGACTGATCCAGGACTTCGACATGGCCTGCTGCCGCCGTGCCATCGCCTTCATGGCCGAGCGCGCCGAGAGCTCGCCGATCAATCTGGCAGTCAACCTCTCCGGCCTGTCGCTGCAGAACGATGTCTTCGTCGAGGCCCTGATGGGGCTGCTGCGCGGGCACGGCAATCTCGCCGGGCGCCTGATGTTCGAGGCCACCGAGTCCTCGCGCATGCACGACCTGGAACGGGTCAGCCGGGTTTTCCTCGCCATGAAGAAGCAGGGCTTCTCCATGTGCCTGGACGACTTCGGCGCCGGCGCGGCCTCCTTCCAGTACCTGCGCGCGCTGGAGGTCGACTACGTGAAGATCGACGGCACCTATACCCGCCGCCTGCTGTCCTCCGACCGCGACAGCCTGATGCTGCGCAACCTCTGCGACCTCTGCGGCGACCTGAACATCAAGACCATCGCCGAGATGGTCGAGCTGGACGACCAGATCGGCAAGCTGCGCAGCCTGGGCGTCCACCTGGGCCAGGGCTACCTGCTGGGCCAGCCGGCGCCCCAGCCGGTCTTCTCCGGGCCGCCGGCGCGGGCCCGCCGGGTCTCCGGGGACTGAGGCCCGGCCGTTCCCGACCGCGATCCTTTCTCACCTGCCGCGCAAGGCCGCCGGCCCCCTCAACGCCGGGTTATGCCGGGTGGCTTGATTGGGGGCCTGAGGGCCCCCATTTATGATGAGGCGGCGCCGCTCTTTGGGCCGCTGGCGGACGGACGACCCTCGGGTGTCCGGGCCGTGCAACGACAGGATAGCCTTGCTCAAGGAGGAGGAGGATCCTCAGTCCATGACCCGTTTGTCGCTTTTCAACAGCCCGCTCCTGCTCGGATTCGAGCCCTTTGAGCAGGCCATCGACCGAATTTCCAAGACCGCGGACGGATACCCGCCCTACAACGTCGAGCAGCTCGGCGAGAACCGCCTGCGCATCACGCTCGCGGTCGCCGGCTTCACCGAAGAGGACCTCTCGGTGCAGATCGAGGACAAGCAGCTGGTGATCCGCGGCAAGCAGGCTGACGATCCCAAGCGCGTCTACCTGCACCGCGGCATCGCCGCGCGCCAGTTCCAGCGCAGCTTCGTGCTGGCCGAGGGCATCGAGATCACCGGCGCGCGCCTGGAACGCGGCCTGCTCCACATCGACCTGGAGCGCCCGCTGGTCGAACCCAAGGTGCGCACCATCAAAATCGACACCCAGGACCGCGCAGACGGCGAAGGCCCGGTCATCGAAGATGTTCGCCAGGACTAACAGGCGGAAGGAAAACTAATGAACCAGCAGGTCAGCATTCGCGAGCTCTCGTCCCAGGACTTCCTGTTGCTCGGCATCGACGACATCGCCTACGTGAAGAAGGGCCTTGTCGACGAGCGGGAGGTCTACGTGATCCACTCCGCCGACGGCACCGAGATCACCTCCCTGCCCAGTCGTGACATCGCTTTCGCGGCGGTGCGCCAGAACGGCCTGGAGCCGCTCAGCGTCCACTGAGCCGGCGTTGATGAGGCGCCGCGCCTGGTCCCAACAAACGAAAGGGCCGCTTCCCTGCCGGGAAGCGGCCCTTTCTCATCTCAGACCGGCCCGCAGGGCTCAGGCGGCGTGGCTGGCCGGGCTCTGGGTCAGCAGGGCGTAGATGGCCTCGCCGCTGTCGGTGCCGCGCAGCTTTTCGCAGACCGAGCGGTCACGGAACAGGCGCGAGACCCGCGCCAGGGCCTTCAGGTGGTCGGCCCCGGCGGTTTCCGGCGCCAGCAGCACGAAAATCAGGTCCACCGGCTGCTCGTCGATGGCGTCGAAGTCGATCGGCGACTCCAGGCGGGCGAAGAGGCCGTAAAGGCGGTCCAGCTCCGGCAGCTTGCCGTGCGGGATGCCGATACCATGGCCGACGCCGGTGGTGCCCAGGCGCTCGCGCTCCATCAGCACTTCGAACAGGGCCCTTTCGGGCTGCCCGGTGAGTTCGGCGGCCTTCTTGGCCAGTTCCTGGAGAGCCTGCTTCTTGCTGGTAACGCGAAGGTTCGCGATCACGCTCTCAGGTAGGATCAGATCGGAAATATCCATCAGCAACTCTATAGATCCTCGTCCGGTCCCTCCCCGCGGTTTCCACGCGGGTCGATCCAGCCGATGTTTCCGTCGCTTCGCTGGTAGATCATGTTCAGACCGCCATGCGCGCTGTTGCGAAACATCATCGCGGGCAGGTTCCCCAGGTCCATGCGCATGACCGCTTCGCTAACCGTAAGCGTCGGAATCTCTGTTGTCATTTCAGCCACCACGGCCGGCTGGCCGTCGGCGCTGCTCTCTTCTCCTGAATCGTCCGGGCCCTCTCCGGCCAGGATGTACTGCTGCGCGGGTAGCGGGGCTCCCTCAGCAGGCTTCGAATTGTGATCCCGCAGGCGGCGTTTATAGCGACGCAGTCTTTTCGACAGTCGGTCCGCCGCCGCATCGAATGCGGGATAAGGTTCGTTCGCCTCCCCCTGGGCTTCCAAATGTATGCCGCGGCCCACATGGGCCGAAACCACGGCGCGGTAAAGGTGCGCATCCCGCGACAGCGTTACGATGACCTCGATCGCATCCCCGAAATATTTGTCGAGAATCCGCGAAAGGCTTTCATCAACGTGCGTTCGCAGCGCGTCACCGACGTCCAGCTGCTTTCCCTTAACGGAGAGCTGCATAACCGCTTTTGTGGATTGAAACGAGGTGGCTGACCACCTTCACAGCATGCCCTATAGCCAAGGCGGGCGCAACATAGAGACGGCCCCAAGTGAAGTCAATAGCCTGTCTCGGGTCGCTTTTCGTGCCCGACTCGTCCGGTCAGAATTCAAGAAATACAATCGGTTATGCCTGATCGACCAGGATCGCCTTTTCCCGGCGCCGCTGCACCGAGGAGGGGATTCTCATGGCCTCGCGGTACTTGGCCACCGTGCGCCGGGCGATGTCCACGCCGTCCTTGCGCAGTAGCTCCACGATTGTGTCGTCGGAGAGGATTTTCTTGGCGCTTTCGCCGTCGATCAGCAGCTTGATCCGGTGGCGCACGGCCTCGGCCGAGTGGGCCGTGCCGTCGGCCCCGGCGATGGCCGCGGTGAAGAAGTATTTCAACTCGAACGTGCCGCGCGGCGTGGCGATGTACTTGTTCGAGGTCACGCGACTGACCGTCGATTCGTGCATCTCGATCTCGGTGGCGATATCGCGCAGGGTCAGCGGCTTCATGTGCTCGACGCCATGGCGGAAGAAGGCGTCCTGCTGGCGCACGATCTCGCTGGCCACCTTCAGGATGGTGGTGGCGCGCTGGTGCAGCGCCTTGACCAGCCAGTTGGCCGACTGCAGGCGCTCGTTCAGGTACTCGCGCTCTTTCTTCGAGCGCAGCGATCCGGAGACCTGGGCATAGTAGTCGGAGTTGACCAGCACCCGCGGCACGGTCTCGCTGTTCAGCTCGACGATCCAGCCGCCCTTGCGGTCGGGGCGCATCAGCACGTCGGGCACCACCGTCTGTGCCGTCTCGCCCTCGAAGGACAGGGCCGGGCGCGGGTCCAGCACCTTGATCTCGGCGATCATGTCGGCCAGGTCCTCCTGGTCGACGCCGCAGATCTTGCGCAGCTTGGCATGGTCGCCCCTGGCCAGCATTTCCAGGTTCTCCACCAGGGCCTGCATGGCCGGGTCGTAGCGGTCGCGGTCCTTCAGCTGCAGGGCCAGGCACTCGGCCAGCGAGCGGGCGAAGATGCCGGTCGGCTCGAAGCCCTGCATCACCGCCAGCACCGCCTCCAGGCGTTCCGGCGGGCAGCCGAGCTGTTCGGCCAGTTCGTGAAGGTCGCCGCTCAGATAGCCGCTGTCGTCCAGCTGGTCGATCAGGCAGACGCCGATGGCGCGGTCGGTGGGATCGGAGACTTCGAGATGCAGCTGGTCGGTCAGGTGCTGGCGCAGGGTGATCGACTCGGAAAGGCGCTGCTCCAGGGAGAAGTCGCTTTCGTCGCCGCTGCCCGAACCGCCGCGCTGGGCGAAGGCGGGCTCGGCGCCGGGGCCCTCCCAGCTGGCGCTGCCGGTGTAGACGTTGTCGTAGTCGGTATCCAGCGGCTCGTCGCTGGAGGACGGCAGCTGCTCGGCGGTGGAGCGCTCCAGGGAATCCGGGTCGGCCGGGGTGTCGAGGTCGCGCGTGTCGAGGTCGCGCGTGTCGAGGTCAGGCGTGTCGAGACCGGGGGCGGAGTCGTCGCCCCCGATGTCGGAAGCGTGCGCGAAGTCCTCCTGCTGGTCGGGAGAGGGTCCCTCCAGCAGGCTGTCATTCGCGCCGTCGTCGCGGTCGAGCAGCGGGTTTTGCTCGAGCTCCCGGTCCACTTCCGCCGCAAGTTCCAGGTTGGAAAGCTGCAACAGCTTGATCGCCTGCTGCAGCTGCGGCGTCATGACCAGAGATTGGCGCTGGCGCAGTTCCAATCTTTGTGTCGCCGCCATATCGCTTAACCTTTTAGAGGCTAAACCTTTCGCCCAGGTAAACGCGGCGGACGTCCTCGTGCGCGACGATCTCGTCGGGCGCGCCTTCCATCAGCACCACGCCGTCGTGGATGATGTAGGCGCGGTCGACGATCTCCAGCGTCTCGCGCACGTTGTGGTCGGTGATCAGCACACCGATGCCGCGGTCCTTCAGGTGAGAGACCAGATCGCGGATGTCGCCCACGGCGATGGGGTCGATGCCGGCCAGCGGCTCGTCGAGCAGGATGAAGGCCGGCTGCGAGGCCAGGGCGCGGGCGATCTCGACGCGGCGCCGCTCGCCGCCCGACAGCGCCACCGCCGGGGTGCGCCGCAGGTGGGTGATGGAGAATTCGGCCAGCAGGTTTTCCAGCGCGACCTCGCGCTTCTCGCGCACCGGCTCGATGACTTCCAGGACGCCGCGGATGTTCTGCTCCACGGTCAGACCGCGGAAGATGGAGGCCTCCTGCGGCAGGTAGCCGATGCCCAGGCGCGCGCGGCGGTACATCGGCATGTCGGTGATGTCGTGGCCGTCCAAAGTGACCCAGCCGTAGTCCGGCGCGATGAGGCCGGTGACGATGTAGAAGCAGGTGGTCTTGCCGGCGCCGTTGGGGCCCAGCAGGCCGACGGCCTCGCCGCGCTGCAGCGACAGGGTGACGCCGCGCAGCACCGGCCGCTTCTTGAAGCTCTTGCCGATGTTGACCGCCATCAGGCCGACATTGTCGGTGACCAGCCGCGGTCCTTCGCCGGTTCCGGCACTCTGTCCCCCGGCGGCGCCGTCGCTTACCTTCTGTGTTTCATCGACCAAATCGAACTACCTCAGTCTGTGCAGTCCTCCGGGTGCTCCGGGGGCTGCGTCACGAACCTACTGGGTGCCTCCCGCATCGGGCGCGGCCTCGTCGGAAGTCTTCTTCTCGACTTCCTTGGTCGCACGCGGCAAGACCAGGGCCTTCACCTGCTTGGGCTTCTCCTTGCTGCCCGGCGGCGCGCCCAGCAGCTTGCTGATGCCGGTGGCCATGTTGACCTCCGCATAGTCGCCGTCCAGCTGGTTTTCACCCTGGGTGATCTTCACGTCGCCTTCCAGCGTCGCCAACTCCCGGTCCACATAGTACACGCCTTCACGCCCGCGCGCGTATTCCTTTGCGGTCATGATCTCGACGTTGCCCTTGGCGTCGATACGGCGGACCTCGAGGTTGCCCTCGGCGTTCTCCTCGAAGTTGGCGGTCAGGATGTCGGCCTTGATCTGCTTGTCCTGGTGGGTCGCATGCGCCTTGCCGCGGGCCACGGCTTTGCGCTGGCCTTCCCAGTACTCCAGGCTGTCGCGCGCCGTCACCACGTCTTCCTTGCTGACCAGGCGCAGGTCGTCGCCGGTCATGACGAAGACCTTCTCTTCCAGCTTGTACTGGCCCTTGTCACCGAAGACGGAACCTTCCGGCGAGTTGATGCGCACGTTGCCGGCGGCCTCCAGCAGGTAGATCTCGCTGCCGCCGCCCTGGGAGAAGACGGAGTCTCCGCCATCGGACTTCTCCTGGCGCTCGCGGTAGTAGGCGGTCAGCACGTCGGCCAGCACCTCGACCTCGCCGCTGGCGGCGCGGGCGTTGCCGCGCGCGATGTAGGTCTTGTCGTTGCGGTTCCACTCGATGCCTTCTTCGGCATTGATCTCCAGCGGCTCATCGCTTTCGCGCAGCTCGGCCGCCGTGGTCTGGGCGGCGGCCGGGCGCAGCGGCGCCGCGCTGAGGCCCGCTACCAGGGCGGCGGCCAGGGCGCCCGTCAGGGCGGCGGCCAGGAAGGTGCTGTCCGCCGCAAGCAGACGCGGCCGGGCCGCAAGGCGCAGGGCGGCGCTCATTGGGTCGCCTCCCCGGGCTTGATTTCCTCGGCCGGACCCGCGGCACCGTTTCCTTCTGACAACTCGTTCTTGGCCTCCGGGTAGATGAGCAGGCGACTCTTGCCGGTGAAGAGAATGACCTGGCCGCGCTCGCTGAGGCGGAAGCCCTCGGACTGCAGCTCGCCGGAGGGGCCGGCGCCGCTGACCGCCGTGTCGCCGGCGGCCGAGCCGTCTTTCAGGTCGATGGTCGCCTTCTCGGTGACGATGTCGAAGCCCTTGTCGTGGGTCAGGTGCACCTTGCCGGTCAGGGCCAGGGTTTCCGCCTTGCGGTCATAGTGGCCGACGCGCGCGGAAAGCGCTACCAGATCGCCCTCGGTGGTCTTGATGTCCGCCTTGGGGTGCTGCAGCTCGACCATGTCCTCGTTCTCCGGGGACTGGGTCGCCAGGTCGGCGGCGATGCTGAAGGGCTGATTGTTGTCGTCGACGCCGCTGTAGCGGGCGTTCAGCATGTTCAGGGTCTTGGCGTGGTCGCGGGCGATCTTCGCGAAGTCGAGGCCGGAGCGGCTGACGTCGGGCATGAGCTGCGGCCAGGCGATGACCAGAAGCACAAGACCGGCGGCCAGCGCCGGCAGCACGATCTTCATCGAGCTGACGAAGAGGCTGTAGCTGTTGCGTCCGGAAAGGCGCGGCGGCTGGCGCCTCTTGCCATCGCCCAGCGGCGGGCGCGGCGGGGCCTTCGTGCCGCCATGCGCTGTTGCCGGAGGGGAGTGGACCACGGTTTCCGCCACCTTTGCCGCCCGCTCGCTCAGATCACGCCTGCGCGCAGGCAGTCGTGCATGTGCAGAATGCCGATGGGCCGCTCGGCCGGGCCGTTCTCATCGACGACGAAGAGGCAGAGGAAGGGCGGCGTGGAGGTGTTCATGAAGGCCACGGCCTCCGCCGCCAGCGCGTTGGCGCGGATGGTACGCGGCTTCGGCGTCATGATGTCGCCGGCCTTCAGCGTCAGCAGGTCCTGGTCCATGTGGCGGCGCAGGTCGCCGTCGGTGATGATCCCGACGAGGCGCTTGCTGTCGTCGACGATGCCGACGCAGCCGAAGCGCCCGGCAGTCATCGCCAGGATGGCCTCCGACATGACCGTCTCGGGCCCGCAGAGCGGCAGATCTTCGCCGCCGTGCATCAGGTCGCTGACCCGCAGCAGGCGCTTGCCCAGCGCGCCGCCCGGATGCAGCAGCTGGAAGTCGCTGCTGGAGAAGCCCTTGCGCTCCAGCAGGGCCACGGCCAGGGCATCGCCCAGGGCCAGCATAAGGGTCGTGGAGGTGGTCGGCGCCAGGCCCATGGGGCAGGCCTCCGGCGCGCCCTGGGCCTTGCCCGGCAGGATCAGGGCGATGTCCGCCGCCTCGGCCAGGGCGCTGTCGTCGCGCGCGGTCATGGCCACCAGGGGAATGGCGAAACGCTTGGCATAGGTGATGATGTCGCTCAGCTCCAGCGTGTTGCCGGAGTTGGACAGGGCGATGACCGCGTCCTTGGCGGTGATCATGCCCAGATCGCCGTGGCTCGCCTCGCCGGGGTGGACGAACTGCGCCGGGGTGCCGGTGGAGGCCAGGGTCGCCGCGATCTTGCGCGCCACATGGCCGCTCTTCCCCATGCCGGTGACGATGACGCGGCCCTCGACCCCGGCCAGGCGGGCGACCGCCTCGACGAAACCGCCGTCCAGACCGGCGGCCAGGGTGGTCAGGGCCTTGGCTTCGACCTCCAGCACACGGCGCGCAACCGCCAGGTCCGCGATGGTGTCCGGCGTGTCGGATTCCACCGGCCTGTCCGATTCCAATGTTGACTTCATGCCATCTCTTCTCATGGGGGCCTTGACCGCTCGTCACGGACGAGCCGCCCGCACCGGCCGGATCGTTTCGTCCGGTCCTACGTGGCGTGCCCGCGCGGCATCCCCCTAGCCACACTTCGCAGGGCCGTCAGCAGACTAGCACAGCCGGCCCCGCGCCTTAAAAGCCCCAAAGGTCCGAATCCTCGCCGATCCGGGGGCCGATTCGAGGCGCTCCCAAGAGGAACATCTACGAAAGATTCCTCCCGGTCAATCAACCGGCCGCTGCGGGGCAGGGCCGGTCTAATGGGCGAAAATGTCGATCTCGTTCCACCCGGCGATGTCGAGTGCCGCGCGCGTCGGCAGGAACTCGAAGCAGGCCTGGGCCAGCCCCGCGCGGCCTTCGCGCGCCAGCATCACATCTAACTTGGCCCGCAGATCGTGCAGATACAAGACGTCGGAGGCCGCGTAGGCCAGCTGTTCCTGGCTCAATTCCGCAGCGCCCCAGTCCGAGGACTGCTGCTGCTTGGAGATTTCCGCCCCCAGCAGCTCGCGGCAGAGGTCCTTCAGGCCGTGGCGGTCGGTATAGGTGCGCACCAGCTTGGAGGCGATCTTGGTGCAATAGACCGGGGTGCAATCAACGCCGAGGTAGCGGCTGATCGCCGCCAGGTCGAAGCGGGCGAAGTGAAAGATCTTGGTCACCCCCGGGTCGGTCAGCAGCGCCTTCAGGTTGGGGGCGTCGTAGTTTCCCTGGGGGAACTGCACCAGGTGGCAGACCCCGTCGCCGGCGGAGAGCTGCAGCAGGCACAGCCGGTCGCGGGACAGGTCCAGGCCCATGGTCTCGCTGTCGACGGCAACGCTGTCGCCCAGCGAGAGGCCGGCCGGCAGATCGCCCTGGTGGAGGTGAATTTCGGGAGTTGCCACGGGGAGTATCTGCCCTGGGAGGTCCTTGGAGAAAAGTCGTGCGAATCCTGCAATCGCGGGCCCTTGGGGCGGCCCGCCGCCCAACATAGGCGGTCAATTGATGCTGTCAACTTGATCCCAGGCTTTGTATATATCGCCCGCAGGCGGCCCGAGGCACCGAAGTGGCTCGCGCGGGAGCGCCGGCACGTGGTTTCGGCATCTGGAGAGGCGGGGCATGAGCGCCAAACGTGGGGGCATCGTTACGGTTTTCGGCGGCTCGGGCTTTCTCGGGCGCTACGTGGTGCAGCGTCTGGCGCGCGAAGGCTGGATGATCCGCGTGGCGGTGCGCCATCCGGGACGCGCCGCCTTCCTCAAGCCCCTGGGCGATGTCGGCCAGATCACGCCGCTCTGCGTGCGGCTGCAGGACCCCGCGGCGGTGGCGGCGGCGCTGGACGGCGCCGATGCGGCCATCAACCTGACGGGCATCCTCTTCGAAAGCGGCCGGCAGAAGTTCCAGGCGGTCCACGCGGACGGCGCCAAGGCCATCGCCGAGGCCGCGGCGGCGGCCGGCTGCACGGCGCTGGTGCACGTCTCGGCCATCGGCGCCGGGCCGGAGGCGCCGGCCGCCTATGCCCGCTCCAAGGGCGAGGGCGAGGCGGCGGTGCGGGCGGCCTTTCCCGAGGCCGTCATCCTGCGCCCCAGCGTGGTCTTCGGGCCCGAGGACGGCTTCTTCAACCGCTTCGCCGAGATGGCCCGCTTTTCGCCCGCCCTGCCGCTGATCGGCGGCGGCAAGACCCGCTTCCAGCCGGTCTATGTGGGCGACGTGGCCCGCGCGGTGACGACGGCGCTGAGCGACCCGGCCTGCCGCGGCAAGGTCTACGAGCTGGGCGGCCCCAAGACCTACACCTTCAAGCAGCTGCTGGAGCTGCTGCTGAAGACCATCGGGCGCAAGCGGGCGCTGGTGAACCTGCCCTTCGGCCTGGCGCGCCTGGAAGCGGCCTTCCTGGAGGTGCTGCCCTCGCCGCCCTTGACCCGCGACCAGGTCACCCTGCTGGAGCGGGACAACGTGGTCACGCCGGGGGCGCTGACCCTGGCCGATCTGGGCATCGAGGCGACGGCGCCGGAAGCGGTGATCCCCGGCTATCTGGACAAGTACCGCCCGGGCGGGCGCTACTCCAGCCCGGCCGCCCTTTGATTCCGCCCTTTTTCAGAAGGGTGTGAACAGCGGGATCAGGCCCCGCCGGCGCCGTAGACCCACCACAGCAGCACGCCGCCCAGGATGATGCGGTAGACCACGAAGGGCGTGAAGGACGCCCGCTTCAGCCAGCCGATCATCAGCACGATGGCCAGCAGCGCCACGCCGAAGGACAGCACGACGCCGACCAGGGCCTCGCGCCCCAGGGTCACGTTGCCGCTCTCATAGAGGTCGTAGCCCGCCAGGCTGCCGGCGCCGAGGATCGCCGGGATGGCCAGCAGCAGGGAAAAGCGCGCCGCCTCGACCCGCTCGAAGCCGAGCGCGCGGGCCGCCGTCATGGTGATGCCGGAGCGGCTGGTGCCGGGGATCAGGGCCAGCACCTGGGACAGGCCGATCACCAGGCTGGCGGTGAAGGTCATGTGGTCGATGCGCCGGAAGGTCATGGCGCTGCGGTCGGCGATAAACAGCACGATGCCGAAGCCGATCGTCGCCCAGGCCACCACCGCCGTGTCGCGCAGGATGGCGGTGATCTCGTCCTTGAACAGGCCGCCGACGGCGATCAGCGGCAGCGTGCCGACGATCACCAGGGCGGCGAGGCGCGCCCCCGGCGTCCAGCGCCCGACCGCCAGGCGGGCGACGCCGCCGGCCATCTGGCCGATTTCGCGCCAGGCATAGAGGCAGACCGCCGCCAGCGTGCCGACGTGGACCGCGATGTCCAGGGTCAGGCGGTCGGACGCGGCCTGCTCGACGCCGCTCATCTGCGCGGCATCGAAGGCCTCCCAGGCCAGCACCAGGTGCCCGGAGGAGGAGATCGGCAGGAATTCGGTGATGCCTTGAACGATGGCCAGGATAACGACGTGCAGCAGCGACAAGGGCGGGTTCCGGTGGCGGTTGTCGGTCGGGTGGTGGGCCGGGCGGTGGGCAAGGGCGGCGACCGGCGGCTTATAGCACCCCTTGGTTAACGATCCCATTGGGCAATTTAGTCCCGTTGTGGGACTAAATATTCGGAAACCTGTCGCGGAAGGACGCCGTTTTCTGCTATAAGGAAGGGCCTTCGGGCGAGATAGGTCAAAAACATTGTCCTATTTTGTGTTTTTTCCTCGCAAGCTGCGGGGGCTTCGTCTATAGACGGGCGCCCCTGGTGATTTCGGGCGGCCCTCCCCTGGACGGCACCCCCGACACCGACGCGGGCTTCATCGCCGGGACCGCGGCCTTCCCCTTAAGCGGAGGCCCCGACGTCCCCGGGGGCGAGGCAAGCGCCGCTACAAGACCCGGCCGGGGCCCGCTGGACGTTTGGTCCGGCCGGGCCAGGCAAAGGGGGCGGCTAGGATCGACCGAGAGAGTTTAGGGACGTAAAGCCTATGGCCAGCCGGATGTTGCAGTTCGTCAAGCTTGCCCGCGCCATGCCGGAAAAGCGCAGCGCCGAGGAGCGCCGCCGCGACTTCGACGAGATCTACGACGAGTTCGACCCCGAGGCGGCGACGAACCAGGCGAGCCGCTGCTCTCAGTGCGGCGTGCCCTTCTGCCAGGTGCACTGCCCGCTGCACAACAACATCCCCGACTGGCTGATGCTGACCGCCGAGGGCCGCCTGCAGGAGGCCTACGAGACCTCCCAGGCGACCAACAACTTCCCGGAGATCTGCGGGCGCATCTGCCCCCAGGACCGGCTCTGCGAAGGCAACTGCGTCATCGAGCAGGCCGGCCACGGCACGGTCACCATCGGCTCGGTGGAGAAGTACATCACCGACACCGCCTGGGAGAAGGGCTGGGTCAAGCCGGCCAAGCCGCAGCGCGAGCGCGAGCAGTCGGTCGGCATCATCGGCGCCGGCCCCGGCGGCCTGGCCGCCGCCGAACAGCTGCGCCGCAAGGGCTACCAGGTCCACGTCTACGACCGCTACGACCGCGTCGGCGGCCTGCTGATCTACGGCATCCCCAACTTCAAGCTGGAAAAGGAAGTGGTCGAGCGCCGCGGCGATCTGCTGGCGCGCGGCGGCGTGCAGTTCCACCTCAACTACGACGTCGGCGGCGCGGAGAGCTTCGCCGCCCTGCGCCGTAAGCACGACGCGCTGCTGATCGCCACCGGCGTCTACAAGGCGCGTGACATCAAGGCGCCGGGCAGCGGGCTGAAGAACATCTTCCCGGCGATGGATTTCCTCACCGCCTCCAACCGCAAGGGCCTGGGCGACGAGGTGCCGGCCTTCGAGGACGGCACCCTGGATGCCAAGGGCAAGTCGGTGGTGGTCATCGGCGGCGGCGACACCGCCATGGACTGCGTGCGCACCGCGGTGCGCCAGGGCGCCAAGAAGGTGCACTGCCTCTACCGCCGCGACCGCGCCAACATGCCGGGTTCGCAGCGCGAGGTGGCCAACGCCGAGGAGGAAGGCGTCGACTTCCTCTGGCTGTCGGCGCCCGAGGCCTTCCTGGGCGACGACAAGGTGACCGCCGTGCGCGCCCAGCGCGTGCACCTGGGCATGCCCGACGCCACCGGCCGCCAGACGCCGCAGATCATCGAGGGCTCCAGCTTCACGGTGGAGGCCGACATGGTCATCAAGGCGCTGGGCTTCGATCCGGAGGACCTGCCCAAGCTGTTCGACACCGAGGGCCTGGAGGTCACCCGCTGGGGCACCGTGCTGACCGACTTCAAGACCAAGATGACCTCGCTGGACGGCGTCTTCGCCGCCGGCGACATCGTGCGCGGCGCCTCGCTGGTGGTCTGGGCGGTGCGCGACGGCCGCGACGCCGCCGAGCAGATCCATGACTACATCCAGGCCAAGGCGGGCGCTTCCGCCGTGGCGGCCGAGTAAGCCGGGGAAGGAAAGACAGAAGATGACGGAACAACGCTCCCTCACGCCCGCCGGCCACAAGGAAGACGCGGTCGCCGCCTGGAAGCGCAACGCCGAGAAGCTCTCCAGCCAGGGCCTCTACGATCCCCGTGACGAGCACGACGCCTGCGGCGTCGGCCTGGTCGCCTCCCTCGACGGCACCCCGCGCCGCGACGTGGTGGTGGCCGGCATCGAGGCCCTGAAGGCGGTCTGGCATCGCGGCGCCGTCGACGCCGACGGCAAGACCGGCGACGGCGCCGGCATCCACCTGCAGATCCCGCAGGACTTCTTCCGCGAGCACGTGGCGCGCACCGGCCACGAGCCGGGCGACGAGACCCTGGCCGTCGGCATGGTCTTCCTGCCGCGCACCGACTTCGGCGCGCAGGAGCGCTGCCGCGTGCTGGTGGAGCGCGAGATCCTGAACTTCGGCTACCGCATCTACGGCTGGCGCCAGGTCCCGGTGAACACCGAGATCGTCGGCGAGAAGGCCAACGCCACGCGCCCGGAGATCGAGCAGGTGATGATCGCCAACTCGCGCGGCGTGCCCGACCCGCAGTTCGAGATCGACCTCTACATCATCCGCCGGCGCATCGAGAAGGCCGCCGAGCTGGAATCCATCCAGGACTTCTACATCTGCTCGCTGTCCTGCCGCTCGGTGATCTACAAGGGCATGTTCCTGGCCGAGCAGCTCTCGTCCTTCTACCCGGACCTGCTGGACGACCGCTTCGCCTCGAACTTCGTCATCTTCCACCAGCGCTACTCGACCAACACCTTCCCGACCTGGCGCCTGGCCCAGCCCTTCCGTATCCTCGCCCACAACGGCGAGATCAATACCCTGAAGGGCAACGTGAACTGGATGCAGGCGCACGAGTGCCGCATGGCCTCGGAGACCTTCGCCGATCACGTCGAGGACCTGAAGCCGGTGATCTCCGCCGGGCTGTCGGACTCCGCCGCGCTCGACGCGGTGGCCGAGCTGATGGTGCGCGCCGGGCGCGACCTGCCGATGGTCAAGACCATGCTGATCCCGGAGGCCTGGGGCCAGGACCCCTCGCTGCCGCCGGCCCACCGCGACCTCTACAGCTACTGCAACGCGGTCATGGAGCCCTGGGACGGCCCGGCCGCGGTCTGCGGCTTCGGCGGGCGCTGGGCGGTCGCGGGCCTGGACCGCAACGGACTGCGCCCCCTGCGCTACACCATCACCAACGACGGCCTGCTCTTCGCCGGCTCGGAAACCGGCATGGTGCGCATCGAGGAGCACGACGTCGTCGAGAAGGGCCGCCTCGGCCCGGGCCAGATGATCGCCGTCGACCTGCAGGAGGGTAAGCTCTACCACGACCGCGAGATCAAGGATCACCTGGCCGCGCAGAAGCCCTTCGGCGAGTGGATCGCCAACGTCACCTCCATCGACGACCTGCTGCGCCCCGACCACGGCGAGCCGAGCCGCTGGGAAGGCGACGAGCTGCGCCGCCGCCAGCTCAACTACGGCCTGACCATGGAGGATCTGGAGCTGATCCTCCATCCCATGGTCGAGGACGCCAAGGAAGCCGTCGGCTCCATGGGCGACGACACGCCGCTGGCCGTGCTCTCCGACCGCTACCGCGGCATGCACCACTTCTTCCGCCAGAACTTCAGCCAGGTCACCAACCCGCCGATCGATTCCCTGCGCGAACGCCGGGTCATGACCCTGAAGACGCGCCTCGGCAACCTGGGCAACATCCTGGACGAGGACGAGGCGCAGCTGCGCCTGCTGCAGCTCGAATCGCCGGTGCTCTCCAACGCCGAGTTCGAGGCCATGGTGCAGCACATGGGCGACGCCGCGGCCAGCATCGACTGCACCTTCCCGATCGACGGCGGCGAGACCGCGCTGTCGGAGGCGCTGGACCGCATCCGCCAGGAAGCGGAGAACGCCGTGCGCGAGGGCTGCGAGCACGTGGTGCTGACCGACGAGACCGTCGGCCCGGGCCGCGTCGCCGTCCCGATGATCCTCGCCACCGGCGCGGTGCACACCCACCTGGTGCGCCAGAAGCTGCGCACCTTCATCTCCTTGAACGTGCGCTCCGGCGAGTGCCTGGACGTGCACTACTTCGCGGTGCTGATCGGCGTCGGCGCCACCACGGTGAACGCCTACCTGGCGCAGGAGTCGATCGCCGAGCGCCACCGCCGCGGCCTCTTCGGCGACCGCCCGCTGGAGGACTGCGTGCAGCGCTACATCAAGGCGGTGGACGACGGCCTCTTGAAGATCATGTCCAAGATGGGCATCGCGGTGATTTCCTCCTACCGCGGCGGCTGCAACTTCGAGGCCCTGGGCCTGTCGCGCACCCTGGTGGACGAGTTCTTCATGCCCATGCCGTCCCGCCTGTCGGGCATCGGCCTGATGGGCATCCAGGAAAAGGTGCTGGCGCTGCACACGCGCGCCTGGAACGAGGACTTCGTGGCCCTGCCCGTGGGCGGCTTCTTCCGCTACCGCCGCGGCGGCGAGAGCCATTCCTGGGAGGCGGGGCTGATCCATACCCTGCAGCACGCGGTGGCGACGGACTCCTACACCACCTACCGCAAGTTCTCCGACGGGGTGCACAGCCAGCCGCCGAACACCCTGCGCGACCTGCTGGACTTCAAGGCCGAGGGCATCACGCCGGTGCCGATCGAGGAGGTCGAGTCGATCACCGCGATCCGCAAGCGCTTCGTGACGCCGGGCATGTCGCTGGGCGCGCTGTCGCCGGAGGCGCACGGCACTCTCAACATCGCCATGAACCGCATCGGCGCCAAGTCGGACTCCGGCGAGGGCGGCGAGGACCCGAGCCGCTTCACGCCGCACGCCAACGGCGACAACGAGAACTCGGCCATCAAGCAGGTCGCTTCCGGGCGCTTCGGCGTCACCGCCGAGTACCTGAACCAGTGCCGCGAGATCGAGATCAAGGTGGCCCAGGGCGCCAAGCCCGGCGAGGGCGGCCAGCTGCCCGGCTTCAAGGTGACCGAGATGATCGCCAAGCTGCGTCACTCGACGCCGGGCGTCATGCTGATCTCGCCGCCGCCGCACCACGACATCTATTCGATCGAGGATCTGGCGCAGCTCATCTATGACCTGAAGCAGATCAACCCGGACGCCAAGGTCTGCGTGAAGCTGGTGGCGCGCTCGGGCATCGGCACGATCGCCGCCGGCGTGGCCAAGGCCAAGGCCGACGTGATCCTGATCTCCGGCAACGTCGGCGGCACCGGCGCCTCGCCGCAGACCTCCATCAAGTTCGCCGGCGTGCCCTGGGAGATGGGCCTCTCGGAGGTCAGCCAGGTGCTGACCCTGAACCGCCTGCGCCACAACGTAACGCTGCGCACCGACGGCGGCCTCAAGACCGGCCGCGACGTGGTCATCGCCGCCATGCTGGGCGCCGAGGAGTTCGGCATCGGCACGGCCTCGCTGGTGGCCATGGGCTGCATCATGGTGCGCCAGTGCCACTCCAACACCTGCCCGGTGGGCGTCTGCGTGCAGGACGAGGCGCTGCGCAAGAAGTTCACCGGCACGCCGGAGAAGGTGGTGAACCTCTTCAGCTTCATCGCCGAGGAGGTGCGCGAGATCCTGGCCCGCCTGGGCGTGCGCAGCCTCAACGAGATCATCGGCCGCACCGACCTGCTGATGCAGGTCAGCCGCGGCGCCGAGCATCTCGACGACCTGGACCTGAACCCGCTGCTGGTGCAGGCCGACGCCGGCGAGTTCCCGACCTACTGCACCCTGCTGGGCCGCAACGAGGTGCCGGAGACCCTGGACGCCCAGATCATCGCCGACGCCAAGCCGCTGTTCGAGGACGGCGAGAAGATGCAGCTGCAGTATTCGATCCGCAACACGCACCGCGCCATCGGCACCAAGATGTCGTCGCTGATCACCCGGCGCTTCGGCATGAAGGGTCTGAACCCCGGCCACGTGACCGTGCGCCTGCGCGGGTCGGCCGGGCAGTCGCTCGGCGCCTTCGCGGTGCAGGGCCTGAAGCTGGAAGTCTTCGGCGACGCCAACGACTACGTCGGCAAGGGCCTCTCGGGCGGTGAGATCGTGGTGCGGCCGCTGACCTCCAGTCCGCTGGCCAGCAACGAGAACACCATCATCGGCAACACGGTGCTCTACGGCGCCACCGGCGGCAAGCTCTTCGCCGCCGGCCAGGCGGGCGAGCGCTTCTGCGTGCGCAACTCCGCCGCCGTCGCGGTGGTGGAGGGCTGCGGCTCCAACGGCTGCGAGTACATGACCGGCGGCGTCGCCGTCATCCTCGGCTCGGTGGGCGCCAACTTTGCGGCCGGCATGTCCGGCGGCATGGCCTTCATCTACGACGTCGACGACGTGCTGCCCGAGCGCATCAACCCGGAAAGCGTGATCCATCAGCGTGTCGAGACCGACTACTGGGAGGCGCAGCTGCGCGAGCTGATCAGCGAGCACTGGCGCGAGACGCAGTCGGCCTTCGCCCAGCAGATCCTGGTCAACTGGGCGCACGAGAAGAGCCGTTTCTGGCAGGTGGTGCCGCGCGAGATGCTGGAGCGCCTGGAGCATCCGGTGACCCGCGAGGCGGCGGCTGCCGCGGGCGAGTAGGGTCCGGACCTCTCAAGCGGGGGCGGGGCGGCTTTCCGGCTGCCCCGCCCTCCGCGATTCTCTTCAGTGACTCTATTCACGCGCGGGCGAGACGCTTATAGTCCGCGGCCATGCGCCAGCTCTATCACATCGCCATCGATCCCGGCTGCCGGACCATCCGCGTCGTGCTCGCCGAGAAAGGCCTCGACTGCGAACTGCGCACCGAGAAGGTGTGGGAGCGGCGCGAGGTCTTCCTGCGCCTGAACCCGGCGGGGCAGGTGCCGGTCTTCATCGACGAGGACGGCACCACCATCGCCGGCACCTCGGTCATCGCCGAGTACCTGGAGGAAGTCTATCCCGAGCCGACGCTGCTGGGCCGCGATCCCATCGACCGCGCCGAGGTGCGGCGCCTGGCCGAGTGGTTCGGCGGGAAGTTCCACCGCGAGGTCACGGCCAACCTGGTCGACGAGAAGATCATGAAGCGCTTCCTCGGCCTCGGCACCCCGAACTCCGGGGCGATCCGCGCCGGTCTCGCCAATATCCACTATCACTTGGAATACATCGGCTGGCTCTGCGACCGGCGGCGCTGGCTGGCCGGCGAGGCCTTCTCGCGCGCCGACATCACCGCGGCGGCCGAACTCTCTGCCGTCGACTACCTGGGCGACGTACCCTGGGCGGAGCACGCCGGCGCCAAGGACTGGTACGCCCGGGTCAAGTCGCGCCCCAGCTTCCGCGCCATCCTGGCCGACCACATCTCCGGCGCCCACCCGCCCAAGCACTACGCCGACCTGGATTTTTGAGGCCGGCTGTCACGCAAGAGGGTGACAAGGGAGTTATTCCACCTTCACGTCCAGCTTGGCGAGATTGGCCTGGGCGGCGGCGGCGGTGGGGGTGTCGGGGGCGAGGCGGGTGACCTGCAGCCAGTCCTCCCGCGCGCCGGCGTCGTCGCCGGCCAGGCGGCGCAGGTTGCCGCGCTCCAGATGCCCCTCGGCGTTGGCCGGGTCCAGCTGCAGGGCGGTCTCCACGTCGGCCAGGGCCGCCTGCGGCTGATCGAGGTAGCGGTAGGCGCTGGCGCGCAGCACCAGGATGTCGGCCCGGTTGGGGGCGTGAGACAGGGCCCGGTCGAGGTCGGCGATGGCGGCGCCGAAGTTGCCGACGCTGGCGGCGGTGACGGCGCGGTCGACCAGAAGCTCGATGTTGTTGGGCTGGCGCGCCAGGGCCGTCGTCTGCACGGCGTAGGCGCGGTCGACCTGGCCGGCCTCCAGCCAGGCCTGGGCGGACTGGATCAGGATCGGGATCTGCAGGTGGGCGTAGGCGGGCTCCAGGCTGGCGGCCAGGGTTTCCAGCTCCTGGGCGGCGGCCTGGTAGTGGCCGAGGCGCAGCAGGGCGACGGCGGCGCAGTGGCGCGCTGGGTCGCTGCCGCCCAGGTCGACCCAGGTCTCGGCCGCCTCCACCGCCTCGTCGGGCGCGGTCTCGGCCAGTTCCATGCAGGCCTGGTACTTGGCCGCCTGCTCCGGGTCGTCGTCCTGGGCCCGGGCCGCACCCGCCGCTGCGAGCGCCAGTGCCGCCGCCAGGGCATGACTTGCCGTCTTTGCGCAGAAGTTCATATCACTCGTGGACCCAACGTCCTGCTGGTCATCGGCCTTGCGGCCGCTCTAAGGTGCGGCCCCGGAAAAGATCGCCGCGCGGGCCGCCGAATTCGTCGACCCATCTATAGAAGAGATGCCCCTCTAAAGAAAGCAGGGCCAAAGAAAGCGGGGAGACAGGAGCCAAGATGACCGAGACCGCCGCGCCTGGCAGGCTGTTCTGCTTCGGCTTCGGGTTCAGCGCCCGGGCGCTGGCGCGTCGCCTTCTTGAGGCGCAGGGGGCCGAGGCAGGCTGGGCGGTGGCCGGCACCACGCGCTCGAGCGAGACGGCGGCGGAGCTGCGCGCGGCGGGGGTCGAGGCCTACCTCTTCGACCGCGCCCACCCGCTGGACCCGGCGGCGCTGGCGGGCACCACCCACCTGCTGGTCAGCATCGCCCCGGACGGCGAGGGGGACGCGGCGGGCGACCCGGTGCTGGACCGCCACGCGGCCGACATCGCCGCGCTGCCGGACCTCCAGTGGATCGGCTATCTCTCCACCACCGGCGTCTACGGCGACTGGCAGGGTGCCGAGGTGGACGAAACCTCGGAGCTGCGCGGCGCCAAGGGGCGCAATCGCAGGCGCATCGCCGCCGAGGCCGCCTGGCTGGCGCTGCACGAAGAAAAGGGCCTGCCGGTCCACGTCTTCCGCCTGGCCGGCATCTACGGGCCGGGGCGCAGCGTCCTGGACCAGGTGCGTGCCGGGCACGCCCGGCGTATCGACAAGCCGGGACACCTGTTCAGCCGCATCCACGTGGAGGACATCGCCAAGACGCTCCAGGCCTCCATGGCCCGGCCGCGCCCGGGGCGCGTCTACAACGTCTGCGACGACGAACCGGCGGCGGCGGCCGAGGTCACCGCCTATGCCTGCGAGCTGCTGGGGGTGGAACCGCCGCCGCTGATCCCCCTGGAAGAGGCCGAAATGTCGCCCATGGCCCTCAGTTTCTGGCAGGACAACCGCCTGGTCTCCAACCGCCGTCTGCACGAGGAACTGGGCGTCACCCTGGACTACCCCGACTACCGCGCCGGCCTGAAGGCCATCCTGGCGGTGGAGTAGGCCGGGAAAATACCCCGCTCGCGCGAGTAGATAATACTTTGGAGCAACTGGTGCGTGCGCTCTTCCTGACCTAGGATGGTGCCGGCTGCAAGCAGCAGTGTGATCGGCGGGAGGACTCCCCCTTGCTCTGCCGAGCCGATCCGGCTGGGAGGACTTGCGCCATGGTTCTGTTCGACTCACTCCTCGCTTTTGCCCTGACCCTCGCCGCCCTGGCGACGGTGGTCACCCTTCTCATGGAGTTCCTGATCCGGCTCTGCGGCGCCAAGCGCAAGGGGCAGGTCAAGCTCTTCAAGACGCTGCTGGGGAGCGAGACCATTCAGAAGCTGCTGCCGGACCTGGGGAAATCGGCTTTGGAGGCCACCAAGGCAGCGGAGCCGTGGTGGCGAAAAACCAAGGATTTTCTCCAGCGCACCTCATCCGACGCGCAAGGTCAGGCAGCTGGTCAGCAAGGACAGGAGGCGCCGCCCGGCAAGGAGGAGCAGCCAGCGGAGCCGGCGGCCTATTGGACGGTGATCAGGGGCATCCTGGAAAACCCGCTTTCCAGCAAAGCGATGGCCAGCAGCGAAGAAAAGCAGCGGTTCCTGGGCACCTCCGCACGCGGCGTCTACCGCGAGGTATCGCTTGAGCACGTGCTGCGCCGGCTGCTGGAGGCCGAGGCGGCAAAGGATCTCGTCAGCACGAAATGGACGGAACTGGAGCCGAAGCTCCAGGCCATCGCCCGCAGATACGACGAGCTGAGTTCGGCCCTGGGGGCCGATTTCAAGCGGCGCGCGCAGCTGTGGTCGATCCTCATCGGCATCGCCCTGGCCGTGGTCATGAACGCCGACGGCACGCGCCTGCTGCAGACCTTTCTGCAGGATGCCGACCTGCGCAAGGCCGCCATCGAAAAGCTGTCGCCGCCCGACGCGGCTGAAAAGAAAGACGCGGACTCCACCCCCGCCAATGCGGAGGAAACGGTCAAGAAACTCGGTCAGGAGCTTTCGCTCATCAACGAGCTGGCCCTGCCGATGGGGAACGGCTACTTCCCGCACTGCTTCTATTTCCAGGACGACAAGGAGCGCAAGATCGCGCTCGATCCGCTCTGCCGGACGGAGGATTCGCTCTGGCGGTTCCGGGTCTGGCTGACTTGGCTGGTGAAAGTGCTTTTCACCGGCGTGCTCATCGGCCTCGGCGCCCCCTTCTGGTATGACGTGGCGCGGCGTCTGGCGGAGGTCCGCACCGCCTTCAACGGGACCGCGTCCAGCGAGGAGCGTCACCGCGGCGCCGACGGCGCGGGAAGCCAGGATGCACGCGACATGCTGATCGAGCGTATCGCCAAGGATGCGGCGGACGACGCGGGCAACCAGCCCGTCGGGGCGGCGGAAGGGGCGCCGGGCTAGGCGCTTCCCGCGGGGGCCGGCCTCAGCCGGCCACGCCCGATATCTCTTCGATCGCGCGTTCCAGGCGGGCCAGGTCCTCGGGCTCAGACAGGCGGTGCGCCGCCGATTTCACCAGGTTCACCTCAACATCGGTGCTTTCCAGGGCCTCGGCCAGGCGCAGGCTGGCCTGCCAGGGCACGTCGACGTCGGCCATGCCGTGGATCAGGCGCACCGGGCAGGTGATGGGGATGGGCCGGGCCAGCAGCAGGTGGTTGCGGCCCTCCTCGATCAGCCGGTGGGTGATGCGGTAGGGCGCCTCGCTGTAGTCCGAAGGACGGTCGATATGGCCGACGCTCTCCAGTACCGCGCGCTGCTCCGGCGTGGCGCGTCCCCAGATCAGGTCCTCGGTGAAGTCGGGCGCCGGGGCGATGCCGACCAGCCCGGCGATGCGCTCGGGCCGCGCCCGCGCGACCAGCAGGGCGATCCAGCCGCCCATGGAGGAGCCGATAAGGATCTGCGGGCCCTCGGTCGCCGCGTCCAGCACCGCCAGGGCGTCGCCCAGCCAGTCGCCGATGGTGGCGTCTTCGAAGCGGCCGGAGGACTGGCCGTGGCCGCGGTAGTCGAAACGCAGGAAATCGCGGCCCCGGCGCCGGGCGTAGGCTTCCAGGGCCCGGGCCTTGGTGCCGCTCATGTCGGACATGAAGCCGCCCAGGAAGATCAGGCCCGGCAGGTCCGCCGGGCCGCCGTTTCTGGCTTTTCCCCCTGCGGTCCTGTAATAGGCCAGGACGGTCCCGTCCTCGCGCGTTAAACTTTGTGGCGGGTCGACCGGTACATCGGATTGCGGCATGCTAACTCACATTAAAGGGTTTCTGTGGCAACCAGTTCTGTGGCATGAGCCTTTCATGCAGCGGGAACAGCAAGGTCTATGAGCGTTCCAGACGTTAACATCGGTGTGACGGAGGTCGAAAGGGCCGCGCCCAGCAGCGGACCGGTGGTGTTGCAGATCGTGCCCAGCCTGGTGACGGGCGGCGCCGAGCGCGGCACCGTGGAAATCGCCGCCGCCATCGTCGCCTCGGGCGGCACCGCCATCGTCGTCTCCGAGGGCGGGCCGATGGAAAACGACCTGAAGCGCGCCGGCGCCCTGCACCTGAAGCTGCCGGTGGCCTCCAAGAACCCCATCGTCATGTACCGCAACATCGCGCGCCTGGAGCGCATCATCGATAGCTACAAGGTCGACGTGGTGCATGTGCGCTCGCGCGCCCCGGCCTGGTCGGCAAAGGCTGCCTGCCAGCGCAGCGGCGCCCACTTCATCACCACCTTTCACGCGCCCTACAACTTCACCAACGCCGCCAAGAAGCGCTACAACCAGGTCATGGCCGAGGGCGAACGGGTCATCGCCATTTCCGAGTTCATCGCCGACCACGTGCGCCAGAACTACAACGTCGACCCGGCGCGCCTGCGCGTGATCCGCCGCGGCATCGACCTGGCGCGCTTCGACCCGGACCGGGTCTCGGCCGAGCGCATGATCCAGCTCACCACGCGCTGGCGTCTGCCCGACGGGGTGCCGCTGATCCTCATGCCGGGCCGCCTCAGCCGCTGGAAGGGGCAGGCGGTGCTGCTGGAGGCCCTGACCTACCTGCGCGATATCGACTACCGCTGCGTGCTGGTCGGCTCCGACCAGGGCCGCACCGGCTACCGGCGCGAGCTGGAGGCGCTGATCTCCAAGCACGACCTGGACGGCCGCGCCTCGATCATGGACGAGTGCAACGACATGCCGGCGGCCTACATGCTGTCCGACGTGGTGGTCTCGGCCTCCACCGACCCGGAAGGCTTCGGCCGTGTGGTGGGCGAAGCCCAGGCCATGGGCCGCCCGGTGGTGGCCAGCGACCATGGCGGCGCCCGCGAGCAGCTGATTTCCGGGCGCACCGGCTTCCTCTTCCCCTCCGGCGACGCCCAGGCCCTGGCCGAGGCGCTGCGCAAGGCCCTCTCCCTGACGCCGGAGGCGCGGGCCCAGCTGCACGACGAGGCCATCGCCCGGGTGCGGGCCGAATTCTCCAAGGACCAGATGTGCGCGCGCACCCTGGCCATCTACCGCGAGGTCCTGCGCGCCGGGGCCGGCCAGCGGGCCGCCCGAACTTGATGGGCTCCGGGTCTCGCCCGGGGCCGCACATGCTGTCTCTGCCCGGAGGGCCGCCGGCCCGGGGCGCTGCTTGACAGCCCTTGTAATCCTTCTAAAGTTCCCGCCGCTTTCAAACAGGACCCGGATTTCCGGGATTTAGCATGGCAGTCACGACGCAAAGCAAGCTCTCGATCACCCTTCCCGACGGCAGCACGCGCAGCTACGAGGGGCCGGTCACCGGCGGCGAAGTCGCCGCCTCCATCGGGCCCGGCCTCGCCAAGGCGGCCCTGGCCGTGAAGGTCGACGGCGCCCTGCGCGACCTTTCGCGCCCCATCGAGCAGGATGCGGCGGTGGAGATCGTGACCGCCGGCCACGAGGACAGCCTGGAGCTGCTGCGCCACGACTGCGCCCACGTGCTGGCCGAGGCGGTGCAGGAACTCTATCCCGGCACCCAGGTGACCTTCGGCCCGGCCATCGAGAACGGCTTCTACTACGATTTCGCCCGCGACGAGCCCTTCACGCCCGACGACCTGGCGGTCATCGAGAAGCGCATGCACGAGATCGTTGACCGCAACGAGGAGATCGTCCGCGAGGTCTGGGACCGCGACGAGGCGATCCGGCACTTCTCGGAAATGGGCGAGAAGTACAAGGCCGAGCACATCGAGACCCTGCCGGCCGACGCGGAAATCTCGATCTACCGCCAGGGCGACTGGCTGGACCTCTGCATCGGCCCGCACCTGCCCGCCACGGGCAAGCTGGGCCATGCCTTCAAGCTGACCAAGATCTCCGGCGCCTACTGGCGCGGCGACGCCCGCAACGAGCAGCTGCAGCGCATCTACGGCACCTGCTGGGAGACGGAAAAGCAGCTCAAGGCCTACCTCACCATGCTGGAGGAGGCCGAAAAGCGCGACCACCGGCGCCTGGGCCGGGAGATGAACCTCTTCCACATGCAGGAGGAAGCCGCCGGTTCGGTCTTCTGGCACCCCAAGGGCTGGACCCTCTACCGCACGGTGGAGCGCTACATGCGCCAGCGCCTGGAGGCGGCCGGCTATGTCGAGGTGAAGACGCCGCAGCTCATCGACCGCTCGCTGTGGGAGGCCTCGGGCCACTGGGAGAAGTTCCACGAGCACATGTTCATCGCCGAATCCGAGGAGCGCTCCCTGGCGGTGAAGCCGATGAACTGCCCCGGCCACGTGCAGATCTTCAAGCAGGGCATCACCAGCTACCGCGACCTGCCGCTGCGCATGGCCGAGTTCGGCTCCTGCCACCGCAACGAGCCCTCGGGCGCGCTGCACGGCATGATGCGGGTGCGCGCCTTCACCCAGGACGACGCCCACATCTTCTGCACGCCCGACCAGATCAACAGCGAGACGGTGATCTTCTGCGACCTGCTGCGCACGATCTACCGCGACTTCGGCTTCGACGAGCTGGTGGTGAAGTTCTCCGACCGCCCGGCGGTGCGCGCCGGCGACGACGCCACCTGGGACAAGGCCGAGCAGGCCCTGAAGGACGCGGTTCAGGAGGCCGGCCTGGACTACACCCTGAACCCCGGCGAGGGCGCCTTCTACGGGCCGAAGCTGGAGTTCGTGCTGCGCGACGCCATCGGCCGCGACTGGCAGTGTGGCACCTTCCAGGTCGATTTCGTGCTGCCCGAGCGCCTGGGCGCCAACTACATCGGCGAGGACGGCGAGAAGCACCGCCCGGTCATGCTGCACCGGGCGATCCTCGGCTCCTTCGAGCGTTTCCTGGCCATCCTCATCGAGCAGTACGCCGGGCGCTTCCCGCTCTGGTTGGCCCCGCAGCAGGCGGTGGTGGCGACCATCACCTCCGACGCCAACGGCTATGCCGAAGAGGTGCGGGCAGCCTTCGCCGCGGCGGGCCTGCGCGTCGAGACGGATCTGCGCAACGAGAAAATCAACTATAAGGTGCGCGAGCACTCCCTCGCCAAGGTGCCGGTCATCGCCGTGGTCGGACGCCGCGAGGCCGAGGAAGGCAAGGTGGCCCTGCGCCGGCTGGGCAGCAAGGATCAAGAGGTCCTTGCGCTTGGCGAAGCAGTGGCTAGGATCAGGGAAGAAGCAGCAATCCCGGGCGCAGAGCCGCCGCGGGGCCAATAGCTGTAGGTAAAATAGGTTGATGCAGCAGATTTCGGGGGGCGTCGAACCGGGGCAAGCTCGGAAGCGCCCAGCCGGAGAGATGGGGAGGTCGCCGCATTTGGCGGTGGGACCAGGAAAACCCTGAAAGGGACCCCCTACAACGGGAATAAGGAGCTTAAGCGATAGCACGCCCACCCTTTGACGCCACGCCGTCGCGCGACGGACCGCGTGTGAACGACATGATTACGTCGCCCCAAGTACGCCTAGTAGACGAGAACGGAGAGCAGGTCGGGGTCGTTGCGATCGCCGATGCGCTGCGCCGCGCGGAGGATGCGGGGCTGGACCTCATGGAGGTCTCGCCCAACGCCGATCCGCCGGTCTGCAAGATTCTCGACTATGGCCGCTTCCGCTACGAGGCCCAGAAGAAGAAGAACGAGGCCCGTAAAAAGCAGAAGGTCATCGAGGTCAAAGAGATCAAGATGCGCCCCAACATCGACACCCACGACTACGAGGTGAAGATGCGGGCCATCCACCGCTTCATCGACGATGGCGACAAGGTCAAGGTGACCATGCGTTTTCGTGGCCGCGAGATGGTCCACCAGGACCTCGGCAAGCAGGTGCTCGACCGTGTCCGCGAGGAGATGGAAGAGAAGGCCAAGGTGGAGCAGTTCCCCAAGATCGAAGGCCGCCAGATGACCATGGTGATGGCGCCGCGCTGAGCGGCGTCCGCGGCCGGCCGGGGGCCCGGCGCCGCCCGCGGCACCGGCCCTGACGCCCAGCGTTAACCAATTCCGCCGACAGAGCCCCAAAACCCCAGGATTTCCGCGGGGTCCGGGCGCGTCTGAGCCCCTTGCAATCCCCCCTCCGGGGGGCTATAACCCCGCGTTCTCTTAGTGAGCGGTCCGGCGAAAGGGCATGCCCAGCCGCTCCAACTGTCTGGTTTCGTTCAGAAAGGATGCAAAATGCCCAAGCTGAAGAATAAGTCCGGGGCCAAGAAGCGCTTTCGCTTCACCGCCACCGGCAAGGTCAAGTTCAAGCACTCGGGCAAGCGCCACATGATGCGCCGCCGCCCCCAGAAGATGATCCGCAGCACGCGCGCCATGAGCACCTTGAGCGATGCTGATGCCAAGATCGTCAAGCGCAACTTCCTGATTTACGCGAAGTAAGGGAGGCGACGACATGGCACGAGCAAAGCGGGGCGTTACCACTCACGCCCGTCACCAGAAGGTTATGAAGCGCGCCAAGGGCTACCGTGGCCGCGGCAAGAACGTCTACACCGTCGCGATCGAGCGGGTCGAGAAGGGCCTGCAGTACGCCTATCGCGACCGGCGCGTTAAGAAGCGCAATTTCCGCTCCCTGTGGATCCAGCGCATCAACGCCGGCGCCCGCCTTCACGGCCTCACCTACTCCCAGTTTATGAACGGCATCAAGCGGGCTGGCATCGAGCTCGACCGCAAGGTGTTGTCTGACCTGGCGGTGCGTGAGCCCGAAGCCTTTAAGTCCCTGGTGGATCAGGCGAAGGCCGCCCAAGCCTAGACGCTGGGGCCTGAGCTTTCCGGTAAACCAGTGACCCCCGTCCGCTAGCGGCGCGCCCTGCAGCAGCGGCGCGCCGGACGGGGCGGCAGAGGCGGACCAATGGAGAACCTCGAGGAACTGCAGAACAGCCTTCTGGATCGCGTGGCCGCGGCCGGCGATCTGGAGGCGCTGGAATCCCTGCGCGTGGCCGCGCTGGGCAAGAAGGGCGAGGTGACCCAGCGCCTGAAGAGCCTGGGCGGCCTGTCCCCCGACGAGCGCAAGGAAGCCGGCCAGCAGCTGAACAAGGTCAAGGAAGCGGTCACGGAGGCCCTGGAGGCCCGCCGTTCCGACCTGGAGGAAAGCGCCCTGGAGGCGCGCCTGGCCCGGGAGGCCGTGGACGTCACCCTGCCGGCGCGCCCGGCGGAGGCCGGCCGCATCCACCCGATCAGCCAGACCTTCGAGGAGCTGACGGCGATCTTCGGCGAGATGGGCTTCTCGGTCGCCGAAGGCCCGCACATCGAGGACGACTTCCACAACTTCACCGCCCTGAACATCCCCGAGGTGCATCCCGCGCGCCAGGAGATGGACACCTTCTACATGCAGCCGGCCGCCGACGGCACCCGCAAGGTGCTGCGCACGCACACCTCGCCGGTGCAGATCCGCACCATGCTGTCGCAGAAGCCGCCCATCCGCATCATCGTGCCGGGCCGCACCTTCCGCGCCGACCATGACGCCACCCACTCGCCGATGTTCCATCAGGTCGAGGGGCTGGTGATCGACAAGGCGAGCCACATGGGCCACCTGAAGGGCACGCTGACGGCCTTCTGCCGCGCCTTCTTCGGCGTCGACGACCTGCCGCTGCGCTTCCGGCCCAGCTACTTCCCCTTCACCGAGCCCTCGGCCGAGGTCGACATCGGCTGCTCGCGCGAGGGCGGCGAGCTGAAGATCGGTCCGGGCAAGGACTGGCTGGAGATCCTCGGCTGCGGCATGGTGCACCCCAAGGTGCTGGCCAACTGCGGCATCGACCCCGAGGAGTACCAGGGCTTCGCCTTCGGCATGGGGATCGAGCGCATCGCCATGCTGAAGTACGGCTTCCCCGACCTGCGCATCTTCTTCGAGTCCGACCTGCGCTGGCTGAAGCACTACGGCTTCGTGCCGCTGGAGGTCCCCTCCATGGTGAGGGGGATGTAGCGCCATGAAGTTCACGCTGAGCTGGCTGAAAGACCACCTGGAGACCGAGGCCTCCTTGAAGGAGATCACCGACAAGCTGTCGATGATCGGCCTGGAGGTCGAGGGCGTGGAGGACCGCGCCGAGACCCTGAAGCCCTTCACCGTGGCCTACGTGAAGGAGGCGCGTCCGCACCCCAACGCCGACCGCCTGCGCGTCTGCATCGTCGACACCGGCAGCGAAGAGGTGCAGGTGGTCTGCGGCGCGCCCAACGCGCGCACCGGCATGAAGGGCGTCTTCGCACCCGTCGGCAGCTACGTGCCCGGCATCGACCTGACGCTCAAGGCCGGCAAGATCCGCGGCGAGGCCTCCAACGGCATGCTGGTCTCCGAGCGCGAGATGGGCCTCTCCGACGAGCACGAAGGCATCATCGACCTGCCGGAGGACGCCCCCCTCGGCGCGCCCTTCGCCGAGGTCGCGGGCCTCAACGATCCGGTGATCGAGATCGCCATCACGCCAAACCGCGGCGACTGCCTGGGTGTGCGCGGCGTCGCCCGCGACCTGGTGGCCGCCGGCCTGGGCACCCTGAAGCCCCTCGACACCGCGCGCCAGGCGGGCAGCTTCGAGAGCCCCATCAAGTGGCGGCGCGACCTGCCGGCCGACCGCCAGGAGGCCTGCCCCTTCGTCGCCGGGCGCTACTTCCGCGGCGTGAAGAACGGGCCCAGCCCCAAGTGGATGCAGGACCGCCTGCGCGCCATCGGCCTGCGTCCCATCTCGGCGCTGGTCGACATCACCAACTACGTCACCTTCGACCTGGGCCGGCCGCTGCACGTCTTCGACGCCGACAAGGTGAAGGGCGACGTGGTCATGCGCTTCGCCCAGCCCGGCGCCGAGATCCTGGCGCTGGACGGCAATACCTACACCCTGGACGCCGAGATGGTGGCCATCCACGACGACAACGGCCCCGAAGGCATCGGCGGCGTCATGGGCGGCGAGCTTTCCGGCTGCCAGGAGGACACCACCAACGTCTTCCTGGAGGTGGCGCTCTTCGACCCGGACATGGTGGCCCAGACCGGGCGCCGGCTCGGTATCCATTCCGACGCCCGCTTCCGCTTCGAGCGCGGCCTGGACCCGCAGTCGGCGGTCTGGGGCGTGGACGTCGCCACGCGCCTGATCCTGGAACTCTGCGGCGGCGAGGCCAGCGAGGTGGTCAGCGCCGGCGAGATCCCGCCGGAGACGCGGCGCATCACCCTGCGCCCGGCCCGCGTGGCCGAGCTGGGCGGCATGGAGGTCGCCCCGGCGCGCCAGGCCGAGATCCTGGAGCGCCTGGGCTTCCAGGTGGCTGAGGAAAACGGCGCCATCGCTGCGGTGCCGCCGAGTTGGCGCCCCGACGTGGAGGCGGAGGCCTGCCTGGTCGAGGAGGTCATGCGCATCCACGGCTACGACGACATTCCCGAGGTCGAGCTGCCGCGCGACAGCTATCTGCCGCGCGCGGTGCTGACCCCGGCCCAGCGCCGCGTCTCGGCGGCGCGCAC
>JBNKHC010000021.1:0-2562 GCA_050290145.1 Kiloniellaceae bacterium | reverse complement strand
CGGGTGGTCGGGGCGAGAGGATTCGAACCTCCGACATCCTGCTCCCAAAGCAGGCACTCTACCAGGCTGAGCTACGCCCCGATGCGCGGAAAACCTAGGGACTCACCCCGCATTTGGCAACGACAAAGCGCCCGCGCCGGGCCCCGACCGAAGCCCCTTGCATCAGCGCGGCGGCCAATTAGTCTAGGCTGAATTGTCTCACCCCCAGTCAACCATAACGCCTGCATGACCGCCTATCCCTCGCCCACCCGGGACCATACCGGCCGCAAGGTCCTACTCGTCGGAAATGTCTTCGGCCGCGAGCTGGGCAACGACTACTACATGGTCATGCCGAAGCTGCTGCACGGCTTCATCCGCCTGGGCTGCAACCTGCTTGTCTTCAACGACCGCGAGGTGGCGCGCGGGTCCACCCCCTTCCTCTCCAGCGGGCCCGGACGGCGCGCGGCTAACCGCAAGCTGATCGAGACCGCCCGCAACTTCCGTCCCGACCTGCTGCTGCTCGGCCACTGCGAGCCCATCGAGAACGCGACGCTGGAAATCCTGCGCCAGGAGAACCCCGGTCTGCGCATCGCCTTTCGCAATGTCGACACCCTGACCGACTCTGCCAACCGCGAGCGCCTGCTGCGCCGCGCCGACAGCGTCGACGCCATATTCGTGACCGCCGCCGCGCCGATCCACGGCGTGCCGCCCGGCCACCGTGCCAAGGTCTATTTTATGCCGAACCCGGTGGACCCGGCGATCGACATCGGCCGCTCTTTCGAGCGCAGCGACCAGGATTACGACCTCTTCTTCGCCGTCGGCACCAGCGACGGCAGCGACGAAAGGCTGCAGTTCCTGCTGCAGGCATTGCAGCGGCTGCCGGCGCTGAAGGCCGACGTCCGCGGCCTGCCCGGCCGCGCCCCGCGGCGCGGCGCCGCCTTCCTGGAGGCTGTGAACAATGCCAGGATGGGCTTCAGCATGAGCCGCCCGGACAACGTCTACCTCTATTCCTCCGACCGCATGAGCCAGCTGCTCGGCAACGGGCTGCTGACCTTCGTCTCGCGCAGCACCGGGTTCCAGGACCTTTTCACCGAAAACCAGATCGCCTTTTTCGACGGCCTGGACGAACTGGTCGACAAGCTGGACTACTTCGCCCGCAACGACGCTGAGCGCCGCCGTACCGCCGCGGCCGGCTGGCGCGCCGCCCATTCCATGTTTGCGTCCCACCGCATCGCGAAGTACATCCTGGAGCGCAGTTTCGCCGAGCCCCTTTCCGAGTCCTATCCTTGGCCGACCGAGAACACGAAACCCGCAGCGGATCCTCCCCCGCAAGAAAGCTCTATCGCGTAGTCACGCGCATCGAGGTCCTCTCGGCGATCTACATCCTGCTGCTCTGCGCCGCCTTCGTGCTGGAGACGCGCGGCCACCGCAACCTCTTCTATGGCCTGGGCCTGCCGGTCTTTCTGGTCAACCTCTTTGCGCTCGACGCGCGCCGGCTCTGGGAGTCGCACCTGTTGCGGCTGGCCGCGGTCTACATCTGCTACTTCCTAGCCGCCGGATTCTTCGGCGGCGGTTTTGACTGGGACGAGATGGGCGACCTGCTGCGCGTGACGGCGCTGCTGGCGGTCTTCTTGGCCATTACCGTGCTGCTGGCCGCCCGCGAGCCCCGCCTGGAGCAGCGGTTGTCCTTCTGGCTTGCCTTGACGGCGGTGGCCACGCTGCTGGTGCTCTTTGCCTGCGTCCTGAGCGGCCTGATCACGCCGGCGTCGCGGCTGACCGCCTTCGGCCTCGCCTCGCACGAGGTGATCGGCGCCACGCTTTACGGCTTTGTGGCGATGCTGGCGGCCTTCGTGCTGCTGCCGCGCGCCGTCGGCTGGCCGGAGCGCCTGCTATGGCTTGGCGTCGCCGCGCTCTGTGTCGTCTTCATGATCCTCTCAGGCAGCCGTGGCCCGTTGCTGGCGCTGGGCGGAGCCCTGGTCACCGGTCTGGTCGTCGCCGACCGGCGCATTGCGCTCGCGGCCTTCGCCCTGGCCGCTGCCGCTCTGCTGGCCACCGTGCTGATGGATTTCCGATCGGTCGCACTGCTCTACGAAAGGCCCGAGAGCGGGCATTTCGACTTGTGGCCACAGGCCCTCGCGGCCATCGCCGAACGCCCCTGGTTAGGTTACGGCAGCCTCACGGACATCACCTTCACCAGCAAATACGGCCCGCAGCGCTCACCACACAACCTGCTGCTGGCCAACCAGTTCTACGGCGGCCTGCCGGCCACGCTGCTGCTGGCCGCACTGCTCGGCTATGCCTTCTGGCTGGCCTTCGGGCAGCTGCGCCGCGGCAAGCCGATTTACCTGATCCTGCTGGCCTATGGGCTCGCCGCCTCGCTTTTCGACTCGCGCAGCCTGCTGCAGAACCTGGGACGTGAGTGGATCACCCTGTGGCTGCCCATCGCCCTGCTCGCCGCCGGGGAACTGCGCGACGGGAAAATCGCCGGAAGCAGCGACGCGCGGTCATAGCCCGTCCGGCAGGGTTCCGAACATGGCCCGCGCCAGGGCCTTGGCTTCCTCATCCATGGGCCGCGGGCTGAGG
>JBNKHC010000020.1:0-26072 GCA_050290145.1 Kiloniellaceae bacterium | reverse complement strand
GGCGACGGCGCAGGTGGCGCGCTTGGACTTGGTCTTGGCGACCACCAGTTCGCCCTGCGCGCCGGCGGCGGCCAGGGCCGCGCCCTCGGCGACGCCGTGGCAGCCGACCTCGCGGAACACCAGGTCGGAAGGATGGGCGAGGCGCGGCGTCTCCGCCTCCAGCGTCGCGGCGTCAAAGAAGCGCGCCGGCACGCCGAGCGATTCCGCCAGGGCCAGCACCGCCGCCTCGTCGGCCTTCACGTCGATGGAGAAGACCCCGGCAACGGCCAGCGGCGAAAGGCCGGCTTGCTCCAGGGTGTCGCGCACCAGGGCTTCCAGCTCCTCCGGCGCGGCATGGCGTTCGCAGCCGACGCCAAGGCAGAGCTTCGCCGGGTGATAGACGAGGCGCTCGGGGCCGGGGCGGCCGGTCTTCTCGGTGATCTCGAGGGTCAGCGGCGCGTCATACGCCAGGGGCAGGCCGCTGTCGGCCAGCCAGGGCGCTTCACCTTCCAGGCGGGCCGTCTTGCCGCCCAGCAGGGCCGCCGTGAAGCCCTTGTAGTCCTCGGGATTGCCGAGACGCCATCCGTGCGGCGGCGCGTCCAGGGCCACGGCGAAGCGGCGGTCGCCGGCGGTGGTGACGGCCGCCTCGATACCCAGGACCTCCGCGATGGTCTGCGCCAGCTCATTGGCGCCCCGGTGGCCGCCCAGCAGGGGCACCACCGCGCCGCCATCTTCGGCCACGGCCACCACCGGCGGCTCGGCGTGCTTGTTCGTGATCAGCGGCGCCAGGGCGCGGATCAGCGTCCCCGCCGCGCAGAGGCCGATGACGGGCCGGCCGTCCAGGAAGGCGGCCTGCACCGCCGCGGTGAAGTCGTCGAAGAAGACGTCGGCCGTCTCGACCCGCCCGCGCCGGGCGTGGACCAGGGCCTGCGGCAAGGCGGTCTTGAGGCGTGCCGCCAGCGCCGCGCCGCCCGGCGTCAGCACGATGAAGGCGGGAGAGAGGTTCAGCATGTCCAGGCCTCCCCGCGCCGGTGCACCAAAATCATGGAGAAATAGGGCGCAGACTCCTCGGTCAGCTCGGCCAGCGGCAGGGTGCGCTGCTCTTCCAGGGTGGCGCGCTCCACATAGCGGGCGCGGTCGAGCAGGCCCAGGAGCCTCAGCACCTTGCGCACCTTCTGCAGGTGGCGGCCGACCTTGATGATGGCCGCCGCCTCGGTGTCGCGCAGCAACCCGGCGAGGACCTGCGGCTCCAGGGTCGCCGGCACCACGTTCAGCACGTCGTTGCGCGCGGCCAGCGGCGCGCCGAGCACGGCAGCGCAGGCGGTCAGCGACGAGACGCCGGGCACCACCTCGACCTTGTGGTTCTCGGCGACGCGCCCGAAGAGGTACATGAAGGAACCGTAGAAGAAGGGATCGCCCTCGCAGAGCGCCACAACGTCGCGGCCTTCGGCGAGATGCCCGCCGATCTCCTCCGCCGCCCAGTCGTAAACCTCCTGCGCGGGAAAGCGTGCCGCCACCATGGGCATACGGATCGCGATCTCGGTCTGCCCGCCGGGCAGGTGCGGGGCGACGATGGACCGCGCCAGGCTGTCGCCTTCCTCCGGCGCCGGATAGGCCAGGACGGGCGCGGCCTGCAGCAGGCGCAGCGCCTTCAGGGTGATGAGTTCGGGGTCGCCGGGGCCGATGCCGAGGCCGTAGAGGGTGCCGGTCATAGTTTCGTACTCGAATACTGGGTCACCGGCATCATCGGCCGCCAGCCCCGGAAGGGACCGACGGGCTCGGCGCGGGAAACCGCGATCCGGGTGAGCCTGCCGCCGTGCTGTTTCTGCCAGTCCAGCAGCGCCGCCTCGCCCTCCAGAGTCACGGCGTTGGCGACCAGGCGCCCGCCGGTCTTCAGCTTGGTCCAGCAGACCTCGATGAGGCCGGGGTTGGAGACGCCGCCGCCGATGAAGACGGCATCGGGCGCTTCCAGCCCGTAGAGTGCGTCCGGCACCTGCCCGGCGACGATCTGCAGCAGCGGTGTGCCCAGGCTCTCCGCGTTCTCGGCGATCATGGCGCGGCGCTCGGCCTTGCGCTCGATAGCGACGGCACGGGCGCGCGGCGCGGCGCGCATCCACTCCACCGCGACCGAGCCGCAGCCGGCGCCCACGTCCCACAGCAACTGCCCGGATACCGGCATGAGCGCCGAGAGCGTTGCGGCGCGCACTTCGCGCTTGGTCATCTGGCCGTCGTGGCGGAAGGCCTCGTCCGGCAGACCCGGCGTGCGCGGCAGCAGCGGCGCATCCGGCGCGGCGATGCAGTCCACGGCGATGGTGTTGAGATCGGCAACGTCGTTGGCCGACCAGGTGACGGCCGTACCCTCGACGCAGCGTTCCTTTTCGCCGTCCAGGTGTTCCAGCACCGTCAGGTGGCTCTCGCCGTAGCCGCGCTCGGTCAGCAGCGCGGCGACGGCGGCAGGCGTCGCGGCGTCCTCGCTGAGGACCAGCAGCTTGGCGTTGGGTTGAATGTAAGGATGCAGCATCGCAAGAGGGCGGCCGTGCAACGTGAGGCAGTCGACCTCCGCCAGGGGCCAGCCGATCCGGGCGGCCGACAAGGTGAACGCCGACCGCCCGGGCAGGATGGCAATCTCGCTACGCCGGATTCGTTTAAGCAGCGAGACACCGACCCCATACCACAAAGGATCGCCTGACGCCAAAACGCAAACGCGCGTGCCGCGACGAGATTCGATTTCGTCGAGCAGCGCGGAGAGCGGCGACGGCCAGGCGAGGCGCTCGCGATCGTCCTGCGGCAGCATCGCCAGGTGACGTTCGCCGCCGACGAAGACCTCCGCATCGTCGACCAGAGCGCGTGCCGGCGCGGTGAGTCCGGCGAGGCCGTCTTCGCCGATGCCGACGATGGAAAGCCAGGGTTTCGTCGAGTCCAACATGGCGCTCAGAGCCCCGCACGCGCCAGCGCGTTCACCGCCGCCGCCGCCATGGCGCTGCCGCCGCGCCGGCCGCGCAGCGTGAGGAAAGGAACCTCGAGGCGGGCCGCGATCAGCGCGTCTTTCGATTCGGCCGCACCGACGAAACCGACGGGGAAGGCAAGGATCACCGCCGGGCGCGGCGCACCCTGGGCGAGTGTTTCCATCAGGCGGTAAAGCGCGGTCGGTGCATTGCCGATGGCGACCACCGCACCCCTCACCTCGTCCGCCCAGAGATCGACGGCAGCGGCCGAGCGCGTGGTGCCGAGCCGCTTGGCCAGCTCGGGCGTGCGCGCATCGTTCAAGGTGCAGACGACGCGGTTGCCCGCGGGCAGGCGCGCGCGGGTGACCCCATCGGCCACCATCTCGCAGTCGGCCAGCACCGGCGCGCCGCCTTTGAGGGCCGCCCGCCCGGCGCCCACCACGTCGCCCGCATAGGCCAGGTCCGGCGCGATCTCCGGCATGCCGCAGGCATGCACCACCCGCAGCGCGATCTCGCCGAGATCTTCCGGCAGGGCCGAAAGATCGGTCTCCCTGCGCACGATCTCGAAGGAGCGCCGGGTGATCTCCTGGGGGTCACGGATGTAGTCCTGACCATTGTCGTCGAGGGTCGTGGTCACGCCGTCTTCTTCTTCATGCTGACCGGCCCGTGCGGGTGGTCGGCGTGGGGATAGGGGTGATGGTGGTGGTCATGGCCGTGGCTATGGCCGTGATCATGGTGATGATGGTGATGATGGCCATGGGCATGACCGTGATCGTGACCATGATCGTGGCTGGGCTCCGCCGGGCCGGTGCCGATGCCTTCCACGTGGTGGTGGTGGCTCTCCTGGGCCAGACCGACTTCTGCCTCGAAGCCCAGAACCTGCTCGCGGTACTTGCAGAGCTTGCAGTTCATCAGGTTCTCGCCGTCCAGGATCTCCTGCACCCGCTCGGCGAAGGCGTCCAGCACCGCCGGGTGGTCGTTCAGGTAACCCGCCTTGACGAACTCGATCTCCGGATGGCGCGCGGCGACCTGGTCGGTGTAGTCGTAGATGCGCTTCACCAGGATGCCGGTGAAGAGGAAGTAGGGGAAGACGACGATGCGCTTGTAGCCCAGCCTCGCCGCGTGCTCCAACCCTGGCTCGACCAGGGGAAAGGTCACGCCCGAATAGCAGGTCTCGCCCCAGCCGAAGCCGAAGCCTTCCCACAGCAGGCGCATGACCTTGGCGACGTTGGAGTTGGCGTCGGGGTCGGAGGCGCCGCGGCCCACCACCATCAGCAGGGTCTCGTGGCGCGGCACGTCATCGCCCGCCGCCTCCAGAGCCGCTTCGATGCGTGCGGCGGCGGCCTGGATCAGCCTGGGATCGATGCCCAGCTCGCGGCCATAGTCGATGGTCATCTCCGGGTGCTGGGCCTGATAGGTGTTCAGCACCGAGGGGATGTCGTTCTTGGCGTGGCCGGCGGCGAAGAGCATGCCCGGCACCGCCAGGCAGCGGGTGACGCCCTTCTCGCGCAGCTTGTCGAGCCCGGTGCGGATGATCGGCGTGGCGAACTCCAGGAAGCCGCTCTCGACCTCGTACTGGGGCAGGCGTTCGCGGATGCCGCGGGCCACGGCCTCGAACTCGCGCACCGCGCCCTCGTCGCGGCTGCCGTGCCCGCAGACCATTACGCCGATCTTGCTCATGTGCTTCTCCTCTACGCCTTCTGGCAACACCCGCCCTCGCCTTACTTTGGAGGGGCGGTTTTCTTCGTTGCGGCGGACTTTACGGGGCCCTCCGGGGGCGGGGCAAAGGGAAATCGGCCACCGCCCCTGCCGCCTTGAGGCCCCGCGCGATATCCAAGACCCGCTCAAGGTCCAGATGCGCCTCCAGATGCGCCGCCAGCTGGTCCAGCACCGCCTCTACCTGGGCGTCATAGGCCAGGCCCGAGGCCGCGCGGTCCTTCAGGGCGCCCAGGAAGGCGGCGCGGAAGGCGTCGGCGGCGAAGAGGCCGTGCAGGTAGCAGCCGGCTACCTTGCCGTCGGCCGAGACGGCGCCTTCCCAGCGCCCGTCGAGATCGAGGAAGGGCCGCGTCAGGCCTGGCCCCTCGGTGACCCCGACGTGCATCTCGTAGCCGTGGAGGGCGGCGGCGCTCTCCAGGTGGATGCCGCGCACTTCCTTGAGGGCCTTGTCGCCGGTCAGGACGGTCTCCACGTCGAGCAGGCCCAGGCCGTCGGCCGCTACGCCCATGGGGCCCTCGATGCCCTCGGGGTCCGATACCCTGCGGCCCAGCATCTGGTATCCGCCGCAGATGCCCAGCACCCGCCCGCCGCGGCGCAGATGCGCCGCCAGGTCGATGTCCCAGCCCTGCGCGCGCAGGAAGTCGAGATCGGCAAGCGTCGCCTTGGAGCCCGGCAGGATGACGAGGTCGGCGTTGCCCGGCAGGGCGCGCCCCGCCTCGACGAAGTCCACCGCCACGTCGGGCTCGGCGATCAGGGGGTCCAGGTCGTCGAAGTTGGCGATGCGCGCCAGCTGCGGCACCGCCACCTTGATCGCCCGGCCTTGCACCGCTTCAGCGCGCGACAGGGCCACCGCGTCTTCCGCCGGCAATTTCGATGCCTCGGGGAAGAAGGGCACGACGCCCAGCGACGGCCAGCCGGTCCGCGCGGTGATGATCGCCAGGCCCTCGTCGAAGAGGCTGACGTCGCCGCGGAACTTGTTGATGACGTAACCGGCGATACGGCCCGCCTCGGCCTCGCCCAGTACCGCGTGGCTGCCCACCAGGGTGGCGATGACGCCGCCGCGGTCGATGTCGGCGACCAGGATCACCGGCAGGTCCGCGGCTTCGGCGAAGCCCATGTTGGCGATATCGCCAGCACGCAGGTTCACCTCCGCCGGGCTGCCCGCGCCCTCGACAATCACCAGGTCGGCCTCACTCCCGAGGCGCCGGAAGCTCTCCAGCACCTTGGGCAGCAGCTCGCCTTTCATCGCCTGATAGTCGCGCGCCTTGGCATTGCCAAAGATCCTGCCCTGCACCACCACCTGGGCGCCGACCTCGCTCTGCGGCTTCAGCAGCACCGGGTTCATGTCGGTGGTGGCGGGCACCCCGCAGGCGCGCGCCTGCAGCGCCTGGGCGCGGCCGATCTCGCCGCCGTCGGCCGTCACCGCGGCGTTGTTGGACATGTTCTGCGGCTTGAAGGGGCGCACCCTGAGGCCGCGCCGGGTGAAGGCGCGGCACAGTCCGGCCACCAGCAGGGACTTGCCGACGTCGGAGCCGGTGCCCTGCACCATGATGGCCGGAGTCCCAATCATGGTTCGATTCTCTTCATCAGAACTCGATGCCCAAAGTCAAAATTCGATACCAAGCTGGGCCTTCACGCCCTGCTCGCGGAAGGGATGCTTCACCTGGGTCATCTCGGTCACCAGGTCGGCCGCCTCGATCAGCGGCTCCTTGGCGTTGCGGCCGGTGACGATGACATGCAGCATCTCCGGGCGGCCCTCCAGGAACTCGACGACCTCGTCCAGCGGCAGGTAGTCGTAACGCAGCACGATGTTCAGCTCGTCCAGCAGGATCATGTCGTAGGGACGGTCTTCACCGCGGCAGGCGTCGATCATCTCCTTGGCCTTCTCCCAGGCGGCCTTGGCGGCGGCGATGTCGCGGGCGCGGTCCTGGGTGTCCCAGGTAAAGCCCTCGCCCATGGCCTTGATGGTCACCTGGTCGTCGAACTTCTCCAGCGCCGTGCGCTCGCCGGTCTCCCACTTGCCCTTCACGAACTGGACGATGCCGACCTTCATGCCGTTGCCGAGCGCGCGGAAAACCAGGCCGAAGGCCGCCGTGGACTTGCCCTTGCCCTTGCCGGTATGGACGATCAGCAGGCCCTTCTCCTTGGTCTTGCTGGCCAGCATCTTCTCCCGCGCGGCCTTGCGCTTCTTCGCCTTCTCGTTGGCGCGGGCGTTGATTTCCTCTTCGGTGAGCTCGGGCACTATTCGGCGACCTCCAGCTTTCTCAAGGTGTTCAGTTCGGCGGCGGCGGAGTTGGAGCGCGGCCGCCAGAGGCCGCGTTCCTGCGCCTCGTTCAGGCGCTCGGCCATCTCCGTGAGCGCCGCCGGATTATGGGCTTCCAGGAAGTCTCGCACAGCCGCGTCTTCCAGGTAAGCCGCATAGACGGCGTCGAAGTGATGGTCGGCGACGGCGCCGGTGGTGGCGGCGAAGGCGAAGAGGTAGTCCACCGTCGCCGCCATCTCGAAGGCGCCCTTGTAGCCGTGGCGCATGACGCCGGCGATCCACTTGGGATTGACCACGCGGGCGCGTACCACGCGGGCGATCTCCTCCTCCAAAGTGCGGATCTTCGGGCTCTCGGGGCGCGAGTGGTCGTTGTGATAGACGACGGGCCGCGCGCCGGAGAGGTGCTCCACCGCCGCGCTCAAGCCCCCTTCGAACTGGTAGTAGTCGTCGGAGTCCAGCAGGTCGTGCTCGCGGTTGTCCTGGTTGTGGACCACGGCCTCGACCTTGCCGAGGCGATCCTCGAACAGGCCCTGCGCGGCCTGGCCGCCGGCTCCGGCGCCGTAGGCATAGCCGCCCCAGGCGAGATAGGCCTTGGCCAGGTCCGCCGCCTCGCGCCAGCCGCGCTCGTCGATGAGCGCCTGCAGGCCCGCGCCATAGGCCCCGGGCTTGGAGCCGAAGACGCGGAAGCCGGCGCGCCGCGCGGCTTCCTCCTCCGAAGCGCCCCCGGCGATCATCTGCGCCTTGTCCTCGGCCACCTGGGCGGCGAGGGGGTTCTGTTCCGGCGGCTCGTCGAGGGCCGCTACCGCGCGGGCGGCCGAGTCCACCAGATCGATCTGCGCCGGAAAGGCGTCGCGGAAGAAGCCGGAGACACGGAGGGTCACGTCGACGCGCGGCCGGTCGAGGACAGAGAGCGGCAGGATCTCGAAGCCGGTGATGCGCCGCGAGGCGGTCTCCCAGGTCGGCTTGACCCCCATCAAGGCCAGCGCCTGGGCGATGTCGTCGCCGCCGGTGCGCATATTGGCGGTGCCCCAGGCCGAGAGCGCCAGGCGGCGCGGCCAGGCGCCTTCCTCCTGGCGGTGGCGCAGCAGCAGGCGCTCGGCGGAGGCCCAGCCGAGCTGCCAGGCCGCCGGGGTCGGCACCGTGCGGGTGTCGACGGAATAGAAGTTGCGGCCCGTGGGCAGCACGTCGAGACGCCCGCGGGTCGGCGCGCCGGAGGGGCCGGGTTCCACGAAGCGGCCCTTGAGGCCGGTCATGATACCGGCGATCTCGGCGTCGCCGGACGACAGCACGGCGGGGCGCACGACGCTCTGGATCTTGGCCAGCACGGCGGTGGTCCGCGCCCAGACAGGATCGGCAGCGCGTTCGCCGGCGACCAGGGCCTGGGCCAGGTCTTCCAGGCGCTCCACCGTGTCGCCCTGCGTGCGCCAGCCTTTCGCCGCGCCCAGTGCCGCCGGGCGCGGTCCGCTCCAGGCCTCGCCCAGCACGCAGTCCAGCGGGTCGAAGCCATCGAGACCCAGATCGGCGGCCAGGGCGCGGATCAGCGAGGCATCGCCGTCCTCCCCCTTGCCGCGCGGCAGGCGGGTCAAGGCGACCAGCAGGTCGCTGAGCTGGCGGCCTTCCGGCGCCTGGCCGAAGATGTGCAGGCCGTCGCGGATCTGCAGCTCCTTCAGCTCGCAGAGGTGGTTGTCGAGCTTGCCCAGCGCCGTCTCCGGATCGTCGTCCTGGGCGATGCCGCAGTCCTTGTCGAGGCCGCTCGCGGCGGAAAGCTCCAGGATCTCCTCGCGCAGCACCTTGAGGCGGCGCGGATCGAGGCCGGAGGCGTCGTAGTACTCGTCCACCAGCCGCTCCAGCTCAGCGAGCGGACCGTAGCTCTCGGCGCGGGTCAGCGGCGGCGTCAGGTGGTCGACGATCACCGCCTGGGCGCGGCGCTTGGCCTGGGTGCCCTCGCCCGGATCGTTGACGATGAAGGGATAGAGATGCGGCAGCGGGCCGAAGACCGCTTCCGGGAAGCAGGCCGCGCTGAGCGCCAGGGCCTTGCCCGGCAGCCACTCCATGTTGCCGTGCTTGCCCATGTGGACCGCCGCCTGCACGCCCCTTCCCGCACCGGCCGCCTCGCGCAGCCAGGCATAGAAGGCGAGATAGCCGTGCGGCGGCACCAGATCCGGGTCGTGGTAGCTGGCCACCGGATCGATGTTATAGCCGCGCGCCGGCTGCAGGCCGATGACCACCTTGCCGAGCGTGAAGGCGGCAAGACGGAAGCTGTCGCCCTCGACGAAGGGATCGCTCTCCGGCGCGCCCCATCTTTCCGTCACCGCGTCACGCACCGCCTGCGGCAGCTTCGAGAAGAAGCGCTTGTAGGCGGCAAGGGCATAGAGCTCGCCGCCGGGGCGCCGGGCGCGGTCGGTCAGGTCGTTGGTCGGCCCCGCCGCCAGACGCTCGATGAGGGCCTGGCCGTCGGGCGGCAGCTCGCCGCAGTCATAGCCCTCGGCCTGAAGCGCGCGCAGCAGGTTCATGGTGCCGGCCGGCGTGTCCAGACCCACCCCGTTGCCCAGGCGACCGTCGCGGTTGGGGTAGTTGGCCAGCACCACGGCGAGGCGGCGCTTTGCCGTGGGCATGCGGCGCAGGCGCAGCCAGTTGGCGGCCAGGGCAGCGACGAAGTCGATACGGTCGGCGCGCGGCTCGTAGGCCACCACGGAGGTCTGGGTCGCCGGGTCCCAGCGCGCTTCGCCCTTGAAGGAGACGGCGCGGCTCAGTACCCGGCCGTCGACCTCCGGCAGGGCGACGTTCATGGCGATATCGCGCGCCGACAGGCCCGTGGTGCCCTGCTCCCAGGCCTCGGCGTTGCCGCCGGAGAAGACCACCTGCAGCACCGGCCCGTCGCAGGCATCGAATGGCGTCTCCGCCCGCGCCGCGCCGGGTGCGGAAAGCGCGAAGCCGGTCGCGTTGAGCACGATCTCGCAGGAGGATTCCACCAGCAGCCCGCGCACCACCTCCGCCGACTGGGCGTCCTTCAGGGAATTGCAGTAGAGCGGCAGCGGGTTGATGCCCGCACGCCTCAGCGCCGCGATGAGGGCATCGACCGGCGCCAGGTTGCCGGCCTGCAGCAGCGCCCGGTAGAAGACGATGGCCGCCACGGGGGCCGCCGTGCGCCACTCGGCGCGCAGCTCCTCCAGCCCCGGCTGCATCTTGCCCGGCCAGTAGAGCCCGGCGCGCAGCAGCGGGCGCGGCTCCTGCCAGTCGCTGTCGCGGCCCAGCAGGCTGGCGGCGTAGGCGAGGAGGTTGCGGGCGTTCTCCGGCCCGCCCTCGATGCAGTAGCGCCAGAGGCGGAAGGCCGCCTCCTCCTCCAGGGTCGAGAAGGCGGAAAGGCCGGGATCGGGCTGCTCGTCGCCCGGCAGCATGGCGAGCTTGATGCCCTTGGCCCGGCAGGCAGCGTGGACCTGCTCGACGCCGTAGGGCCAGTAGCTCTCACCGCCCAAGAGCCGCACCACCACCAGCTTTGCGCCGGATATCACCTGCTCCACGTAGAGGTCGACCGACATGTTGTGGCCGAGCTGCATGAGGTTGGCGAGGCGCAGGCTGGGCGCGCCCTCGCCCAGCGTGGCTTGCGCCGCAGAAAGCGCCGCCAGTTCCGTGTCGGCCGCCGAGAGGAAGACGATGTCGCCGGGGTCCTGGCCCAGGTCGACCGCCTCCGAGCCATCGCTGACGGCGCCGGGCGTGGCCTGGAGGAGATGCATGACCCTGTTTCCTAGCCGGCGAAGGCCGCGCGGATCGCCGCCTCGTCCAGGCCGGTCTCGCCGATGAAGACGAGACGCGTGGCGCGGCTCTCTTCCGGGCGCCAGTCGCGGTCGTAGTAGTGCTGCAGGCGCTCGCCCACCCCCTGCACCACCAGGCGCATGGCCTTGCCGGTGACGGCGGCGAAGCCCTTCACCCGCAGCACGCCATGGGCAGCGATGACCGGGCGCAGACGCTCCAGCAGGGCGTCGGGGGTGTCGGTTTCCCCCAGCTCCACCGAGAACGACGTGAAGTCGTCGTGGTCGTGCTCGCCGGCCTCGTCGTGGTGCGACCAGCGGCTGTCCAGGTCGTCCTCGGCCGCCGCGTCAAGGCCCAGCAGGACCGCGGCGTCGATGGCGCCGTGGCTGGCGCGCAGGGTCTTCACCGCCGGGCGCAGATGGCGGGCGACGGTGGCCTCGACCTCGGCCAGCAGGGCCTCGTCCAGCAGGTCGGCCTTGTTGATCACCACCATGTCGGCGCAGGCCAGCTGCTCCTCGAAGAGCTCCTCCAGCGGCGTGTCGTGGTCCAGGGTCGCGTCGGCCTCGCGCTGGGCGGCGACGGCCTCGGGATCGCCGGCGAAGAGGCCGTCGGCCACGGCCGGGCCGTCGATCACCGTTATGACGCCGTCCACCGTGGTGCGGGTGCGCACCTCCGGCCAGGCGAAGGCCTTTACCAGCGGCTTCGGCAGGGCCAGGCCAGAGGTCTCGATGACGATGTGGTCGGGCGGCTCCGGCCGGTCCAAGAGGGCCTGGATGGTGGGCAGGAAGTCGTCGGCCACGGTGCAGCAGATGCAGCCGTTGGCCAGCTCCACCACGTCGTCCTCGCCGCAGTCCTCGATGCCGCAGCCCTTCAGAATCTCGCCGTCGACCCCCAGATCGCCGAACTCGTTGATCACCAGCGCGATGCGCCGCCCGCGGGCGTTCTGCAGCAGGTGGCGGATGGCGCTGGTCTTGCCGGCGCCGAGGAAGCCGGTGATCACGGTTGCGGGGATCTTTCCCGCAGAAATCCCGGCTTTTTCAGGGGGGTTTTGGGACATGGCCTGCCTGTTTTCGCGCTTTGCCCGGAGGGTGAACCGGAAGCGGCCCCGGATCAAGTCCGGAGCCGCCTGGAAAGGGTGATATTTGAGCCCGGAGGCCGCCGCCGGGCTGTCCCGGCAGCGACGGTTTCCGGCTTACCGGCGAGGAGTCGGTCCTGCCGCCTAGTCCTGCTCGAGCGCCTTGACGATGTCCTCGCACATCTTCTTGGCGTCGCCGAAGAGCATCATGGTGTTGTCGCGGAAGAACAGCTCGTTCTGCACGCCCGCATAACCACTGGCCATGGAGCGCTTGACGAAGAGCACCTGCCCGGACTTGTCGACGTCGAGGATCGGCATGCCGTAGATCGGCGAGGCCGGATCGGTCTTGGCCGCCGGGTTGGTGATGTCGTTGGCGCCGATGACGAAGGCCACGTCGGTGCCGGCGAAATCGCGGTTGATCTCGTCCATCTCGAAGACCTCGTCATAAGGCACGTTGGCCTCGGCCAGAAGCACGTTCATGTGCCCCGGCATGCGCCCGGCCACCGGGTGGATGGCATAGCGCACGTCGACGCCCTTGGCCTTCAGCAGGTCGGCCATCTCGCGCAGGGCGTGCTGGGCCTGGGCCACGGCCATGCCGTAGCCCGGGACGATGATCACCTTCTCGGCGTTGCCCATCAGGAAGGCAGCGTCGTCGGCAGCGCCCGATTTCACCTGGCGGTCGTCATCGCCGCCGCCCGCGGCCGCCGCGGTCTCGCCGCCGAAGCCGCCCAGGATGACGTTGAAGATCGAGCGGTTCATCCCCTTGCACATGATGTAGCTGAGGATGGCGCCAGAGGAGCCGACCAGTGCGCCGGTGATGATCAGCAGGTTATTATGCAGCGTGAAACCGATGCCGCAGGCCGCCCAGCCCGAGTAGGAGTTCAGCATCGACACCACCACCGGCATGTCGGCGCCGCCGATCGGCAGGATCAGCAGGAAGCCGAGCACCAGGGCCACCAAGACGATGAGCCAGAAGACCGCCGGCGACTGGCCGATGCAGAGCCAGACGATGAGCACGATCAGCAGGATACCGAGGCCCGCGTTCAGCGGGTGCTGCAGCGGGAAGACCAGCGGCTTGCCGCTCAGCAGGGCCTGGAGCTTGGCGAAGGCGACCAGCGAGCCGGTGAAGGTGATGGCGCCGATGGCCACGCCGAGCGACATTTCGATGAGGCTGGCGACCTTGATGTCGCCGGCCACGCCGATGCCGTAGGCCTCCGGCCGGAAGAAGGCCGCCGCCGCGACGAAGACCGCGGCGAGACCGACCAGGGAGTGGAAAGCCGCCACCAGCTGCGGCAAAGCCGTCATCTGGATCTTCAGGGCGATGACGGTGCCGATGGCGCCGCCGATCAGGATTCCGGCAACGATCATCCAGTAGCTCACCACCCCCGGCAGGGCCAGGGTGGTGAAGATGGCGATGGTCATGCCGACCATGCCGTAGATGTTGCCCATGCGGCTGGTCGTCGGATGCGACAGGCCGCGGAGCGCCAGGATGAAGCAGACGGCGGCGACGAGATACAGCAGCGCTGCGAGATCAGCGTTCATGATTGTCCAGCCCCCTTACTTCTTCTTCTTGAACATGGACAGCATGCGCTGGGTGACGATGAAGCCACCGAAGATGTTCACCGAGGCCAGGATGACGGCCAGGACGCCCATGATCTCGCTGAAGCCGATGTCGGCCGGCCCGGCGGCGATCAGGGCGCCGACGATGATCACCGAGGAGATGGCGTTGGTCACCGCCATCAGCGGCGAGTGCAGCGCCGGCGTCACCCGCCAGACCACGTGGTAGCCGACGAAGACCGCCAGCACGAAGACAGTGAGGCCCACCACCAGGGTCGCCGAGCCCTGGCCGGCGGTGCTCTCCGCCGTCATGCGGCCGGCCTCGACCGCCAGGGACGCCACGTCATTGGCGAGGTTCTGCGCCTGATTTGCGATCTCTGCGGCGCGTTCAGAGAAGGTTTCGTTGGCCATGGACGTCAGCCTCCCTGTCCGTCGCTAGAGTCATCGGGTTTTTCCTCTTCCGCCGCCGGCTCGGCGGGAGCGTCCTCCTTGGGCGCCTCTTCCTGGGGCGCAAGGGCCGGATGCACGAGCTTGCCGTCGCGGATGATGCAGGTCTCGGCGACGATCTGGTCCTCCCAGTTCACCGCCAGCTTCTTCTCTTCCTTGTCGACCAGAAGCTCGATGAAGTTGTAGATGTTGCGGGCGTAGAGCGCCGAGGCGTCAGCGGCCAGGCGGCTGGGCACGTTGACGTAGCCGACGATCTTCACGCCGTTCACGTCCACGACCTTGCCGGCCTCAGACAGCTCGCAGTTGCCGCCGGTCTCCACCGCCAGATCGACGATCACCGAGCCCGGCTTCATCGATTCCACCATCTCCTTGGAGATCAGCTTCGGCGCCGGGCGGCCCGGGATCAGCGCGGTGGTGATGACGATATCCATCTTGGTGATGGTCTCGGCGATCAGCGCGGCCTGCTTCTTCTTGTACTCGTCGCTCATTTCTTTGGCGTAGCCGCCGGCGGTCTCGGCCTGCTTGAACTCCTCGTCCTCGACCGCGACGAACTTGCCGCCAAGGCTCTCCACCTGCTCCTTGGCCGCCGGGCGCACGTCGGTCGCCGAGACGATGGCGCCCAGGCGCTTGGCGGTGGCGATGGCCTGCAGGCCGGCGACGCCGGCGCCCATGACCAGGGCCTTGGCCGGCGGCACGGTGCCGGCCGCCGTCATCATCTGCGGGAAGGCCGAGCCGTAAACCCCCGCGGCGTCCAGCACCGCCTTGTAGCCGGCCAGGTTCGACTGCGAGGACAGCACGTCCATGGACTGGGCGCGGGTAATGCGCGGGATCAGGTCCATGGCGAAGGCGGTGACGCCGGCATCCTGCAGCGGCTTCAGCTCGTCGCCGGCGCGGAAGGGGTCCATGATGGAGATGACCAGGGCGCCGGAGTTCAGGCCCTTGGTCTCTTCAGGCAGCGGACGGCGCACCTTGGCGATCACGTCGGCCGAACCGAAGGCCACGGTGGCGTCGGCGGCGATGGTCGCGCCGGCCTTCTCGTACGCCTCGTCGGGAATGGCCGCGCCCAGCCCGGCGCCCTTCTCGACAGCGACCTCGAAGCCCAGGTTGACGAGCTTCTTCACTGTCTCAGGCGACGCCGCGACGCGCGTCTCGTCCGGGCGCTGTTCCTTGGGAATAGCGATCTTCATACCTGGATTGTCCCTTTGTGTGCCCCGAAATGTGCCCGATTATACCCAAAAAGCCGCCCGAAAGCCCCTCGGACTGCTAAGAACTAGTACGAAGTCCCCCTTCGTCAAAGCAATCGGTCCTTTGACCTAGGGCGGCCCATGTTAATGACGGTCAGAACGGCTTGATTCAACCTTATTTTGCTTGTGGGCGACCGATCAGACCGGTCAAGCGACGTCTTGCCGCACTGGCGGACTGAAGCCCAGACCGGAGCGGCCCGGCGGACGGTGGACATCGGGCGGTCCGGCCGATAAGAGGAACAGCGGATAGTCCACCAGAGGGCGAGGACGGGCGAAGTGAAACTGCTGTCAGGGGCCGAGGAGCTCCAGAACCTGCTGGAGAGCGTCGGCTACTTCATCGTGACCGGGGTCACCAAGTCCGGCACCACCTGGCTGCAGCGCATGCTGGACAGCCACCCGGAAATCGCCTGCGGCGGGGAGAGCAAGCTGAATGTCTTCCTGACCCAGCTGGCCCCGGCGATGCGCGCCTACAACGAGGCGCTGACCAAGACCAACGCCAAGATCTACAAGGAGGAAGCGGTCTACCAGCCCCTGGCCCAGCCCCAGGCGCGGGCGGTCATGCAGTATCTTTTCCTGGACCGCCTGGCGGCCGTTCACCGCAGCGCCGAGGCCGCAGGCAAGCTGGGGGCCCTGAAGTGGATCGGCGACAAGGACCCGGACTACAAGCGCGAACTGGTCTCCTGGCGAACCATCCTGCCGGAGATGCGCATGGTCTCCACCACCCGCGACGGGCGCGACTGCTACGTCTCCCTGTGGTTTCACCTCTTCCCCGAGCGTGAACCCCTGGCCGCGGAGAACCGTGACGACTTCCTGGGACGCATCCAGGGCCACGCGGCCACCTGGCGCGACACCATGGCGAAGTTCCAGAAGGACGCCGCCGACCATCCGGGCCGCCACTTCGCCGTGCGCTACGAAAGCCTGCTGGCCGATGCCGAGGGCGAGATGACCAGGCTCTTCGAGTGGTTCGGCTGCGACGCCGCCCCGGCGACCGTGGCCAAGATCGTCGAGCAGAACGCCTTCTCCGTCGCCTCCGGCGGGCGCCAGCCCGGCGAGGCCGACCCCAGGAGCTTCCTGCGCAAGGGCATCGCCGGCGACTGGAAGAACCACTTCGACGCGGAGTGCAACCGGCTCTACTGCGAGGTGGCGGGCGAGGCCCTCGCCGCCGCCGGCTACCCCCTCAGCTGATTTGGGTGGAATGACCTCCCTGCCCAACGCGGTCTACGTGGTCACCGACATCGAGGTGAACGGGCCGACGCCGGGCGAGCATTCCATGCTGGCTTTCGCCTCGGTCGCCGTCGACGCGTGCGGCGGCGCGATCGACAGCTTCCAGGCGGTGCTGGAGCCCCTGCCGGGGGCCGGCGAAGACGCGATCACCATCAACTGGTTCCAGGGCTTCCCGGAGGCGTGGGCCGCGGCGACCACGAACCCGCAGCCGCCCGAGACCGAGATGGCGCGCTATGCCGACTGGGTGCGCGCCCTGCCCGGCGCCGCCATCTTCGCCGCCCATCCCCTGGCCTTCGACGGCGCCTGGATCGACTGGTACCTGCGCCGCTTCCTCGGCATCCGCCTGCTGAAAGGGCCCTGGGCGGGCGAGCGGCTGTTCCACACTGCCGGGCTCTGCCTGCAGGCCTTCGCGGCCGGGCGGACCGGCTGGGACTTCACCGCCTGCCATACCGAGGCCTACCCGCCCGAGTGGCTGGGCGGCATCCCGCACGACCACATCTCCATTGACGATGCCCGCGGCTACGCCAACCTGCTGCGCACCCTCCTGAACATGAAGGCGCCGGGCGAAGCCTAGCGCGGGCCCATGCCGTAGAGGATCGCCTCGGCGCGCGACCTGACCCCCAGTTTCCTGAAGATGTTGGACGCGTGATTGCGCACCGTGCGCTCCGACAACTTCAGCGCCGCGGCGATTTCCGGGTTGGACTTGGCGGCGCAGATCATCGCCAGGATCTCTCGCTCGCGCCGGGACAACGCCGCCAGATTGGGCCGTGACCTCGCCGCGCCCGGCGCGCGGCCGGTGAAGTCCAGCACCGCCTCCTTGATGCGCGCCCAGGCGGGCTCGTGCTTCAGGACGATGTGGTTGCGCGATTCCAGCTCGATGAACTCGGCGTTGGGCAGGCCCTTGGCCAGCACCTTCCCCTGGGATAGGGGGACCACCTCGTCGCGGTCGCAGTTGAGGACCAAGGCGGGCGCCTTCACCTGACCCAAGAGGCCGCTCACGTCGGTCGTGGCACGCGCCTCGACCAGGCGCGCGGCCATCTGCGCCGTGACGGTCTTACGGCAGAGCTCGTTGAACCAGCGGATCTGCTCCTCGCTGCCGGCGGGAATGAAGCGCTTGGTGAAGAGCTCGCGGAAGACCGGGTTCTCCTGCTCCCAAGCCACCTCGATGATGTCGGCAATCGAATCGTAGAGCCGCGCCCCCTGCGGATCGCCGCGCGCCTTCCAGCCCTGGGCGTAGCCGCCGTAAAGAATGATCCGCGCCACGCGCTCGGGATGCCGCGCGGCATAGGCGACGACGGCGGCGGCCCCCTGGGAGACGCCCAGCAGGGTCACCGGCTGATCGATTTCCGCCGCCTCCACCACGGCCTCCAGGTCCTCGACCCAGCGCTCGAAGGAGAGGTCCTCCACTTTCTGATCGGAGAGTCCGCAGCCGCGCTCGTCGAAACGCACGAAGTCGAAGTGGTCGGCGAAGAAGCGCACCCAGTGCGACCACACCGGGCTTTCCAGGTCGTACTCCAGGTGAGTCAGCCAGTTGGAGGCCTTCACCAGGGGCGGCCCCTCGCCGGCGCGCGCCCAGGCGAGCGCGGTGCCGTCCTTGGAGTGCGTGTATCTGATCCGCTGCTTCACAAGCCTGGCCTTCAATGCTGCCCGATCCCTGCGGCCGGGACAACTGTCCCAGAAAAAACATGGCAAAGGGCCCGGACCGGGACAACTGCCCGATGGTTCTGCGGCGGCGCCTCGATCATATCAGGCCGCGTCGCCTCTCGAAAGGAGCCAGGCTCCATGAACATGCTAAGCGGAGACCTTGCCTCCGGACCACGCGAATCACGCCCGCGGCAAACGGTGATCGCGCTGCACTGCTCCGGCGCCGACAGCCGGCAATGGCGCCTGCTCGCCGCTACCCTGGAGGCGCCCTTCGAGCTGCTGGCCCCGGATTTCTATGGCACCCAGAGCCGGCCGCAGTGGTCCGGCGACCGCGCCTTCACGCTGGCCGACGAAGCCCGCCCGATCCTGGAGGTCCTCGACGGCCTGGACGGCAAGGTCCACCTGGTCGGCCATTCCTACGGCGGCGGGGTGGCCCTGCACATCGCCCGGGCGCGCCCGACGGCAGTGGCCAGCCTGACCCTCTACGAGCCTTCCGCCTTTCACCTGCTGAAGGCCGAAGGCGGCGCGCAGACGCCCTGCTTCCGGGAAATCGGCCGGGTCGCCGAGGCCTGCGCCGCGGGACTGGTCAGCGGCGACTACCGCCGCGCCGCCGCCGGCTTCGTCGACTACTGGGGCGGCAGCGGCACCTGGACGGCCTTGAAGCCCAGCCTGCAGAAGGCGCTGGTGCGCTGGCTGCCGAAGGCGCCGCTGGACTTCCGCGCCCTGATGCAGGAAGCGGGCAGGCTCGACGACTACCGCGACCTCCGCTTCCCGGTGCTGATCCTGCGCGGCAGCCTCGCCCCCGCGCCGACGGTGGCCGTCGCCACGCTGCTGGCCGGCGCGCTGCCGGACTGCACCCTGGAGGTCCTTGCCGGGGCCGGGCACATGGGCCCCGTCACCCACGGCGAAGAGGTCGCCGTGCGCATCCGCGACTTCCTCACCGCGCTCACGCCACGCAGACACCCCCGTCCGGCCGCCGGCCGGTCCGCCGCATTTCCCCCACTTGCCTATTTCTGAACAAAGGAGACGACCAATGAACATTCCGGTTTCCGAAGCCGCCCTCAAGGAAAGTGACCAGGCGCGCTTCGCCCGCTGCATCGAGGCCTCCAAGCGCGTGCGCTGGGACATCGACGCCGACGTGATCCGCGGACGCCGCTTCAACATGATGCAGACCTTCCTGCCGCTGGGCTTGTCGAAGGTCGACGAGCTGACCTTCCTGACAGACGGCGAGAAGCGCTTCCTCAGCCAGGTGCAGGGGCGGACCTACGCCTACATCTTCGGCCTGGTGGAACGTTTCATCAATGCCAAGGTGCTGGAACTCAGCCGTGAGCACGCCCTGGGCGACCAGACGGCGCTGGAGGCCCTGATCCGATTCAGCGACGAGGAACTGAAGCACCAGGAACTGTTCCGCCGCATCGAGAAGATGGCCGATGAGCAGATGCCGCCGGGCTACAAAGCGGCGGGCGATCCCGACGCGGTCGCCGAGGCGGTGCTGAGCATGAGCAATTGGGCCGTGCTGATGCTGACGCTGCACATCGAGCTCTTCACCCAGCTGCACTACCGCGAAAGCCTGGAGCCGGACGAGAACCTCTCGCCGCTGTTCAAGGACGTCTTCCTCTTCCACTGGAAGGAGGAAAGCCAGCACGCCATTCTCGACGAGCTGGAACTGCGCCGCCACGACGCGGACCTCAGTGAGGCGCAGCGCGACAAGGGCGTCGACGACTTCATCGCCCTGGTCGGCGCCGTCGACGGCCTGCTGCAGGCCCAGGCGGCGGAGGACGCCCGCTACTTCCTCGAAGTCGCCGCACGGCGCTTCTCCGAGGAGGAGAGACAGGCGGTGCAGGACGGCATCCTGAGGGCCTACCGCTGGCAGTACATCCTCTCCGGCGCGCAGCACCGGCCCTTCCTGCGCGTCCTCGGCGACCTGATCAACGAGCAACAGGCCCAGCGCATCAACCAAGCGCTGCAGCCGCTGATGGCCGCCTGAATCTCCGCACAGGAGACGCCGGGCCGCGGTACGCCAAGCGTGCCGTGGCCCCGGCGCGTCTTGTTTCTGTTTTGCCGCCGCAGTGTCGAAGAACTGTTTCAATTGAAACCTTGCCAGCCGGCAGAAAGGGAGGCTCAGATGATTCCGCTTTCCTCGTGGAAGGGGCGCCATGCGATGAACCAGATCGATCTGGATCCGAGATTCCAGTTACAGCTCGAGCGGACGCTGCGCAACGAACCCGGCGCGCCCGGCGCCCTGCTGCGCATCGAGACTCCGGAATTCACCTGGAGCGGCGCGGCCGGTCTCTGCGATCCCACGATCGCCTTGCCCATGCGCCCGGACGACGCCTTCCAGATCGCGAGCATCACCAAGATGTTCACCGCCACGCTCTGCATCCGCCTGGCCGAAGAGGAGCTGCTGGACCTTGACAGCGGCATCGGCGCCTACCTGCCGGAAAACGTCACGCGGGGTCTGCACGTCATCGACGGCTACGACTTCGGGCCGGAGCTGACCCTGCGCCAGTTGCTGAGCCACACCAGCGGCATCGCCGACTTCTTCGGCGACGGCACGCCGGGGCCCGACGGCGCCTTTCCCTTCGTCGCGGAGATGAAGGCCGATCCCGACCGCCTGTGGCAGCCGGCCGAAGTCCTCGACTGGACCAAGGCGCATCTCGCACCCTGCTTCGCGCCCGGCGACGGCTGGCACTACGCGGACACGGGCTTCCTGCTGGCGGGCCTGGTGATCGAAGCGGTGACCGGCCTGGCCCTGCAGGAGGCCTATCGCCGCTGGATCTTCACGCCGCTGGGCATGCGGCACAGCTACCTGCTGCACCGCGAAGCGACGCGGCCGGTGGAGAACGGCCGCTCGGCCTCGCGCCCCTACAGCGGCGCCACGGACTACGGCAGCCTGAGAAGCACCTCCGCCGACTGGGGCAGCGGCGGCCTGGTCAGCACCACCGCCGACCTGGCCCGCTTCCTGCGCGCCTTCGTCGAGGGCGACGCCTTCCGCGACCCCTGGAACCGCGCCCAGATGATGAGCTGGGTGCGCAGCGGAGAGCGCGGCGTCTCCTACGGCCTGGGCATCCGCCACTTCGACCTCGACAAGCTGGGGTTCGCGGGCGGCGGCGAACTGTGGGGCCACACCGGCTTCCTTAAGGCTTTCATGCTCTACTGGCCCGCCGGCGACGCCATCGTCTGCGGCACCCTGAACCAGTCAGCCGCCAGCGGCGTGTTCTCCGAGCTGCGCCCCGTTGCAACGCTGGTGCGCGATATACTGCCGCAGCTGCGGCGCCTCTGACCCGAAGAAGAAGGAAGTAGTTGCCGATGAAATACGACAGCATCCTGGAGACTGTGGGCGGCACGCCCGCCGTGCGCATCGGCAAGCTGGCGCCCGAGGGCGTGAATCTCTACGCCAAGCTGGAAGCCTTCAACCCCATGGGGTCGGTGAAGGACCGCCTGGCCCTGGGCGTGATCGAAGACGCCGAGCGCAGCGGCGCCCTGAAGCCGGGCCAGACGGTGGTCGAGGCGACCAGCGGCAACACCGGCATCGGCCTGGCCATGGTCTGCGCCAAGAAGGGCTACCCGCTGGTCATCGTCATGGCCGAGAACTTCAGCGTCGAGCGGCGCAAGCTGATGCGCTTCCTCGGCGCCAAGGTGGTACTGACCCCGGCGGCGGAGAAAGGCACCGGGATGCTCAACAAGGCGGCCGAACTGGCCGAGAAGCACGGCTGGTTCCTCTGCCGCCAGTTCGAGAACGAGGCCAACGCCGACATCCACTCGCGCACCACGGCGCGCGAGATCCTCGACGACTTCGCCGACACAGCGCTCGACTACTGGGTGACCGGCGCCGGCACCGGCGGCACCCTGAAGGGCGTCTCCCGCGTGCTCAAGGCCGAGAGCCCGAAGACCCAGATCGTCGTCTGCGAGCCCGACAACGTGCCGATCCTGGGCAGCGGCATCCCCATGCCGGAGACGCCCGGCGAGAGCCACGCCCTGTTCCGCCCGCACCTGATGCAGGGCTGGACGCCGGACTTCATCCCGCGCCTGACCGGCGACGCCCTGGCCGACCAGCAGGTCGACCGCATCGTCCCGGTCAGCGGCGAGGAGTCGCTGCGCCTCGCGCGCGAGCTGGCCTTGACGGAAGGCATCCTCACCGGCATCACCGGCGGCGCCACCCTGGCCGGCGCCCTGGAGATCGCCAAGGAAGCGCCGCAAGGCAGCACCATCCTCTGCATGCTGCCCGACACCGGCGAGCGCTATCTGAGCACGGTGCTCTTCGAGCACATCGCCGTCGACATGACGGCCGAGGAGATCGATATCTCCAAGTCGACACCGACCGCCCGCTTCGACCAGCCCGCCGCCCCGCCGAGCGCCAAGCCGGAGGAGGAGAAGCCGGCCGCCGCCGCCCCGCCGGACGACGCGGAGGCCGAGGCCTACTTGGCCGAGGTCCTCGGCAACAAGGACAAGCCGGTGGTCATGTTCGCCCTGGAATGGTGCGAGTTCTGCTGGTCGGTGCGCCGCTTCTTCGCCAGCCTGGGCATCGACTACCGCTCCGTCGACCTCGACTCCGTGGCGCTGCAGGACAACAACATGGGCGGACGTGTACGCGCCGTGGTCAGCGCGCAGACCGGCATCCGCACCATCCCGCAGATCTTCGTCGGCGGCACCCTGATCGGCGGCTGCACGGAGACCTTCGACGCCTACAAGAGCGGCGCGCTGCAGAAGCTGCTGGACGACAGCGGGGCCGCCTACGACAAGACGACGCAGCTCGACCCCTACAGCTTCTTCCCGGCCTGGCTGCAGTCCCGCCAGGCGGTGGCGCAGAGCGACGAAGCGGCGGAGTAGGCGCAAGCCCCCCACCCAGAACTGCCTACTCCGGCAGCGGCAGGTTCCGGGCCTTCAGCACCTTCTTCTGGCGCTTTTCCAGGGCCTTGACGTCGAAGTCGCGGATCAGGTCGTGGAACATCTGGTGCCAGTTGATCTCGGCGTCCAGGTGCATGAAGACCGAACCGAGGCCGACGGCGGCGCGGTCCATGAGCACGAACTCGCGCGGCGGCTTCACGCCGCCCAGGCGGCGCAGCTCCCTGTGCACCTCGCCGGCCACCTTGGCGCCGTAGAGGCTGCCCTTCTCGCCCATGATCTTCTGCGGCTTGTCCTCCAGCAGCGGCGCGTAGAGGAAGGCGGCCCAGAGATTGAGCGCGGCCAGCAGGTCCTTGGAGAGATCGGTGAAGCCCCAGGTGCGGTAGGCCTCCACCGCCAGCTCCGGGTCGTCGCGCTCCAGCGCGAAGTAGAGGTCGATGACGCCCTTCACGAACTTCGGATGGAAGACGCGGATGCAGCCGAAGTCCAGCAGGTTCACCGTGCCGTCTTCGCGGATGGTGTAGTTGCCCAGGTGCGGGTCGCCGTGGATGATGCCGTAGAAATAGAAGGGCACGTACCAGGCGCGGAACATGTTCATCGCCACGGCGTTGCGCTGCTCCACCGTGACCTCGCCCTTCAGGAAGTCGAGCAGCGGGCGGCCTTCCAGCCAGGTCATGGTGAGCAGGCGCCTGGTGGAAAGCTCCGGCAGCAGGTCGGCCACGTGCACGCCGGGCTCGTCGCGCAGCATGTCCTGGTAGAGCTGCATGTGGCGGCCTTCGCGCTCGTAGTCCAGCTCCTCGCGCAGGCGCTCCGAGAGTTCGTGGTAGATGTTCGAGGGGTCGATGGCGCGGTCGTAGCGCCGGTAGATGCCGAAGAGGATCTTCAGCTGCTGCAGGTCGGCCTCCACCGCCGAGAGCATGTCCGGGTACTGCAGCTTGCAGGCCAGGGGGCGGCCGTCCAGGGCGACGGCGCGATGCACCTGCCCCAGGGAGGCGGCGGCCGCGGCCTCGCGCTCGAAGGACTTGAACTTCTTCTCCCACCCCGGCCCCAGCTCGCTGCGCATGCGCCGCTTGACGAAGGGCCAGCCCATGGAGGGCGCGTTGGACTGCAGCTGGCGCAGCTCCTCGGCGTACTCGCGCGGCAGGGCGTCGGGGATGGTGGCGAGGATCTGCGCCGCCTTCATCAGCGGCCCCTTGAGGCCGCCCAGCGCCGCTTTCAGCTCCGAAGAATGCTTGCCGCGGTCGAGACCCATCCCGAGATAGCGGGCGCCCACCACCTGGGCGGCGAGGCCACCGACCGAGGTGCCGACCTTGGCGTAGCGGCGGACCCGGCCGGAAAGGCGGGAGTCCTCCTCGCCGAAGTCCTCGCCGGCTTCTTCCGCCTCGAGGGGCGGCTCTTCGCGTTCCTGTTCCTGGTTTTCGTGCTGGGTCATGCCCTAAAAGGTGGGCGCGCCGGCCCCGGAAGTCCAGGGCGGCAGTTGCGGCAGGGAATTCCCAGGGGCGCCCTGGGTCAGGGCTGCAGCACGTAGCGGCCCGGCGCGGCTTCCAGCGCCAGGTAGCCGGCCTCGGCGTTGCCCATCTGCGGCGGGTCGACCGGCGCCCCGGAATTGCGGGCCAGCCAGGCCTGCCACTCCGGCCACCAGGAGCCCTTGTGCACCAGCGCCGACTCGCGCCAGCGGTCGGGGTCGATGTAGCCCTCGTGGTCGCGCAGCCGGCCGGTCTGATAGATGCGGCGCGGATGACCCGGCGGGGTCACGATACCGGCGTTGTGGCCGCCGCTGGTCAGCAGGAAGTTCACCTCGGTGTCGGTCAGCAGCGCGATCTTGTAGACCGAGCGCCAGGGCGCGACGTGGTCCTTGGCGGTGCCCACCGCGAAGATCGGCACCTTGATGTCGGTGAGCGCCACAGGCCGGCCCTCGACCTCGAAGCGGCCCTCGGCCAGGTCGTTGTTGAGGAACAGGCGGCGCAGGTATTCCGAATGCATGCGGTAGGGCATGCGCGTCGCATCGGCGTTCCAGGCCATGAGGTCGGTCTGGTTGCTGCGCCGGCCCAGGTAGTAGTCGTGCACCATGCGCGACCAGATGAGGTCGTTGGAGCGCAGCAGCTGGAAGGCGCCGGCCATTTGGCTGGTGTCGAGATAGCCCTGCGACCACATGATGTCTTCCAGGTAGGTGAGCTGGGCCTCGTCGATGAAGAGCATCAGCTCGCCGGCCTCGGTGAAGTCGGTCTGCGCGGCCAGCAGGGTCACCGACTTCAGGCGCTCGTCCTTGTCGCGCGCCATGGCCGCCGCGGCGATGGAGAGCAGCGTACCGCCCAGGCAGTAGCCGGCGGCGTGCACCTTGCGGTCCGGCACGATGGCCTCCACCGCGTCCAGCGCCGCCATGACGCCGAGACGCCGGTAGTCGTCCATGTCCAGGTCGCGGTCGTCGGCGCCGGGATTCTTCCAGGAGATCGCGAAGACCGTGTGGCCCTGGGAGACCAGGAAGCGGATCAGCGAATTCTCCGGCGAAAGGTCAAGGATGTAGTACTTCATGATCCAGGCCGGGACGATCAGCACCGGCTCCGGATGCACCTGCCCGGTCTCAGGGCTGTACTGGATCAGCTCGATGAGATCGTTGCGGTAGACGACCCGTCCCGGGGTCACCGCCAGCTCCTTGCCGGGGCGGAAGTTCTCGGTGCCCGCCGGGCCGCGCCCGGTGAGCCGCCGTTCCATGTCCTCGAGGGCGTTCAGCCAGCCCTGATAGAGATTGGCGCCGCCCTGCTCCATTGTCTCACGCAGCAGCTGCGGATTGGTCGCCACGTAGTTGGAGGGCGAGAAAATGTCCAAGAGCTGGCGCGTGGCGAAGGAAACCACCGCCTCGTGGTGCTTGGAGACGCCGCGCACGTCCGTGGTGGCCTGCTGCCACCACTTCTGGGTCAGCAGGAAGCCCTGGGTGATCATGTCGAAGGGCGGCTGGCACCAGGCTTCGTCCTGAAAGCGCTTGTCGACGTGCTCCGGCTCGATGCAGGGCTCGCACTCCTTGCCGCTGGCAGCACGCGCCGCGCTCAGGGCCAGCCGGACCATCTCGGACCAGGCCTCCTGCATCAGCTGCGCCTGCTTGCCGGGGGCCCCGGCCAGGTGCATCCACCAGTCGGTGTAGGCCAGACCCAGCGCCGCCGGCGAGATTCCCGCCGTTATCCGGGCCAGGCCGGCGTGCAGCATGCGGTCCAGCGCATCGCCGCCCAGGACGCCGGGCAGCGGCGGCGGGCTGGGCGCCACCTCGGCGCCGACCGGGTGCCCGGCCACGTCCGGCAGGCGGGCAACGTCCGGCGCTTCGGTCGGCGCTGCGGGCACACAGGGCTGCGGCAGGGTCTTGCCGCCCTCGGCCGCCAGTTTCAGGGAAG
>JBNKHC010000019.1:0-11659 GCA_050290145.1 Kiloniellaceae bacterium | reverse complement strand
GGCGGAGATCGCGGCCATCGCCGCCGCCGCGCCCGGCGCCCGCGACCTCTGCGGCAGGACCAGCCTGGAGGCCATCGCCGCGCTCGGCCGCCGGGCGGCCCTGGCCGTCGGCAACGACACCGGGCCGATGCACCTCATCGCCGCCGCCGGCGCGCCCTCGCTGGTGCTCTATTCCCACGACTCCGACCCGGCCAAGATCGCCCCGCGCGGCCCCAGCGTCGCCACCCTGCGCCGCGCGCGCCTGGCGGACCTGTCGCTGGAAGAGGTGCTGGCGGGCCTGCCGGCTGCGGCTAGGTCTTCTTCCCCGGCTTAGCTTTGGCGGCCTTGGTCGCGGGCTTTGCCGGTGGCGTATTGGCGCGAATGCGTACTTTGCCACCTTGCAGCGTTTCCACCTGGAAGGCCCCGGTTTCACGCACCAGATCGCTCAGCTTGCGGCAGCCATAGGTTCTGGGGTCGAAGTCGGAGGTCATGTTCCCAAGTTGACTGCCGACCGCAGCCAGCAGCACCCAGCAGTCTTCGCTCTCCAGCTGCGCAATCGCCCGCTTGATAATTCGAACGGCATCTTTCGGATTTCGCAGTGGCTTCCTGGCGGCCGGTCCGCTGTCTTCGGCTATTGAATCCGGCAGCAGGTTCTCGGTGTAGATGAAGCGGCGGCAAGCCTGGCGGAAACTCTCGGGCGTCTTCTGCTCGCCGAAACCGTAAACATCCAGGCCTTCTTCGCGGATGCGGGCGGCCAGGCGCGTAAAGTCGCTGTCGGAGGACACCAGGCAGAAGCCATCGAAGCGGCCGCTGTGCAGCAGGTCCATCGCATCGATGACCATGGCTATATCGGAGGCGTTCTTGCCGACCGTTTGCGCGTGTTGCGGTTGCCAGAGAATCGCGTATTTCGGCAGGATCTCGGTCCAGCCCTTCGACCGCGCATGAGAGGAATCACCATAGATGCGCCGGACGCTGGCTTCCCCGATTTTCGCGATCTCCTCGAAGAGGCCATCGGCGATCTTGTGGGAGGCGTTGTCCGCGTCGATGAGCACGGCAAGGCGGGGCGAGCGCAGATCTGACATGAGGGCGACATTCTCGGAGTTTACCTGTTAACCCCCCGTAAAGATTAAGCCATGCCTCGCGCCGCTTCCATCCGAAGAAGCAGCCGGAGCGGCGCGCTTTCGTCGTGAGAGGGAGCCGGCTCAGCCGGCCGAAACCCGGGCCCAGAGGTTGCGCGCGGCGGTCTCGGCCGCGTCGATGCTGAGGCTTTCCATGAAGCACTGGCGGGCGGCGAAGTCGAAGTCCGGCGCGCCGGTCAGTTCCTCGAAGCTCTCCGGCGTGCGCACGAAGGCGGCTTTCGGGCCCCAGGGGCGATAGCGCGCCTCGGGGCTGGGGCCGAAGAGGCCGAGGGTCGGCGTGCCCGCAGCCGCCGAGAGATGCATCAAGCCCGAATCGTTGCCGACGAAGAAATCGGCGCGCTCCAGGCAACCGGCAGCGGTCAGAATGTCCCCGTTTTCGAAGAGATTCACGCCGCGATCCCCCGCGGCCTGCAGCACCGGGCGGGCCTGGAACATTTCGTGCGGCGCCGCCAGCACGGCGATGCGTGCGCCGGGCAGGATGCCGTCCTCGGCGGTGAGCCGCAGGGCCAGCTCGGCGAAGCGCTCGGCCGGCCAGGTCTTGCCCTGCCAGTTGGCGGCCGGGGCCACGGCGAGCACCGGCGTGCCGTCGTCGGGCAGCAGCGCCGCCGCCCGCTCGCGCACCGCCGCGGCAAGCCAGAGGCGCGGTGCCGGCGGCGGGTCCATCCCGATGAGGTCGCCCAGCTCCTCCACCCGGTGGCGGCCGGGCCGGCGCTTGCCGATCACGTAGCGCCGCCGCGCCGGCACCAGGTAGGAGATCGCCGAGCCGCGCAGGTCGATGACGATGTCCCAGTAGCGAAAGGCGGTGCGCCGCCAGACGTTCAGCCAGTGGCGGTTGTAGCTCTGCTTGTCGATGAGAATGATCTGTTCCAGCCCTGGGACGGCGGCGAAGAGCGGCGCCGAGAGCCGTCCCACGGCAACGGTCACCTTGATCCCCGGGCGGCGCGCGATCATCTCGCCCAGCAGGCCGGTGGAGAGCACGGCATCGCCGATGCGGGTCGCGGTGATGAAAAGCAGGCGCATGAGGCTTGGGCGGGCGACTCGTCCGGGAAAAGGGGCTTGCCCGCGTTATAGGGCCGCTGCCGGGGCTTGGCAAAGGGCCCCTAGCGCGCCCCCTTGCGCCCGGGGGCCAGCGATGCCAACTCTAGGGTGCTGAACAACTGGGTAGGATTCGGCGAAATATGGCGGAAAGCCCCGACCAGCACGCAAGGGCTGTCATCCTGGAGCATCGCGGCGTTCTGCGGATCGGCGGCGCCGAGCGGTGTGACTTCCTGCAGGGCATTGTCTCCAACGACGTGACGCGGGTCTCGCCGGAGACGGCCGTCTGGACCGCTTTCCTGACGCCCCAGGGCAAGTTCCTGCACGAGTTCTTCCTGGTCGGGCAGGACGACACCTTTCTGGCCGACTGCGAGGCCGAACGCGCCGCCGACCTGGCCCGACGCCTGAAACTCTACAAGCTGCGCGCCCAGGTGACCGTCGCGGCGGCGGAAGACCTGGCCGTCGCTGCCCTCTTCGGGGTTGGGGCGCTGGCACGGCTGGAGCTGCCCGCCGAGCCGGGGCGCGCGCGCCCCTTCGCCGGTGGCCTCGCCTTTGTCGACCCGCGCCTGCCGGAACTGGGCGCCCGCGTTCTCCTGCCGAAGGAAGGCGCGGAAGCGGCACTCAGCGAAGCCGGTTTCGCAATGGGAACCTTGGCCGACTACGACGCCCTGCGCATCGCCGCCGGAGTGCCCGACGGCAGCCGCGACCTGGAGGTCGAGAAGGCCACGCTGCTGGAAAGCGGCTTCGACGAGCTGCACGGCATCGACTGGGACAAGGGCTGCTACATGGGCCAGGAGCTGACCGCGCGCACCAAGTACCGCGGCCTCACCAAGAAGCGCCTGATCCCAGTGGAGATCGCCGGCCCGGCGCCCGAACCCGGCACTGCGCTGACCCGCGCCGGCAAGGAGACCGGCACCCTGCGCTCGACCGTCGCCCGCGACGGCGGGTCCATCGGCCTCGCGCTGCTGCGCCTGGAGGCGCTGGAAGAAGGCGAGCCGCTGCTGGCCGGCGAAGCCGAGGTCACGCCGAGGAAGCCCGCCTGGGCGAGTTTCTAGGTTTATCTTGGGGTGTCACCCTCGGGCTTGTCCCGAGGGTCCAGGGGCAAGCGACAAACGGCCGCCCTGGATGCTCGGAACAAGCCCGAGCATGACAATCAAACGAAATCGCGAAAATTGTCAGTCGACGATGGCGGCCGAGAGGTCGGCCAGGCGCTCGTAGGGGGCGTCGCCGCGGTCCAGGTTCATGCGGCAGCCCAGCATCTCGGCGCGCTTCACGCCTTCGCGCCCGAAGCGGGTGGTCAGCGCCTCGCGGAACCACAGCTTGGCGTTGGTATGGCGGCGCGCCTCCAGGCGGCCGGCCTCGCCGAGCCAGTCCTTGTGGCGGTCGATGGCCTCGACCAGGGGCGCGATGCCCGAGCCCTTCTGCGCGGCCACCGGCAGGATCGGCACGGTCCAGCCGTCGCGGCGGCGCTGGTGGGCCAGGGCAGCCTTCAGATCGGCCTTGGTGCGCTGGGCGGCCTCCATGTCGGCCTTGGTCACCACGGCCAGATCCGGGATCTCCATGATGCCGGCCTTCATGAACTGCAGGGAATCGCCGGAGCCCGGCTGCACGCAGAACACCACGGTGTCGGCGACCCAGGCCACGTCGGTTTCCGACTGGCCGACGCCCACGGTCTCGATCAGCACCACGTCATAGACGGCGCGCATCAGCAGCATGCCGCCCACGGTCAGCTCGGCGAGCCCGCCCAGGCGGTCGCGCGCGGCCATGGAGCGCACGAAGACGCCCGGATCCTCCGGGTCGGTCATCAGCCGCAGGCGGTCGCCCAGCAGGGCGCCGCCGGTCTGGCGCGAGGAGGGATCGACGGCGATGACGCCGACGGTCCGCCCGCTTTCGCGCAGCTTGGGGACCAGCGCGCCCAGCAGGGTCGACTTGCCGACGCCCGGCGGGCCGGTGATGCCGACCACCTGGGCCCGCGGCGCCGCATAGGCGGTGTCCAGCAGGCCGATGGTCTGGGGCGCGTCAGGGGCGGATTCGAGCACGGCCAGCGCCTCCGCCATGGCGGCCTTGCCGCCGTCGGTCAGGTCCTGGAGGGTCATGCTGCGCCCGAGTGACATGCCCTCAAGTTGGCCGCGTCTCGCCCCGAGGGTCAAGGGCGAAGATGTTACCAGCGCCTGCAAAACACCAGGAAACCCAACGCGGGAGGGTCGCTCCGGAGGGTTGATCTGCCTCAAAGCGCGACCTATCTGGGAGGCTTAGGCTTAATCAAACGTCATCCGAAGACGTCCTTATGTTCTTACAGGAGGATAGGAATGGCTCTCAGAGATTTGGCCCCTTGGCACCATGGAAAGGGCGGATCGCCCTCGCTCTCCGACCTGCAGCGCGAGGTTGACCGCGTTTTCGACAGCTTCTGGAGCGGCTTCGGCACGCCTTCGATGCTGCGCGAGAACGGCGGCAGCGCCCTGGCCGGCGTCGCGCTCGACGTGCGCGTCGACACCAGCGAAGACGACAAGGCCTACCACGTGACCGCCGAACTGCCCGGCATGACCGAAAAGGACATTGAGGTCACCTTCGCCGACAACATGCTGACCATCTCCGGCGAGAAGAAGGAGGAAAAGGAGGTCAAGGAGGAGAACTATCACCGCCGCGAGCGCTCTTTCGGCAGCTTCCGCCGCTCCTTCACGCTGCCCAGCGAGGTCGACGAAGGCAAGATCAGCGCCTCCTTCAAGGACGGCGTGATGACCATCGACCTGCCCAAGGCCAAGTCCGCCCAGAAGAAGGCCAAGAAGATCACCATCTCGCGCGGCAAGTAGTCGGCGCGGGCGTTAGCCCTCAACGTTTTTCATTTCCCCCAAGCCCAAACCTCGGGCCGCCTCTTGCGGGCGGCCCTGTTTCTTTGCGTCCCCCCCCTAGGCGCGATGAAGCGCCAAGTCCGTTAACCTTTGTTAAGTCTTAAGGGCGGATACTGCGCGGCAGTTGCAGCGAAACGGACACCTGAAGGGGTGGACCCATGACGACGAAGCACCTGGTGTCGCAAGACAACCCGAACGGCCAGCGCACCGAGGAGATCCTCACGGAGATCCGCGCCGAGATCCTGGTGCGCATGGCGAACTACGGCGACGATCCGCGCCCCGAGGCCAAGGCGGTGATGGAGAACAACCTGGAAATCGCCCAGCTGCTCACCGAGGCCATTCACCTGGCCGAGGTCAACACCAACACCCTTGCCGAAGACATCTGACGATGTCGGGCACAGAAGACATCTAGAGGCAGGCGAACGATGCGACGCGACCAAATGAAGCGCGGCAAGCGCAAGGGCTTGCAGGCCTTGCCCCGCCGGTGCCATGCTCGTCAGAACGATGAGCCAGTTACCCTCCGCCGCACAGCACTACGCCCGGGAAGGCGCGCTGACAGGCCGCATCCTCTCCACGCTTACGGCCGAGGGTAAGGACCTCGACCGGCTCACCGCCGAAGACCTCTCCCCCTACGATCAGTTTCACAGCCGCGGTCACCAGGCCACGGCCGAGCTGGCGCAGCTGCTGAACCCGCAGGCCGGGCAGCTGGTGCTGGACCTCGGCTGCGGCATCGGCGGGCCGGCACGCTGGCTGGCGACCCAGCGCGGCTGCCGCGTGGTGGGCCTGGACCTGACCGAGGTCTACTGCCGCACCGCCTGCGAGCTTAGCGCCCGCGTCGGGCTTTCCCGGCGGACCGCCTTCGTCTGCGCCGACGGCCTGGCCCCGCCCTTCGCCACGGCCAGTTTCGATCTGATCTGGACCCAGCACGCGGCCATGAACATCGCCGACAAGGCACGCCTTTACCGCGAGGTCGCGCGCGTCTTGAAACCCGGCGGGCGCTTCGGCCTCTACGACGTCATGGCGGGTCCGGCGGGCGCGCCCTACTTCCCGGTGCCCTGGTCGGCCAGCGCCGAGTGGAGCCACCTGACGGCGCCTGAGGGCGTGCGCGAGGCCATTCTCGCCACCGGCCTGAAGCAGCGCCATTGGCGTGATCTGACCGCCGAATCAAAGGTCTGGAGCGAAAAGGCCGTGGCCGCGCAGAACGCCGGCAAGGGCCCCTCCGGCCCGGCCATCATCCTCGGCCCCTCCTTCGCGGAGATGGTCGCCAACCTGCGGCGCAGCCTTTTCGAGGACCGCATCACCGTGGTCCAGGCGGTCTTCGAGAAAGCCGGCCAGGGAACGTCCGACTAGAGCCCCCCAAAGAAATACTCCTTCCGTCCCCTTGCGGGGGCCCCCACCTTTGCCGTCAAATGCAGGCTTCGCCATCGCTTACCCGCTTCGCCCAAGGAACGGGAGCACAAGGGAGGAACGCGTCATGGCCCTACCCGCAACCGCACCCCACAACCGGCTTGAACGCGGCGCCAAGGGCGCCGAGGTCGAGGCCCTGCAGGACCTGCTGAACCGCGTCGGCGCGCTGTTGAATGCCGACGGCGATTTCGGCGGCGGCACCGAGGGGGCCGTCCGCGAAGCCCAGATGCTCGCCGGCCTGCCGGTGACCGGAGTCGCCGACGCGGCGACCTGGGAGTGGCTGGAAAATCAGCCCGAGCCTTCCGACGTCATCCCCACCGAGGCGGTGACCTTCATCGTGCGCGAGGAAGTCGGCGGGCGGAAATTCTACGACCGGCACGTCGCCATGCCGCATTTCCCCGGCGAGGCCAGCGGCGTCACCATCGGCGTCGGCTACGACCTGCGCTTCCAGGAGCCGCAGGACTTCGAGGCCGACTGGGCCGGTATCCTGACGCCCGCCCAGATGGACGCCCTGCGCCCGCACCTGGGCAAGAAGGGCAGCGCCGGCGCCGTCGCCGCCTTATCGGACATGCGCATTCCCTTCCACGCCGCCTGGAAGGTCTTCATCAAACGCGCCCTGCCGCGCGGCATCGATCAGACCGAAGGCTGCTACGGCGACCTGGCGAAGCTGCCGCCGCTGTGCCGCGGCGCCCTGGTCAGCCTGGTCTACAACCGCGGCACCAAGCTGACCGGCGACAGCCGCCGCGAGATGAAGGCGATCCGCGACCACATCGCCGCCGGCGAGCTGGACAAGGTCGCTGCCGAGTTCGAGAGCATGAAGCGCCTCTGGCCCGGCAGCGAAGGCCTGCGCAAGCGCCGCGACAAGGAAGCGGAGATGTGGCGCGAGGGGCTGGCGGCAGGGCCGGCGATCGCCTGACGGCAAACGGCGATCCGGCTACCACAATGAGTGTCATGCTCGGACTTGTTCCGAGCATCCAGGGCAAGCGATCGAACAGCGCCCCAGGACCCTCGGGACAAGCCCGAGGGTGACGGCCAGAGACTCAAAAAGGCCCTCTCCGCGAAGAGAGGGCCTTTTCGTTCTGTTGTCTGCGCCGATCCTTAAGCGTTCTTCCTGGCCAGCGCCGCCTGGGCCGCCGCCAGGCGGGCGATGGGCACGCGGTAGGGCGAGCAGGAGACGTAGTCCAGCGGCACGGTCTGGCAGAAGGCGATGGAGGCCGGGTCGCCGCCGTGCTCGCCGCAGATGCCCAGCTTGATGTCCGGGCGGGTGGTGCGGCCGCGCTCGGCGCCGATCAGCATCAGCTCGCCGACGCCCTCGGGGTCCAGCGAGATGAAGGGATCCTGGTCGATGATGCCGCGGTGCTCGTAGGTGCCGAGGAAGTTGCCGGCGTCGTCGCGCGACAGGCCGAAGGCGGTCTGCGTCAGGTCGTTGGTGCCGAAGGAGAAGAACTCGGCGCCCTCGGCGATCTCGGCGGCGCGCAGGCAGGCGCGCGGCAGCTCGATCATGGTGCCGACGATGTAGTCGATCTCGACGCCCTGCTCCTTGCGCACGGCCTCGGCGACCTTGTCGACCAGCTCGCGCAGCACCTCGAACTCCTTCTTCACGGAGATCAGCGGGATCATCACCTCCGGCTTCACGGTCTTGCCGGTCTCCTTTTCCACCGCGGCCACCGCCTCGAAGATGGCGCGGGCCTGCATCTCGTAGATCTCCGGGTAGGTGATGCCCAGGCGGCAGCCGCGATGGCCGAGCATGGGATTGGTCTCGACCAGCTTCAGCGAGCGCGCGCGCACCTGCTCCATGGGCACGCCGGCGGCAGCCGCCACCTCGGCCACCGCTTCGTCCTCGTGCGGCAGGAACTCGTGCAGCGGCGGGTCGAGCAGGCGGATGGTGACCGGGCGGCCGGCCATCTCCTTGAACAGGGCGATGAAGTCCTCGCGCTGGTAGGGCAGCAGCTTGTCGAGCGCGCGGCGGCGCTGTTCGACGCTGTCGGCCAGGATCATCTCGCGCATGGCGACGATGCGCCCGGCGTCGAAGAACATGTGCTCGGTGCGGCACAGACCGATGCCCTCGCAGCCGAACTGCACCGCCACCTTGGCTTCCTGCGGGGTGTCGCAGTTGACGCGCACGCCCATGGTGCGGAACTTGTCGGCCCACTCCATGACCTTGGCGAAATCGCCGGAGAGTTCCGGCTGCACCGTCGGCACGGCGCCCTGCATGACCTCGCCGGTCGAGCCGTCGAGGGTGATGAGGTCACCCTCCTTGAACTCCAGGTCGCGCACCCGCATGACGCCGCTCTTGTAGTCGATGCGCAGCTCGCCGGCGCCGGCCACGCAGGCGCGGCCCATGCCGCGCGCCACCACGGCGGCGTGGCTGGTCATGCCGCCGCGCGTCGTCAGGATGCCGGCGGCGGCGTGCATGCCATGGATGTCCTCCGGCGAGGTCTCGGTGCGGCAGAGGATCACGCGCTCGCCGTCGTTGGCCTGCAGCTCGGCGGCGTCGGCAGTGAAGACGATCTTGCCAGAGGCGGCGCCCGGCGAGGCCGGCAGGCCGCGGGCGATGACCTTGCGCTCGGCCTTGGGGTCGAGCGTCGGGTGCAGCAGCTGGTCCAGCGAGTTGGGATCGAGCCGCTGGACCGCCTCGGCCTCGGTGATGAGGCCCTCGGCGACCATGTCGACGGCGATCTTCAGCGCCGCCGGCGCGGTGCGCTTGCCGGTGCGGGTCTGCAGCATGTAGAGCGTGCCGCGCTGCACCGTGAACTCGACGTCCTGCATCTCCTTGTAGTGCTTTTCCAGCGTGTGGCGCACGTCATCGAGCTGCTTGAAGACTTCCGGCATGACCTCTTCCATGGCCGGCAGCTTGGAGTGGTTCAGCTCCTTGCCGCGCAGGGTGAGGTTCTGCGGGGTGCGGATACCGGCCACCACGTCCTCGCCCTGGGCGTTGACCAGGTACTCGCCGTAGAAGGCGTTGTCGCCGGTGGAGGGATCGCGGGTGAAGGCCACGCCGGTGGCGCAGTCGTCGCCCATGTTGCCGAAGACCATGGCCTGCAGGTTCACCGCCGTGCCCCACTCCGCCGGGATGTTGTTCAGGCGGCGGTAGGTGATGGCGCGCTGGTTCATCCAGGAGCCGAAGACGGCGCCGATGGCGGCCCAGATCTGGTCCTTGGGGTCCTGCGGGAAGGGCTCGCCGGTCTCCTCCAGCACCTTGGCCTTGTAGTCCTCGATGACCTTGGCCCAATCGTCGGCGGAGAGCTCGGTATCCAGCATGTAGCCGCGGTCTTCCTTGGCCAGCTCCAGGATTTCCTCGAAGTGGTGGTGGTCGACGCCCAGCACCACGTCGCCGAACATCTGGATGAAGCGGCGGTAGCTGTCGTAGGCGAAGCGCTGGTCGTTGGCGGCCTTGGCCAGACCCTGCACGGTTTCGTCGTTGAGGCCCAGGTTCAGGACCGTGTCCATCATGCCGGGCATGGAGGCGCGGGCGCCCGAGCGCACGGAAACCAGCAGCGGGTTCTTGGCGTCGCCGAACCTGGCGCCCACGGTTTCCTCGACCCTGGCCAGGGCCTCGTTGACCTGCGCCTCCAGGTCCTCGGGATAGTGCCGGTCGTTGGCGTAGAAGTAGGTGCAGACTTCAGTGGTGATGGTAAAGCCGGGCGGCACCGGCAGCCCGAGAGAGGACATCTCCGCCAGGTTGGCGCCCTTGCCGCCCAGCAGTTCCTTCATTTCGGCCCGGCCGTCGGCGGTTCCGCCGCCGAAGCTGTACACCCACTTGCTCATCGTGTGCTTTCCGTTTTCCTGCCAGTTAGTGCCTTCAGGGGTTGGCCCCCGTCGCGTAATCCCGTTTTCCGGGGGGCGGCTTTGTCGCCGCCTCTATGTGATTAGCCTTCGATCTTGGAGAAATCCGCCACCTCCGCCAGCGTGGCGCCGATGGCGCTCAACAGCTGCAGGCGGTTCTCCCGCAGGGACGCGTCCTCCGCGTTCACCGTCACCTCGTCGAAGAAGGCGTCGACCGGCTGACGCAGCCGCGCCATGGCCGCCATGGCGCCGGTGAAGTCCTCGGAGCCTAGCGCGCTTTGCGCTCCCTTGGCAGCATCGGAGAGGTGGGAAAACAGGGTTTTCTCCTCTTCCTGCGCCAAGGCGCCCGCTTCGACCGCACCTTCATAGGCACGCTTATCTTTTTTCTCCTCGATGCGCACGATGTTGGCCGCGCGGCGGTAGGCGACCAGCAGATTGGCGCCATCGTCGCTGTCGAGGAAGGAGCTGAGGGCCTCGACCCTGGCCAGCAGGCGGACGAGGTCGTCCTCGCCGCCGCGCGCCATGACCGCGGTGATGAGATCGTGGCGCACACCCTGGTCGCGCAGCACCACCTTCAGGCGCTCGCCGAAGAAGTCGAGCAGGTCGCCGGCGACGTCCGGCGCCGAGAGCCCGGCGTATTCGCCCTGTGCCGCGGCGAAGACCTTCGTCAAAGGCAGGCGCAGCTTGTTCTCGACGACAAGGCGGATGACACCCAGCGCGGCGCGGCGCAGCGCGTAGGGATCCTTCGAGCCGGTCGGCTTCTCGTCGATCATCCAGAAGCCGACGAGGGTGTCGATCTTGTCGGCCAGGGCGACGCAGACACTGACCGGCGCCGAGGGGCAGGCATCGCCCGGGCCCAGCGGCGCGTAGTGCTCGGCGACGGCATCGGCCACCGCCGGCGCCTCGCCGTCGTTGAGCGCGTAATAGCGGCCCATGACGCCCTGCAGTTCGGGGAACTCGCCGACCATGCCGGTGACGAGATCGGCCTTGGCGAGTCGCGCGGCCGAGCGCGCCTCGTCGCGGTCGGCGCCGGGCACGTAGCTGCTGATCTCTGCGGCCAGGCTCTCCAGGCGCGAGACCTTCTCCGCCACGGTGCCGAGCCTGGCGTGGAAGACGATGTCCTTCAGCGCCGGCACGCGCGACGACAGCGGGTGCTGGCGGTCCTGGTCCCAGAAGAAGCGGGCGTCGGCGAGACGCGCGCGCAGCACGCGCTCGTTGCCGGCGACGATGGTCCTGGCGCGCGCGCTGTCCGGCGCGGCCTCCATGTTGGCGACCACCAGGAAGCGGTCGGCGAGGCTGCCGTCGGGCTTTTCGGTCGAGAAGTACTTCTGATGCGCGCGCATGGAGGTGGAGAGCACCTCGGCGGGCAGGTCCATGAAGCCTTCGTCGATACGGCCGATCAGCACCTGCGGCCATTCGACGAGGCCGGTCACCTCGTCCAGCAGGCCGGCGTCATCCTTCAGC
>JBNKHC010000018.1:0-2662 GCA_050290145.1 Kiloniellaceae bacterium | reverse complement strand
TACCCGGACATCAAAGTCGAGATCGTCATCGACTACGGTCTGAGCGACATCGTGGCCGACCGCTACGATGCCGGCGTGCGGAGCGGCGAGCAGGTGGCAAAGGATATGATCGCCCTGCGCATCGGGCCGGACATGCGCATGGCCGTCGTCGGGGCGCCGTCCTACTTCAAGGGGCGCCCGGTTCCGAAGCGGCCACAGGACCTGGTCAATCACAACTGCATCAATCTGCGGCTGCCCACTCATGGCGGTGTCTACGCCTGGGAGTTCGAGAAGGGCAACCGCGAACTGAACGTGCGGGTCGAAGGGCAGCTGACGATGAATAGCGCATCGCAAATGCTGGCGGCCGCCCTGGCGGGATCGGGCCTGGCCTACCTGCCGGAAGACATGGTCGAACCCCACCTCGCGAGAAAGCGCCTGAAGCGTGTGCTGGAAGACTGGTGCCTTCCCTTTTCGGGATACCATCTCTTCTACCCGAGCCGGCGCCAGCATTCCGCCGCCTTCGCCCTGGTTCTCGACGCGCTGCGCTACCGCGAATAGCTGCAAACGCGGCCTCGAAACGGAGCGGACGTCATTTCTCTGCGCGCGCTTTGAAGACGTCGCGCACGACCGGCAGCGCAGAGAAGACCTTCGGCCAGCCGGCGTAGAACGCCAGGTGCGAGAGAACCTCCGACGCCTCGGCCTTTGTGAGGCCGTTGTCCATCGCCTTGTTCAGGTGGAAGGGCACCTGCTCGCCCTGGCCGGCGGCAATCAGCGCGCTGACGGTGACCAGGCTGCGGTCGCGCGGCTGGAGGGCGGGACGCAGCCAGAGATCGAGGAACAGCAGTTCCCGCGTGTTGTCCACGACCCCCTTGGAGACGTCGCCATAGGCGTCCTGAACGAAGCTTTCCCGCCGCGCCTCGGCCTCTTCGTCGAGCGGCAGGCGTTCCGGATCGACGGCGGGGAGCTGCTCCGCGCCGACGCCCCGCGCGGCGAAGATCGGCTGCGTAACCGCCACCGCGGACAAGGCGTTGCCCCAGCCGGCATAGAACGCGAGGTGCGTGATGATCTCGGAGAGTTCTGCCGGGGTGACGCCGTTGTCCAGCGCGCGGCCGAATTCGACGGGCATGTCGGCCGCCTGGTTTCGGGCGATGAGCGCGGCCAGGGTGACGATACTGCGGTCCCTCGGTGACAGTGCCGGGCGCTGCCAGGTCTCGTCATAAAGGCTGCCCTTCGTGTAAGCCTCAAGCGCCGGCGAGACGGCAGCGATCGAACCCGCTGACGGGCTCTCGGCCGGCGCCGAAGGTACGGCGGCCAGCGACAGCGAAAATGCAGCAGCGGCGAGGCGGTTCATCATAAGACCCTCCTGAGCGAATTTCGGCGGCGCGACCGCGCCCTTTCGCGATGGTCTTGCGCCTGATCTCAAAACTGGGGGGCCTGGAGCCGGAAACTAGGGCGGCTAAACGGATAGGACTTATGAACCGACCTCATGAATGATCCCATGGGCGGTGAGCAGGTGCCCGCTCGACAGCGCCGCCGGCCGAGTTCAATAGACAGAATGCGGTGGCGGAGGGTCTGCATGGGGCAAATGAGAAGCTGGATAGGCCGGTTCTGAGAGCGTTCGAGAACGATAGCCCCGGGTGTCCGCGGTGATTGTGGCTGATATCAGCGGCAAGAAACGGCAAGCCGCGCACATCTTTTCATTGCGCGGTTCAGAACTTCCGCTAGGCGGTATGACCCGACCTCTTGGTCTTTGGATCAGACTTCGCCGGCCTCAAAATATTTCAGGGCAGGTCCACATTGCGAAACGCACTGCTCGCACATAGTCACCAGCAGATCTCACTCGAATGGGCGACCGAAGTAGGTGAGCACCCACATGGCAATAAGGTAGACGCTGAGGAGGGACTGGGTACCGGAGACGACCCGCACCCAGCCCTTGGCTCGAAGGGCATACTCTCGCGGTTGCAGGCGTGCGATCCAGGTGCCGACATTGAGATCGCGCCAGCCCAGGTGGAAGGCTGACACCACGCTGAAATAGAGCGCTAACCCTAAGGCAGAGAGCACGTCGGTGTTTAGTCGCTCGACAACCGCGTCTTTTGCTGTGACCGGTTCCTTGCCTTCTTGGGTGATGCGGCCCTCAGGCCAGATACGGAATATGCCGCTATCGATCGCCCCTTTCGGCGGTATCAGAAGCACCGGAAGATAGATCCACGTGAAGACACCGATCAACCCTAGAAGGATCAAGATCGGTCGCCCGTATGCCAGGCCATAGCCTGTCGTCCACTCGAAGAACACGAGACGGAATGCACCCTCGATCGCGGCCCAACGGTCCTGTTTCAGGCGACCGCAGGAGTTCTTCAGGTTCGGGTCCCAACCGGCCAGGGCGTAGGCAGTCCGATGATGTTCGATCGCAAAGGTGGCTTCGCGCTCCAGCTTTCTAAGGCCCACGTCCCTGAAAATGGCGCGCAATCGCACCATTGCGGTCTCTTCACCCTCACAGAACGAAACCCGCGAAATACCATGCAAACCTGTCACCCACTCCGACGAGGGCATTCCTCTGGGCTCGTACTGCGCACCTGACAGCCGCGCGTCCGCGAGCTTCGCGTCTGCAATGAGTGTCTGGTACAGGATGGCACCTTCCAAGTTCGCCCCTTGAAGATCGGCCCTACTCAGATCGGCCCCACTC
>JBNKHC010000017.1:0-10388 GCA_050290145.1 Kiloniellaceae bacterium | reverse complement strand
CCGGTACGGAGATAGACTTTATGCCCGCCGACCACGGCCTTCTGGGTGTAGCCCTTGCGGCGCTGCGGCAGGCGCTGGCGCTCGGTCGCCTTCTCCACAACCCGCTCGATGATGCGCTCGGCAACGATCTGGGCGCGCTCGGGCTGGCTGGCCGCGGCGACTTTCTCGGCCAGGGTCTCGTCCTCGTCGTCGTCGATGGAGTCGAGGACGCTGGAGGTCAAGGGCTGCGACAGCTTGGAGCCGTCGCGGTAGAGCGCGTTGGCCTTCAGCCCCAGGCGCCAGGACAGCATGTAGGCGTCCTTGCAGTCCTCGACCGAGGCGTCGTTGGGCATGTTGATGGTCTTGGAGATGGCGCCGGAGATGAAGGGCTGGGCCGCCGCCATCATGCGGATGTGGCTTTCCACCGAGAGGTAGCGCTTGCCGTGGCGGCCGCAGGGGTTGGCGCAGTCGAAGACCGGCAGGTGCTCGTCCTTCAGGCCCGGCGCCCCTTCCAGGGTCATGGCGCCGCAGCAGTAGCTGTTGGCCTGGTCGACCTCCTGCTTGGTGAAGCCAAGGGCGCTCAGCATGTCGAAGGAGACGTCCTCCAGCTCGGCATGGGTGAAGCCCAGCGCCTTGATGCAGAAGTCCTCGCCCAGGGTCCACTTGTTGAAGGCGAACTTGACGTCGAAGGCGCTGGCGAGGCCCGCTTCCAGGGCCTGCAGGGCGGCTTCGGTGAAGCACTTGGCCTTCAGGCGCTCGTGGTTGATGCCCGGCGCATCCAGCAGGGTGCCGTGGCCTACCGCATGGCGGATGATGTTCTCGATCTCGCCTTCGCCGTAACCCAGGGTGCGCAGGGCCTCGGGCACCGTGCGGTTGATGATCTTGAAGTAGCCGCCGCCGGCCAGCTTCTTGAACTTCACGATGGCGAAGTCGGGCTCGATGCCGGTGGTGTCGCAGTCCATCACCAGGCCGATGGTCCCCGTCGGGGCGATGACCGTCGCCTGGGCGTTGCGGTAGCCGTACTTCTCACCCAGCTTCAGCGCCTTGTCCCAGGCGTTCTTGGCCGCCTTGATCAGGGCCTTGTCCGGGCAGCCGCGCGGCTCCAGCGGCACCGGCGCGATGGAGAGCTCTTCGTAGTTGGCGCGGTGGCCGTAGGCGGCGTGGCGGTGGTTGCGGATGACGCGCAGCATGTGCTCCGCGTTGTCCTCGTAGCGCGGGAAGGGGCCCAGCTCCTCGGCCATCTCGGCCGAAGTGGCATAGGCGATGCCGGTCATGATCGCGGTCAGCGCCGCGGCCAGGCTGCGGCCTTCCTCGGAGTCATAAGGTACGCCGGAGGCCATGAGCAGGCCGCCCAGGTTGGCGTAGCCCAGGCCCAGGGTGCGGAAGTCGTAGGAGCGCTGGGCGATCTCCGCCGAGGGGAACTGCGCCATCAGCACCGCGATTTCCAGGGTCAGGGTCCACAGCCGCACGGCGTGCTCGTAGGCCTCGACCTCGAAGGGCTCGCCGGCGCGGCGGAAGGCCATGAGGTTCAAGGAGGCCAGGTTGCAGGCCGTGTCGTCGAGGAACATGTACTCCGAGCAGGGGTTGGAGCCGTTGATGCGCCCGGAGGCGGGGCAGGTGTGCCACTCGTTGATGGTGGTGTCGTACTGCATGCCCGGATCGGCGCAGGCCCAAGCGGCGTAGGAGATCTGGTCCCACAGCTCGCGCGCCTTGACCTTCTTGTGGACCTTGCCGTCGGTGCGCCGGATCAGGCTCCAGTCCTCGTCGTTCAGGACCGACTCGATGAAGCTGTTGGGCACGCGCACGGAATTGTTGGAGTTCTGGCCGGAGACCGTCAGGTAGGCGTCGGAATCCCAGTCCGTGTCGTAGGTCTTGAAGTCGATGGAGGTGTAGCCCTGCTTGGCGAACTGCACCACGCGGGCGATGTAGTTTTCCGGCACCAGGGCGGCGCGCGCCGCCTTCATTGCCGCCTTCAGCGCGAAGTTCTTCTTCGGGTCGAAGGCGTCGGTCTGCTCGCTGTCCTCCACGGCCTTGAACTCGTGGCAGGCGCGCATGATGGTGTTGAGGTGCTTGTCGCAGGTCTTGGAGCCGGTCACCAGGGCCGCGACCTTCTGCTCCTCGTGGACCTTCCAGTTGATGTAGTCCTCGATGTCCGGATGGTCGAGGTCGACGGTGACCATCTTGGCGGCGCGCCGGGTGGTGCCGCCGGACTTGATGGCGCCGGCGGCGCGGTCGCCGATCTTCAGGAAGGACATAAGGCCGGAGGAGCGGCCGCCGCCGGACAGCGACTCGCCCTCGCCGCGCAGGGCGGAGAAGTTGGTGCCGGTGCCGGAGCCGTACTTGAACAGCCGCGCCTCGCGGACCCAGAGGTCCATGATGCCGTTCTCGTTCACCAGGTCGTCGCCGACCGACTGGATGAAGCAGGCGTGCGGCTGCGGATGCTCATAGGCGCTGGCGGCGCGGGTCAGCTCGCCGGTGGAGAAGTCGACGTAGTGATGGCCCTGGCTGGGTCCGTCGATGCCGTAGGCCCAGTGCAGGCCGGTGTTGAACCACTGCGGCGAGTTCGGCGCGGCCATCTGCTTGGCCAGCATGTAGCGCATCTCGTCGTAGTAGGCGCGGGCGTCTTCCTCGGCGTCGAAGTAGCCGCCCTTCCAGCCCCAGTAGGTCCAGGTGCCGGCCATGCGGTGGAAGACCTGCTTGGCCGAGGACTCGCCGATGAAGCGCTCGTCCTCGGCGATGTCGGTCATGGCCTCGTGGTCGGGCGTGCTGCGCCACAGCCAGGACGGCACGTTGTCCTCGGGGACGCGCTTGGACTTCAGCGGGATGCCGCGCTTGCGGAAATATTTCTGGGCCAGGATGTCGCAGGCCACCTGCGACCAGGAATTGGGCACCTCGATGTCCTCGGCGCGGAACACGAGGGAGCCGTCGGGATTGCGAATCTCGCTAGACGTCCGGCGAAATTCGATCTTGTCGTAGACGTCGGTGCCAGCTTCCGTAAAACGACGCGCAACCCGCATGCGGTATTCTCCAATCTCTCTACTGTCTGTTAATCCTGCAGCGCGTCACAGATGGTGGGACAGAAGCCCGAAATCGTCCGTCTTGGACCCTGGCTTGTTCCTGTCCGCTGCCCCCGGAATCCCCCGCAAACCCTCGCGATTTGCTGCATCTTGTGACGCGATGTCATTAAAACACAACATATGCCTGAGGTCACCACATTTTGAGTTAAGAACTGGTTAAAGCGCCATGGCTTGGGGGTCAGCGTGCCGGCAGCCGCAGTCTGCCGCGCCTTTCCGCGCCTCAGCCGGCGTAGGAAGCATCTCCGGGGGCGCCGGGCCGCGCCGACGGTCGCACTTCGGGGACCTCTCCGGCGGGGACTCCGGCAGGGAGGGGACGGGAACCGATTGCGAGATTTCGGGCGGCCGCCTTGCTCAGATCAGGCCCGCGCGCGTGGCAATCGACACCGCTTCTGCCCGGTTGCGGGCATTGATTTTGCGCAGGACTTGGCGGATGTGCAGCTTTACGGTCACCTCCGCGATATCCAGATGCCGGCCGATCTCCTTATTGGTCGCCCCCGAGGCCAGATGGGCAAGGACCTGCTGCTGGCGCGGCGTCAGCTCCGCGGTCAGCTTTGCCGCCTCGCTCTGTCCCTCGTCTTCGGGGAGGCCCGCAGGACCGCACTGCCGCAGCGTATCGGCGGGCAGGAAGGTGCCGCCGGCCATGATCATCTCGATTGCCTGTGCGAAATGCTGCGACGACATGGTCTTCGGGAAGAAGCCGCGGGCGCCCGCATCGATTGCGTATTTGACGTCCTGGAACCCGGCGACGCCGGAAATCAGCACGATGGCGGCTTCGGGAAAGGCCTGGACGACCCGCTCTACGGTTTTTCCGCCGGTCATGCCCGGCATGCACAGGTCCAGCAGAATCAGATCGAGCTGGGTGCCCTCGCCCCCGGCGAGGGCCAGCAGATCATCAAGCTTGCCGACTTCGACGACCTCAGCCTCGGGAAGCTGCTGCTTGAGGCGCAGACTGAGCGCTTCGCGGTAGAGAGGGTGATCGTCTGCGATGACTACCAGCATCGCCTGCTCGCGATAGGTGAAATCAAAATGCGACACCGGACCATAGGTATTAGTCACCTATCCGAAAGTATGTACTGAAAGTATGCGGGAGAAAAGATGGGACATGACCTTCTGACACGCCATCCTATGCGCTTGGCAACTTTGTTCTTATAAGCGCTTTAACTAATATAAGCGCATGGATGGGAACATCATCAATAGCCAAGACGTCGCCAGCGTGGTCGTCATCGACGATGATCTCGACAGCCTGGACTTCCTGACGACGCTGCTCACACGCCGCGGCATCCCCTGCCGGGCGTTCTGGCAATCGCAGGAGGCCCTGGACTACATCCGGGACAACCCGGTCCTGGTGGTGGTTACCGACATCTTCATGCCGGAAATCGATGGTGTGCAGCTCATTTCGGCGATCAAGGAGTGCCGTCCCGAGGCGTCGGTCATTGCCCTGAGTGGATACAACCAAAGCTATCTTCGCTGCATGCAAGTGCTTGGGGCTATTGCCGGCATGAGCAAGCCGGTCGATTCCGACGCTCTGGTGGCTGCGATCGATCGATGCCTGCCCCCTAGAGCGGTCGTCAATATCAACAGTATCTAACATGCGAGCGCCGATGCGGCGCGCGACCAGCCGGCGATGGTTGACGGGGTAGCTGCGCGCCACAGCGGTCACCGGTCGGACTGCGACGGTGAGTCCAGGACCCGCCGAACCTGTACGGCGAGCTGTTGCGGGGTCACTGGTTTGTGGAGTAGGGCATCGATGCCCTGAAGCGAAGCTGTGCCTGCGGTGATCTTCTCGTCGAACCCCGTATAGAGTATGGCTCTGAGATCCGGGCGCAGTTCCTTAAATTTCGCGATCAGCCTTAGCCCGGTCATTCCAGGCATCACCTGGTCGGAGACCACGAGGTCCCAACGCCCGGGGTCTTCGCTGAAGATCCGCAGGGCTTCAACGGGGTTGGTCAAGCTCAGCACTTCGTAGCCATAACGATGCAGGCCGATGGTCAATGCCTGGGCCAGGTCCCGATCGTCATCAATGACGAGGATCCGGTCGTTGCCATACATCTTCTCATCCGGGGCGGCTTCCTCGACTGCCGGTGCCAGGGGGACGGAGGCGAGCGGCAGGTATATCTGAAATGTCGTGCCTACACCAGGTTTGCTTTCCACGTAGATCGCGCCGTCATACGACGTGACGATGCCGCGGACGACCGCGAGTCCCAGGCCGGTTCCGCGGCCAAGCCCTTTCGTTGTGTAGAAGGGGTCGAAGATCTGCGCCTGGGTCTTGGCATCCATGCCGGCCCCGGTGTCGGAGACGACGATCAGCGCATAGTCTTCGCCCTCTTCCAGCCTGCCTACGCCACTTCTTTCCACTTTGGTGCAGGTGCTGCGGTCCGGGCTCACTCGCGACAGTGCGATGCTGACCGTTCCAGGCTCCTCGCCGAAAGCGTCGCGAGCGTTGATGCAGAGATTGAGCAGCACCTGGTGGAGCTGCACCTCATTGCTGAGCACGGGCAGCGGTTCGTCGCCGGTTTCGATTACCAGGCTGCAGGAAGAGGGTAGCGAGGTCTCCATGAGGTTGCGCGAATGCTGAAGCACGGCAACGATATCGAGCGCTTGCCGCTCGGTATCGCGGGCGCCGGCGAAGGCCAGCAGTTGATCGACGAGGTCTTTGCCCTTCTCGCAGATCTCGGCGATGCGCTGAGCATACCTGTGCGACGGGGAGCCTTCCGGCAGGTCTTCCACCAGGAACTGGGAGAATCCCATCATCGCGCCCAGCAGATTGTTGAAGTCGTGTGCGATGCCTCCGGCCAAACGGCCGATGGCCTCGATCTTTCCGGTTTGCTGAAGGCGCTGCAGCAGTGCTTCGCGCTCCTCCTGCTCGGCCTTTTCACGGGTGATGTCCTGCAGCGCGACGATCAGATGCTTGGTCTCGCCGGCTAAAGGCTTCAGCCCGGCGACTGAAACCAGCCCCCAGAAGGATTCCCGCGACAGCCGCTTGGTGAAGACCTCCTCTCGTCCGATGTCGCCGCGCTGCGCCGCCGCCGAGAGGCGCTGCCAGACATCTCCCGGCAGGACAGCGGTGATGTTCGTCTCTTCACCGATTTCGGCAAGGCTGATGATCTGCAGGAACACACGATTGCTGTAGATGAGCCTGCCATTGCTATCGACCACCGCGATTCCCGCCGGGCTCTGCTCCACAGCAAGTGACAACTCCCGCACGCGCGCTTCGGCGACACTGCGTGCGGTAACGTCTCTGGAGGTGCCTCTATAGCCGATAAACAGCCCGTCATCGTCGAACAGCGGTTTACCGCTGGTCTCGGTATAGCGCAGTGAGCCGTCCTTCTCACGAAGGCTGTAGACAAATCCGCGAAATGGTTTTCGCTCCTCCAAGGTGGCCCGTAGATCACGCCACTTCTCGGGTTCCGACAGCAGGTCGGCCGCGAAGTCCCAGCGGTGCGCGCCGATCAGCTTGTCCCGGTCCATACCAAAGGCGCGGATTTCGTCCGAAATATAGGTGAAGGCGTGGTCGGCGCCGGTCTCCCAAAGCCAGTCGGAAGCTGTCTCGGTGTAGTCGCGGAACCGCTGCTCGCTCTCGCGCAGGGCGGTCTCGGCGCGGCCCAGTGCCGCGTTGTCCAGCTCCAGGCGTGCATTTGCCTCGGAAAGCTGGCTGTAGGCGCTCTCCAGCTTGGTGAGCAAGGTGTTGAAAGCCGCAACCACCTGGTCGATCTCGTCAGGCGGTTCTGGGGAGCTGCGCTCCAGGGTCAGGGTCTTCTTCGGCTCCCGGAAGGAGAAGTTGGCCAGGAAATCGGACATATCCACCAGGTGCCGGGTCACCAGGCGATGAAAGATCAGAAGAATGAAGAAGGAGACCAGGAAGGTTTTGGCACCCTGGCTGGCGAGAATGATAAATGCCCGGTCGAGAAGCGAACGGTAAACGCCGGACAGCGTGGCCTCGACGCGCAGGAAGCCGATGATCTGCTCCGTGCCGCGGACCTGGTGAGCGATCGCATACTCCCGCACGATGCCGGCCTCACGCTGCTCGTCGCCAAGCGATATCGTGAGGGGGTTGGGGCTGTCGGTGGTCTCATAGACGCGGGCTGAGCTGATGTCCGGCAGACGGAGAATACCGGACAGCTGGAGGTGAAGCTGGTTTCTGTCCAGGTTCCACAGACTCTGCCCCATGGCCTCGAGATAGCTGCTGCCGATCTCGTCCAGCCTGTGCTCGATGGTGCCCACGTCCCGCCGGTAGTCCAGGTAGAGCTGCAGCACGGTGAGAACCAGCGTCACCGCGGAGCTGAACGCCAGAACACCCAGCAGCAGGCGACGCCCGACCCCCCCGAAAAGCCGGGTCATGAAGGTCGGATTCTGTGGCACGCTTCGTAGCCGCATATGGAGTTCTGAGACCGCCGGCCCGGATTGTCTTGAGGATAAGGTCGCGACCCGAGGAGCGGTCGGCCCTCACCCTTTGCTTCGCCTACTATACCCAGGGGGCGGACAAAGCTCGACCGTTTCCGACCCGCCGGCCTGACGTCCCGCGGTTCCCTTTCGAAGTCGTGGGCTTGGGATGCCTCAGTCGCTATAGTTGCGTCGGGGATCCGCTATACCGGGGGACTAGGCATGAGTGGTGTTACCATAATCCTGATCGTGATCATCGGCCTGCCCGTCCTGGCGGCGCTGATCGGGGTGCTGCTGTACAACAAGCTGGTGGCCCTGAAGAACCAGGTCGAGGCGGCCTGGTCGCAGATCGACGTGCAGCTGCGCCGGCGTACCGACCTCATCCCCAACCTGGTCGAGGTGGTGAAGGACTACATGTCCTATGAGCAGGAGACCCTGACCAAGGTGGTCGAGGCGCGCAACCAGGCGGTGGCGGCGCGCGAGCAGGGCCGCGAGGCGACCATCGCCGCCGAGGGCGTGCTGACCCAGGCCCTGGGGCGCCTCTTCGCCCTGTCGGAAAACTATCCGGAGCTGCGCTCCAACCAGAACGTCGCCAGCCTGCAGGAAGAGCTCTCGACGACCGAGAACAAGATCGCCTTCGCCCGCCAGCACTACAACGACTCGGCGATGGGCCTCAACACGGCAATCGAGACCTTCCCCTCCAACCTCATCGCCAGCCGCTTCGGCTTCACCAAGTCGGTCTACTTCGAGATCCCCGAGGAAGCGCGCGAGCCGGTCAAGGTCGACCTGCGCTAGCGCCATGGCGCCGCCGAGGGGCCCCTGGTCGCCGCGCCCGCTGCCTCCCTCCGGCCTGGCGCGGACCGACTTCCACGCCGCCATCCGGCGCAACGCCTGGAACACCTTCTGGCTCTGCCTGGTCCTGGTGCTGGTCGGGCTGGCGCTGGGCTATGTCCTCGGCTGGGCCTTCGAGGCCTATTTCCTGGCGCCGCCGGACGGCGGTCTCTCCGGCGACCCCCTTGTCGTCAGCGGCGGCGGCCTGCGCGGCGCCGGCCTCATGGCGGCGGCCAGTGCCCTGGCCATCGTCGTCGCCCTGACCCGCGGCGACCGCATCGTCCTGGGCCTGGCCGGGGCGCGCGAGGTGACGACGGAGGAGGAGCCGCGGCTGCACAACATCGTCGAGGAGATGGCGCTGGCCGCCGGCCTGCCCAAGCCGCGCGTCGCCGTGATCGAGACCCCGGCGCTCAACGCCTTCGCCACCGGGCTGAAACCGGAGAGGGCGGCCATCGCTGTCACCCGCGGCCTGATCGACAAGCTGACCCGCAGCGAGCTGCAGGGCGTGGTCGGCCACGAGATGAGCCACATCGGCAACAACGACATCCTCTACGCCACGGCGGTCGGCGTGCTGGTCGGCCTCATCGTGCTGGTCTGTGACGCGGCGCTGCGCAGCTTCCGCTTCGCGCGGCTGGGCGGCGGGCGCCGGGGGAAGCAGGGCGCCGCCGCGGCCATCGCCCTCATCGTGCTGCTGGTCTTCGCGATCCTGGCGCCGCTGGCCGCGCGCCTGGTGCAGATGGCGATCTCGCGCCAGCGCGAGTACCTGGCCGACGCCACGGCGGTGAAGCTGACGCGCAATCCCCTGGGGCTCATCGGCGCGCTGCAGAAGATCGGCGGCAGCGATGTGCGCTACGAGAACGCCAACCGCGCCATCCAGCACCTCTTCATCTCCAACCCGGTAAGGCACATCGGCCGCGGCGCGCGGGCGCTGTTCTCCACCCACCCGGCGATGGAAGATCGCATCGACCGGCTGCGCAATCTCGGCTGAGAGAGGTCTCTAGGCGCGTTCGGCGAGCGGCAGGTTGACCAGCAGGTTCTGCGGCTTGAGGCGCAGCTGGTTCTGCTCGGTCATGGCCATGGCCAGGTAGACCGGCCGCCCGGCGACACTGGGCAGCAGCAGCGAGGGATCCTCGAACTCCATGCGGAAGAGGGAGAGCAGGCGCGCCAGGCGGCCCTCGCCGACTTCGATGCCGTTGTAGAGGTCGTTGAGCATGGCTGACCCCTCGGCGTCCAGGCCGATGTGCCAGACCCAGCGCTCGTCGCTGATCTTCTGCACCGGCTGGATGGAGACGCCGATGGCGTAGAAGTGCCGGACCCAGCGCTCCAGCACGCGGCAGAGCGCGTCCAGCCCGGCGCCGGCGAAGTTCAGATTCAAGACCGTGTCGTAGCGGCTGTCGCGCTCCCAGTAGAGTGCGGCGTTGTCCTCGGTCAGCACGTCGAGCTCCACCGTGCGCAGCGGCGTCTGCGCCTCGGCCACCAGGCGGCCCAGGCTGCCGAAGCCGCCGGAGGTGGCGTACATCTCCACCGTCTCGGCGTCTGCGGCCATGATGGCGCCGTCGTTGATGGTCACTTGCTGGGCACGGAACAGCATTTCGGCGGCGCGCAGCTTCAGGGGGTCGCTTTCGCCCTCCAGCATGGCGCGGGCGATGACGTGGGCCAGCTGGTCGATGAACAGGGGCGGCACCATCACCCCATCCGGCTCCAGGAAGAGCTTCAGGTAGGCGTCTTCCAGGCTGTCGGCGGCCATGAGGCGCTCGCGGAAGCCCAGCACCACCTGGTAGTTCTCAATGGCGTCGGGATCGGCCATGGCGGCCAGGCGCTCACCGCTCACCGCCTCGCGCGGATTGCGCAGCAGGCTGGCGTGCAGGGCGCGTTCGGCCTCGTTGGACTCCTCGACCGGGCGCACTTCCGGCCGGTTCAGGTAGGCGCGCAGGAAGTCATCGGTCACCGCCAGGTGCCCGTCGGCCCGCCGCTCCAGAAGGTGATAGCCGGAATCCCGCCAGAAATCTTGCATGGCCGCTTCTATAGGGGGCGGGAGGGCGGCTGTCCAGCAGTGGACAGAATTCACAGCCCGCTGACCAAGCTGTGATCGCCGTGCGGCTCCGGTGCCCTTGTCAGGCC
>JBNKHC010000016.1:0-7242 GCA_050290145.1 Kiloniellaceae bacterium | reverse complement strand
ATGGCGCGCAGCAGCAGCGACTTGCCGGCGCCGGAAGGGCCGCGCAGGGCGATGCACTCGCCGGCGGCCAGCTCGAAGGAGACCGGCTCCAGGCCGGGGCGGGTGAGATTCTTGATAGAGAGCATAGAGCCGGCAGATTAGGCCATCACGGCCCGGATGTCGCTAGGCTCCGGCGTTCAGCGTTCCGGCATGGCGGCCAGGCGCGGCTCCACGCCGCCGCTGGCCGGGGCGCCTTCCAACCCGTCTTCGACGTGAACGCGATCGGGCGGCAGGATGAGAGTCACGCGGGTGCCGCCTTCGGCCAGGCCCTCCAGCGCCAGCGATCCGCCGTGCAGTTCAGTCAGCACCTTGGCGAGCGGCAGGCCCAGGCCGGTACCTTCGATCTGCTCGGCCGCTTCCAGGCGTTCGAAGGGGGTGAGGGCCTGGGGGATGTCCTCCGGTTTGATGCCGATGCCGCTGTCGGTGATGGCGATGGCGAGGCTGCCGTCGTCGAGCAGCTGGGCGTTGACCAGGATGCGGCCGCCTTCCGGCGTGAACTTCACCGCGTTCGACAGCAGGTTCAGGACGGCCTGGCGCAGCTTGGTCAGATCGGCGTTGAGCCGCAGGTCCCTGGGCAGCTTGGCGGCGACGGAGACCTTCTGCTGTTCGGCGCGCGGCCGGATGAGACGCAGGCAGGGGCCGACGGCTTCTTCCAGGGTGAACTCCTGCTCGCTGAGGCGCAGGTGGCCCGATTCCGCCCGCGCCAGGTCGAGGATGTCGCTGATCACCGTCAGCAGATGCTGGCCGCTCTTGTGGATGTCCTGCGCGTAGTCGGCATAGCGTGCCGGGATCGGCCCCATGGTCTCGCGCGTCATCACTTCGGAGAAGCCGAGGATGGCGTTCAGGGGCGTGCGCAGCTCGTGGCTCATGAGCGCCAGGAAGCGCGACTTGGCGCGGCTGGCCGCCTCGGCGATGCGCCGTCCCTCGCTGGCGGTGCGCGCCTGCTCGGCATTGGCGGAGGCCAGCAGCTCGGCCTGATGGCGGCGGTGCTGCAGGAAGAGGATGAGGCCGCTCACCGTGGCCAGCACCAAAAACAGCACGCAGCCTGAGATGGCGGCGTCGCGCCGCGCCGCGCTGAGGAAGCCGGCGGCGGGAATGTCGACGACGAAAGCTCCCATGACGTCGCCCAGCTTCCAGGGCTCGCCGTCGGTGACATGGCGGTTGTGGCAGTCGACGCAGGCCTGCTGGCTGGCGACGGAAGGCGCGATGGTGCGGAACACCAGGGCGCCGTTCAGGGTCAGCCACCCGCTGCGCGGCGTGCTGCGCCCGGTTCGCGCCGCCTCGCGGATCGCGGCGGCGGTGGTCTCGTCCTGCGGCGCGGTGGCGATCTGGCGCCCCGGAATGCCGAGCCAGTCCATCTGCAGCTGGTGGTCGCTGTCGCGCGCCGCGTTGAAGCGGTCGATCGCGTGGGCGCGGAAGGTGGCGGGCACCGGCGCCTCGTCGGCCTGCAGGTCGCTGCGGATATCGGTGTAGTTGGCGACCATGGCCTCGACCAGACGCAGGGCGGTGGCGGTCTCCTCGGCCTTGTTGGTCTCGAACCAGTGCAGGTTCGAGCGATAGAGCGCGTAGCCGCCGGCGACGCTGGAGAACAGGATGAGGACGAGCAACAGCAGCCAGGCCTTGCCGGCCCGGCACTCAAGCAGAGTCGTTCTGTCGGGTCCTTCGGTGTTGACGCCTGACAACTGCCGTCCCCAGCGCTATTTCGGCTGTTTGCCGCTTGGCCGTCACCCTATTGCAAGAGCCAGTGCAGATCGTTGACGGCAATGGTTAACAAAGTATGAGCAAGGCGCCGCGCCGTGCCGCCGGCAGGGTGGAAAAAGAGGGCTTTAGGACTATGATCACCGGCGCCGCCTCCGCGGAGGGAGGCCGGCCTGAGGGGAGGAGAGCGGCGTGCGGCGTCTTCCGGCGGTCTGGCAGCTTGCCCTGGCGCAGACCATCGTCTGGGCGGGCCTGTTCTACAGCTTTCCGGCGCTGATCCTGCGCTGGGAGACGGATTTCGGCTGGGCCAAGGCGGAGCTGACCGGCGCCGTCACCCTCTCGATCGGGCTTTCCGCCGTGTTTTCGCCGCTGGCCGGGCGCCTCATCGACCGCGGCCTGGGCCCGCAGGCGTTGGCCGGCGGGGCCCTGGCGGGCGGGCTCTGCATCGCCCTGCTGGGGGCTGTGCAAAGCCTGTGGCAATTCTATCTGCTGTGGTGCCTCATCGGCATCAGCACCGCCTTCTGCCTCTATGACGCCTGCTTCGCCGTGGTGGTGCGGGCCGAGGGAACGGAAGCGCGCCGGCCCATCACCCTCATCACCCTGGTCGCCGGATTCGCCGGGACTCTGTCCTTTCCGGTGGCCCACGGCATCGCGGAGGCCTTCGGCTGGCGCTGGAGCTGCCTGGCCTTCGCGCTGATGATCTGCCTGCTCGGCCTGCCGCTGATGTGGCTCGGCGCGCGCAGCCTGGAAGCGGCGGCGGAGCCGGAGGTCGAGCTGGAGGGCGGCGGCGGTGAGGAGAGCCGGAAGACCGGCTTCCTGCGCCGCCCGGCCTTCTGGCTGCTGGCCGTCGGCTTCGCGCTTCTGGGCCTCAACCATTCGACCATCCTCAACCACCTGCTGCCGCTGCTCGACGAGCGCGGCATCCCGGCGGGCATGGCCGTCTTCGCCGCCTCGATGATCGGGCCCATGCAGGTGGCCGGCCGGCTGGCCATGATGGCGGTGGAGCGCCATGTCTCCAACCGCGGCATCACGGCCGCCTGCTTCTGTTCGGTGGCCCTGGCGACGGTCTCGCTGATCACCGCCTCGCTGGTGCCGATGATGCTGGTGCCCTTCGTCATCCTGCAGGGCGCCGGGCACGGGGTGACCAGCATCATGAAGCCGCTGGTCATCGGCGACGTCCTGGGGCGCGCCAACTTCGGCGCCATCAGCGGCAGCCAGGCGATGATCTTCAAGCTGACCGTGGCGGTGGCGCCCTTCGTCGGCGCGCTGCTGTGGGAGCTGGGCACCTACGACCTGGTGCTGGGCGTCATGCTGGCCGCGGCGGTGGTCGGCCTCGGCCTCTTTCTTGCCGCTTCACGGGTGCGGCCAGCCTGAGCGTAAAAAGAAACCGGCCGGGTGGAGGGCTCCACCCGGCCGGCCGTTCTGGTCATGAACCCCCTGACAGGGGGTAGGCGACGGCCCTTTAGGCCGCCTCGTTCTCGATCACCTTGGCCTTCTTGTCGCCGTTGGTGATGGCGATGGTCCGCGGCTTCATGGCCTCGGGGATCTCGCGCACCAGCTCGACGGCCAGCAGGCCGTTCTCCAGCTTCGCGCCGGTCACCTTGATGTGGTCGGCAAGATCGAAGCGGCGCTCGAAGGCGCGGTTGGCGATCCCGCGGTGCAGGAAGGTCACCTCGTCCTCGCCTTCGGCCTTCTCCTTGCGGCCGGAGATCACGAGGCTGTTTTCCTTCGCGGTGATGTCGAGTTCGTCTTCACCGAAGCCGGCGACCGCCATGACGATGCGGTAGGCGTCTTCGCTGACCTTCTCGATGTTGTAGGGCGGATAGCTGAACGCGCTCTCCTCGACCCGGCTGGCGGAATCGAGCGTCTTCAGAAGCCGGTCGAAACCGACCGAGGCGCGGTACAGGGGGGAAAGATCCATGGTACGCATGTCCACATTCTCCTTTGAGCAACATGGTTCTGGTCAACGGGCCCACCGGATGGTCGGACCCTCGCTTGCTTGCCGCCGGATTCGGGACCCTGCTGGGAGGCATCCCCTTGGCGGCACTGGATATATCGTGAGTGCCCGGGGGCGATTCAAGACGTGCCGAGGCGCCGGAATTGCAGGAACAAATTCTTATTTCTCGGCCCGGCGGCACGGCGATCCGTCCCTCCCAAGACCAAGGGATTATTAAGCCGGTCTCGGGTAAACTCGCCGCCAGAGAGCGCGGGCCCGGAGTGCGCGAAACCGGAGTGCGCGAACCCGGAGAGCGCAAACCCAAAGTGCGTGAACTGGGCGGCTTAGGCCGGTCCGCCGCTATCCATGGCCGTTGCAAGAGATTTCAGGGCAAGAGAGTTTAGGTTTGAGCGATACCACCGTCGCCTTTTTCGACAGCACCTTCGAGGAAGCCCTGGCGCTGACCCGGGAAGCCCGCGATTACCTGACCCATCGCGAGCCCGTGGAGCGGGAGCGGCTGACCCCGAACGACCGCATGCTGGCGAGCTGCGAGGCCATGCGGCTGACCTCGCGCCTGACCCAGGTCATGGCCTGGCTGCTGGTGCAGAAGGCGGTGCACGCGGGGGAGATGACCCGCGAGGAGGCCAAGGCGCCGGAATTCCGCCTGGCCGGGAAGACGGTCTGCGAGGAGACGACGCCGCCGGTGGAAGGCACCCTGCAGCCGCGCCTGGCCGAGCTGCTGGACCGCTCGCTCAGCCTCTACCAGCGGGTTGCCCGCCTGGACGCCCTGCAGGATCCGCCGCAGCGCCGGTTCAGCTAGAGCCATCCCCCGGGCATGACAAAAGGGCGGCAGAACTGCCGCCCTTTCTCGACTCTTTGGCGGGCGCCCCGGCGGGCTCAGCCGCTCTTACTTCAGGCCGAAGCTGCCGAAGCGCTTGTTGAACTTGGCCACCTGGCCGCCGCTGTCGACCAGACGATGCTCGCCGGTCCAGGCCGGGTGCGTCTTGGGGTCGATCTCCAGGCGCATGGTGTCGCCCGCGGCCCCGTAGGTGGAGCGCGTCTTGAACTCGCTACCATCGGTCATATGGATGGTGATCTCGTGGTAGTCGGGATGAATGTCTTTTTTCATGGCTTTGATCCTTTAAAGCGCCGCGCTGTATACCCGAGACCGCCCGGCGGTGCAAGCCCCGGCCGGGGCGCCGGCGCCATTCTGAATTCGCTATGTTTTCCATATGGTTGATGGGGCTTCCCAGGGAAACATCCGATCGTTGCGATAACCGCAATTATCAATGGCCCCCGGCGGGCGCCTGAAGGTTCGCCAAGCGCCCTGCGAGGCGTTATCTTCTGGCCACCCGCCCCACGTGGACCCTGGACCGGCGGGGACGAAGGGATCGTCTGTTTATGAGAATGTCTTCTGCCGTACCGGCGCCGCAGCGCGAGGAAGCGCGGGCCCGGGGCAGCCTGAAATTGCTGGTCGAACTGTGGCAGTTCGTGCGCCCCTACAGCCTGCAGCTGGCCGGCGCCATGACCGCCCTGGTGATCGCCTCCGCGACGGTGCTGGGCCTCGGCGTCGGCCTGCGCCGGCTGGTCGACGAGGGCTTTTCCACCGGCGACGCGACCCTGCTGAACCAGGCGGTGCTGGTGCTCTTCGGCGTGGTCTTCCTGCTGGCGCTGGCCATCTATGCGCGCTTCTACCTGGTGTCCTGGATCGGCGAGCGGGTGGTGGCCGACATCCGTGCCCGCGTCTTCGACCACATCCTCACGCTTTCGCCGGCCTACTACGAACTGACCCGCACCGGCGAGGTGCTGTCGCGGCTGACCACCGACACCACGCTGCTGCAGACCGTGGTCGGCTCCTCGGTCTCCATCGCCATCCGCAACTTCCTGCTGCTCATTGGCGGCAGCGTGCTGCTGGTCGTCACCTCGCCGAAGCTGACGGCGCTGGTCTTCCTGGTGGTGCCGCTGGTGCTGCTGCCGATCCTCACTTACGGGCGCCGGGTGCGCCGCCTCAGCCGCACCAGCCAGGACCGGGTCGCCGACCTGGGCGTCTATGCCGGCGAGGCGTTGGACGCCATCCGCACCGTGCAGGCTTTCGTCCACGAGGACGTCGACCGCCAGCGCTTCAGCGCCCGCGTCGAGGAGGCCTTCGCCGCGGCGCGCCAGCGCGTGGCGGCGCGGGCCATGCTGACCGCCGTGGTCATCGTGCTGGTCTTCGGCGCGGTCAGCACCATCCTGTGGATCGGCGGCCACGATGTGCTCACCGGGCGCATCTCCGCCGGTGAGCTTTCCGCCTTCGTGTTCTACGCCATCGTGGTGGCCGGCGCCGCCGGCGCCTTCTCGGAAGTGATCGGCGACCTGCAGCGCGCCGCCGGCGCCACCGAGCGCCTGCTCGACCTGCTGGCGGTGGAGCCCGACATCACCGCGCCGGCGAACCCGCTCGCCCTGCCGCAGCCGCCGCGCGGCGCCGTCGCCTTCGAGAACGTGGTCTTCCACTATCCCTCGCGCCCCGACCACTCGGCTCTGCAGGGCCTCGACTTCGCCGTGGCGCCGGGCGAGAAGGTCGCCGTGGTCGGCCCTTCCGGCGCCGGCAAGACCACCATCTTCCAGCTGCTGCTGCGCTTCTACGATCCGCAGAGCGGCGTCATCCGTTTCGACGGCGTGGCGCTGCCGGAGGCCGATCCAGCGGACTTGCGCGCGCGCATCGGCCTGGTCCCGCAGGAGCCGGTGGTCTTCTCCGCCGATGCCTGGGAGAACATCCGCTACGGCCGACCCGAGGCCAGCGACGAGGAGGTGCGCGCGGCGGCCGAGGCGGCCGGCGCGCTGGAGTTCCTCGAACAGCTGCCCGAAGGCTTCGACACCTATCTGGGGGAGAAGGGCGTGCGCCTCTCCGGCGGCCAGCGCCAGCGCCTCGCCATTGCCCGTGCCATCCTGAAGGACCCGCCGCTGCTGCTGCTCGACGAGGCGACCTCGGCCCTCGACGCCGAGAGCGAGCGCGTGGTGCAGCAGGCGCTCGACCGCCTCATGACCGGGCGCAGCACCCTCATCATCGCCCACCGCCTGGCCACGGTGCTGAAGGCCGACCGTATCCTGGTCATCGACCAGGGCCGCCTGGTCGAGAGCGGCACCCATGCCGAGCTGGTGGCCGCCGGCGGCCTCTACGCCCACCTCGCCACCCTGCAGTTCGGCGAAGGCGCGGCGCTGGGCAGCGGGTCGGGAGAAGAAGGCGCCCGCGCTTCGGGAAGCTGAAGTCCCGGCGGCTGTCGCATTGACGGTGCTGAACTCTCCGATGTCACCCTCGGGCTTGACCCGAGGGTCCAGGGCGACCGCTTGAACGCTTGCCCTGGATGCTCGGGACAAGCCCGAGCATGACGACCGAGTAGGTGGGAGCTGGGACGTTGCGGCGCCGCGCGCTCAAGTCGGGCGCGCCGTCAGCGCTGGGTCAGCTTGAATTCGATGCGGCGGTTGCGGCGGTAGGCGATCTCGTCGCCGCCCGGGTCGAGCGGCTGGAACTCGCCGAAGCCGGTGGCGGCCAGACGCTCCGGCGGGATGCCCTGGGCGATCAGGAACTT
>JBNKHC010000015.1:0-8881 GCA_050290145.1 Kiloniellaceae bacterium | reverse complement strand
ATTGGGCAGGACCATGCTGACGGCCGACGATAGCCTCGAATTCATCCTCGACCAGGTCCAGGAACTGGGCCGTGGGGACAAGTCCCACGAGAAGGCAGCCTACCGGGCGCTCATCCACATGACGCAACGCTGGGCCGAGCCGACCGACCTCTATATCAGCGAAGACTTGCAGATGGCCGAGCGCATCGGCCAGGACCTGGCGGACATCTCCCGCCACATCCAGGACATACAGCACGCCTACATGAAAGCGCTGTTCGGCAACTCCGCCGAGTAGGCCCCCGCCCCCTAGGCTTCCAGCGCCGCCGTCGCCGCTTCCAGCCAGGCTTTCGCCGCCCCGTCCAGCAGCGGGGCGATTTCTTCGCGCACCCGCGCGTGGTAGCCGTCCAGCCAGGCCGCTTCCTCGGCGCTGAGCAGTTCGCGCAGCACCAGGCGCCGGTCGATGGGCGCCAGCGTCAGGGTCTCGAAGGCCAGCATCTCGCGCTCCTCCCCCTCGCCGCGCGCGCTCTCGGTCACCGCCACCAGGTTCTCGATGCGGATGCCGTAGGCGTCGGTCTTGTAGTAGCCGGGTTCGTTGGAGACGATCATGCCCGGCTTCAGGGCGACGCTGTTGGGCAGCTTGGAGATGCGCTGCGGCCCCTCGTGGACGTTCAGATAGCTGCCCACGCCATGGCCGGTGCCGTGGTCGTAGTCGAGGCCTTCCTGCCACAGGGCGTAGCGCGCCAGGCTGTCGAGCTGGCTGCCCGAGGTGCCCTTGGGGAAGCGCGCTCGGGCGAGCGCGATGTGTCCCTTCAGCACCAGGGTGAAGCGCCGCCGCATCTCCTCGCTGGGTGTGCCGATGGCGATCGTGCGGGTGATGTCGGTGGTGCCGTCGGGGTACTGGCCGCCGGAGTCGCAGAGGAACAGCTCGCCCTTGCCCAGCGCGCGGTCGCTTTCCTCGCTGACCCGGTAGTGGACGATGGCGCCGTTCGGCCCCGAGCCGGCGATGGTGTCGAAGGAAAGGTCGCGCAGCTCCCCGGTCTCGGCACGAAACTCCTGCAGCCGCGAGGCCGCCTCCATCTCGCGGACCGGGTTATCCGCCGCGCGCGCCTCCGCCTCCCGGCTCAGCCAGTGCAGGAAGCGGCTGACCGCGGCTCCGTCGCGCCGGTGGGCGCGGCGCATGCCTTCCAGCTCCGCCTCGTTCTTGCAGGCCTTGGGCAGCAGGCAGGGATCGGCGCCCGGCACCACCTCGGCCCCGGCCGCGCGCAGGCGGTCGAAGATCCAGCGCGCCGCCGTGGCCGGGTCGGCCATGACCTTATGCCCGGCCTTGCCCAGGCGGCTGAGGCCGTCGCCCAGGCGCTCCGGCGCCTCGATGGAAACGGCGTTGCCGAGCTGCTGGACGACCTGCGGGGTCAGCTTGTCGGGATCGACGAACCATTCGACGCCGCCGTCGGCGTGCAGCAGGGCGAAGGACAGCGGCAGCGGCGAGTGGCTCACGTCGCCGCCGCGCACGTTCAGCAGCCAGGCGATGGAATCCGGCAGGGTCAGCACCGCCGCGGCGACCCCGGCCTTGTCCAGCTCGCCGCCCAGCTCCTCGCGCTTCTCGGCGCTGCTGCGCCCGGCCAGCGCCAGGTCGTGCAGCTGGATCTCGGCCTTCGGCGGCGCCGGTCGGTCGCGCCAGGCGGCGTCCAGGGGATTCTCTTCCAGGGCCTCCAGGCTGGCGCCCAGCCCATCCAGGGTCTTCTCCAGCCGGCGCACCTGATCCTCGGTATGAAGCCAGGGGTCGTAGGCCAGGCGCTGGCCGGGACGCAGGTGCTCCTTCAGCCAGTCCGCCAGCGGCTCCTCGCTGATATGGCGGGGCGTGAAGAGCGCCTCGTCCACCTCCTGGCGGACCTGCAGGGTATAGCGCCCGTCGACGAAGATCGCCGCCGTCTCGCTCAGCACGCAGGCCATGCCGGCCGAGCCCTTGAAGCCGGTCAGCCAGGCCAGGCGTTCGGCCGAAGGGGGGACGTATTCCCCCTGGTGCTCGTCCCCGCGCGGGACCAGGAAGCCGTCCACGCCGCACTGGGCCAATTCCGCGCGCAGGGCGGCCAGGCGGTCCCCGGTGGAGTCGGCGGGAACGGCGAGAGCCTCGGTTTTCGCCATCAAATAGGGCCTTTCCGTATTCATCCATCGGCACGCATGCAGGCGCTGCAATGCTGCGGTGCGAAAAACTCGCTTTCAGGCTTTTGCCGCGCCCCTCATGTCTCTTCCTGAAAGTCAGGGCTCGCGCCCGACTTGGCAAGACCCTTCGGCAGCCGCATTGCCCAGGCCATTTCTTCTAAGACCCGATAAGCCGCGTTTTTTCCAGGAGCTATTACCATGATCCGCCTATCTGATTTCCCCGGCAGCCCGGCCGGCAGCGAGGCAGTGCGGTGGGATCAGCGATCCCTTGACGTCCTTTCTGTCATCCAGACGGCCCGTACCCTGAGGGCCGAGTATATCGCCGATCACCTGCACAGTGCCGCCCAGGCCATTGGTCGCTGGACCGGACTTTCCACCCTCCTCGCCGCGTGGCGCCGCCGCCGGCAGCACCGCCGTACCCTGATGGCGCTGACCGCCCTCGACGACCGCGTACTGAACGACATCGGCGTGGACCGTGCCGAGATCGCCGCGACCGCCGCGCTGAGCTGCGATCAGACCCCGCGCAGCGCCAACTCCGTCTGGCACGGGCTGAGCGCCTGGGCCGAGCGCGAAGTGAGCCGCCGCCGCACCTTGCGTGAGCTCTCGACCCTGTCCGACGAGATGCTGGCCGACATCGGCATCTCCCGCGCGGAGATCCCGGCCGTCGTCACCGCCCTCTTTGCCGGGCAGACCCGGACCGCCACGGGCGAGACGGTCGACATCACGGCCGACATCCCGGTCACGGCCCCCGTTCCGGCCCAGGTGCTGGCCTTCGTGGCAATGCGCCGCAGCCTGCAGCAGGCGGCCAACCAGAACCTCGACCGGCCGGCCGCCTAGGAACGGCGTCCCGGACACCACAGAAAAAAGCTCGTCTGAATTCGGTCAGCCACGGGACGAGAACTGGAGCGCGGTCCCGCAAAGACCACCCCGCTCCCGCCGCCAGGAGGGCGGCATCCGGCGGCGCTTCCATGAGGGAGGCGTCGCCGTCATTTCGCGGCGGCCCGGCCGTTCGCCCACTGGCAAATTCGGACGGGAACACCATATATCGCAAGAGCAGCCCTCCCCTGCTCTCAGATCGTCCTCCCCGCTTAATCCAAACCGGAAGGACGTAGCCGCCGAGAGGCGGTTGCCGGCGGCGCCTCCAAGAAGGAAGCGCCGCCGGTATCTTTTTCGGCTTTACTGCATCCTGAGTTCGTTCTTGGTCACGGTGCCGGTGCCGTCGACCTCTATCTCGACGACGAAGCTCTTCTCGCAAGCCGGCAGCGTCGGGATCATCCAGGCACGGAAATTGGCCCGATAGAACAGGCCGCCGCTGATATCGCCGCCGCGCTTGATGGCGATGCCCGGCGCGTCGAGCCACACCATCAACTCGGCGTTGCCCGATTTGACCTTCCTCTTCGTCACAGCGTCGATCTCGGAAATGCCGTTGGCGACGTTGATGTCTATCTTTCCCACGCGCGGGTGGTTGTCGTAGTTGTCCCACACCGGCAGCGCACCGAATGGGGCGGCGATGGGATTGCCGAACAACTCGGTACGGTTCGACTCGTTGCGCAGGCGGCCGCGTTTGTCCCGCGTCGCCAGCGGATCGGCCGCGTTGAAGCTGGCGCTGCGCGCGACATCCTGCCCCTCTTCGAACACAAAGACGCTATTGGTGAGGGTGCCGCGCACCTCGAAGACGTGCTTCAGGAGGAAGTCCCTTGTTGTCCGGCCGTTGGCATCCACCGGCAAACGCTGGCCGACACGCAGCGTCGGGCCCAGCTGCAGGCGCGGCACCAGAAGCGAAGCATTGCGGTTGACGACCTGCATGGCGGTGCAGGCCATCTTTTCCTCGAGGATCAGGATGCCGCCGGGCGACTCGATGACGAAGTCGTCCACGAAAGTCACACCGTCTTCTGCGCGCACATAGACGCTGTCCTCGCGCAGCGCTGTGCGTGTCGTGCGGTAGGTCGGCCCCTCGCTGACGGTGCCCAGGTGGCTCCAGGTGATGACGAGCGGCTTGCCCTCCGGGTCGTAGGTCTCGCGGGCATCCAGCAGCACGCTGCCGCCGCCAAGGTCCTCCACGGCGACGGCGAGGACCGGGCGATGGTCGATCCGGTAGTGGCGGACGATGGGCGCCAGATCGGGGGATGCAAATTCGAAGGCAACCGTCACTGCAGCGGCGTCCAGGCATTCGGCGCAGAGTGAAATCTCGAAACGGTCGGGTTTGTCGTTCAAGGGGTGCTGCGGCGTCAGCAGGTCCCGCGTCTCGCCTGCAACGGTATAGCGCACCGCCGCGACCACCGGCGGATCGCGGGGGTCGGAGTCCAGGGTCAGCACCTGATGCCCCCAGATGACCGCGCCCTCGGCAGGGTAGAGGCTGATGTCCGGCGATGGTCGCTCGGGAGGCCTTGTCCCGGCACAGCCGGCAATCAGCAAGGCAACGGCCCATAACAGAACGACGGAGCGCATGGCCTCCTCCTCTGTTCAGGCGTCAAGGTTACTCCAGACCGGTGGCTTTTCCGATTGCCCAAAAGGCGCAGGCCGGCCTGCCCGAGGTTTCTACGCCGCGCGCAGCACCAGGGTCGACCACTCGCCGAGGTGATAGCGCTTCGCCAGCGCCAGTCCGGCAGCGCGGTAGCGGGCGGTGACCTGGCGTTCCTGGGTGATCAGCAGGCCGGAGAGGATCACCGTGCCGCCGGGGGCCAGGTGCGCCACCACGTCGCGCGCCATGGCGCAGAGCGGCTCTGCCAGGATGTTGGCGAGGATCAGCTCGTAGGGCCCCTCGCGGCGCACCCGCGCGTCCTTGAAGCCGTCGCCCAGCAGCAGGCGCACCGTGTCGGCGACGCCGTTGGCCTTGAGATTCTCCTCAGCGACCTTGATCGAGGGCGCGTCGTTGTCGACGCCCAGCACCCGGCAGGGCCAGAGCTTCGCCGCCGCCATGGCCAGCACGCCGGAGCCGCAGCCCATGTCGAGGATGCGGGTGATCGGCCAGGTGACCGGCCGCTTCTTGGCGATGTCCTGCAGGGCGAGGAGGCAGCCGCGCGTGGTCTCGTGGCGGCCAGTGCCGAAAGCGGCGTTGGCGTCGATCAAGAGGTCGATGGCCCCCGGCGGCGCCGGCTCCGTAACGTGGGAGCCGCGGACGCGGAAGCGCCCTGCGGTGATCGGCGGCAGCGCCTTCTGGCTTTCCGCCACCCAGTCGATGTCGGGCAGCGGCTCCAGGCTGTAGGCCGGCGCCTCGGCGATGCCGGCGACCTCGCAGGCGATGCCGATCAGGCGTTCGACCTCCGCGGCCTCCGGCCGTTCGGCCAGGTAAAGCTGCCAGGGCACGACGCCGGTGCGGTCGCGCGCGCCGGTCACGATGGCGCCGTCCAGGGGCTCGAAGATCGCCTCGAAAGTATCGACGGCGCCGGCCGGCACACTCAGGGTCAGGCAGTAGGTCGCGCTCACGGGAATTGTCTCTGCAAGGTGGGGTCGGAAGTCAGCCGGCCTGGTCGGCGGGCACCACGAAGCTGGCGATGACTTTCTTGTCGCCGGAGTGGTCGAAGTTGATGTTGAGGCGCTCGCCCTCCACCGAGGTGATGCTGCCGTAGCCGAACTTCTGGTGGAACACCCGGTCGCCGCGCTGGAAGGCGCCGCTGGCGATGGTCTCGACCCGGGTCGGCACCACGTCGATGAAAGGCGAGGAGCCCTTGTCCCGGCGCTGGCGCGCGCGCTGCAGGCCGGGGCTGACCCGCGCCTCGCGCCACTCGCTGCCGCCCCAGCCGTCCCCCATGCCGCCGAAGGCCGAAGCAGCGGCGCCATAGACGCCCTGGTCGCTCTCCACCTCGACCTGCTCCTTGGGCAGCTCGTCGACGAAGCGCGAAGGGATGGCCGCGGCCCAGGAGCCGTGCATGCGCCGGTTGGCGGCGAAGGAGATGATGACCCGCTTGCGCGCCCGCGTCAGGCCGACGTAGGCGAGGCGGCGTTCCTCCTCCAGGCCCTTGCGCCCGGTCTCGTCGAGGGCGCGCTGGTTGGGAAACAGGCCCTCCTCCCAGCCCGGCAGGAAGACGGTGTCGAATTCCAGGCCCTTGGCGGCGTGCAGGGTCATGATGGTGACCATGTCCTGGTCTTCCTGGGTGATCGCCTCCATGACCAGGGAGACGTGCTCCAGGAAGCCGGCCAGGTTCTCGAACTCGCCCATGGCGTTGACGAATTCCTTCAGGTTCTCCAGCCGGCCCGGCGCCTCCAGCGACTTGTCGTTCTGCCACATCTCCACGTAGCCGGACTCCTCCAGCACGATCTCCGCCAGTTCCGGATGCGGCGTGGTTTCCATCAGCCCGCGCCAGCGCTCGAAGTCGTCCAGCAGGTTGGTCAGGCTGCGCCTTGCGGCCGGGCGCAGCTCGTCGGTGTCGACCAGGCGGCGCGCGGCCAGCGCCAGCGGCACGTTGCCGGCCCGGGCGGCCTGGTAGAGCGTCTGCAGGGTCGCGTCGCCCAGGCCGCGCTTCGGCTTGTTCATGATGCGCTCGAAGGCCAGGTCGTCGGCGGGCTGCTGCAGGACGCGCAGATAGGCCAGCGCGTCGCGGATTTCCATGCGCTCGTAGAAGCGCGGGCCGCCGACCACGCGGTAGGGCAGGCCCAGGGTGATGAAGCGCTCTTCGAACTCGCGGGTCTGGGCGCCGGTGCGCACCAGGATGGCGATCTGGTTCAGCGGGTGGTTCTTGTCGCGCGCGACGAGGGCCTCGATCTCCTCGCCCACGAAGCGCGCCTCGGCCTCGCCGTCCCAGAGGCCGCGCAGGCGGATCTTCTCGCCCTCCTCGTCCTCGGTCCACAGGGTCTTGCCCAGGCGGCCCTCGTTGTGGGCGATCAGGCCGGAGGCGGCGGCGAGGATGCAGCCGGTGGAGCGGTAGTTGCGCTCCAGGCGCACCACCTTGGCCCCCGGGAAGTCCTCCTCGAAGCGCAGGATGTTGCCGACCTCGGCGCCGCGCCAGCCGTAGATCGACTGGTCGTCGTCGCCCACGCAGCAGATGTTCTTGTGGCCCTGGGCCAGCAGGCGCAACCAGAGGTACTGGGCCACGTTGGTGTCCTGGTACTCGTCGACCAGCACGTAGCGGAAGCGCCGGTGATAGTCGGCCAGCACTTCCGGCTCGTTCTGGAAAAGCGTCAGGTTGTGCAGCAGCAGGTCGCCGAAGTCGCAGGCATTCAAGGTGCGCAGGCGCTCCTGGTAGGCCTTGTAGAGCTCCACCGCGCGGCCGCGGGCGAAGTCGCCGGCCTCGCCCGCCGAGACTTTCTCGGGCGACAGGCCGCGGTCCTTCCAGCGCCCGATGATGGCCAGCAGGGCGCGCGCCGGCCACTTCTTCTCGTCGACGTTCTCGGCCTGCAGGATCTGCTTCATGAGGCGGATCTGGTCGTCGGTATCGAGGATGGTGAAGTTGCTCTTGAGGCCCACCGCCTCCGGGTTGCGGCGCAGGATGCGCGCGGCGATGGCGTGGAAGGTGCCCAGCCACCAGCCCTCGACCGAGGGCCGGTTGAGCAGCGCGGCCACCCGGTCCTTCATCTCCCGCGCGGCCTTGTTGGTGAAGGTGACGGCCAGGATCTCGCCCGGCGAGCGCGCCTTGCCGGTGATCAGCAGGTGGGCCAGGCGCGTGGTCAGCGCCCGGGTCTTACCGGTGCCCGCGCCGGCCAGCACCAGCACCGGACCGTCGAGAGCCTCGACGGCGGCGCGCTGGCCCTCGTTGAGGGCCTCCAGATAGGGATAGGGCCCCGCGCCCTGCGAAGACGCCGGGGAGGCCGCGAAAAGATCGGACATGCCCTCTATATAGCGCAGCCGGGCGGCCGGCTCACGCGGTAAGGCGCACTTTTTTCACCCCCCGGAAAGGCCTCTTGACCCGATCCTGCCAGCGGCCTTTCATGCGGCTCCTCACTTTTTGTTGCCTTCACCTCACAGGAACCCCTCATGCCTGTCCGCAGCGAGCGCCTGCCGCTTCTCCCCGCCAGCCCCGGCAGCGACCGGCACCTGACCGTCCACCGCTTCGGCAACCGGGGTGCCCGCCCCAAGGTCTACCTGCAGGCCGCCCTGCACGCCGACGAGACGCCGGGCCTGCTGGTGGCGCACCACCTCTACGCCCTGCTGGAGGAGGCCGAGCGCAAGGGTGCCATCCACGGCGAGATCGTGCTCGTGCCCTACGCCAACCCCATCGGCCTGGCCCAGTTCACCAACGGCGAGCACATGGGCCGCTACGAGCAGGGCGGCGGCGGCAACTTCAACCGCGACTGGCCCGACCTCTACGAGCCGATCATCGAGGCGGTGAAGGACAAGCTGAGCGAGGACGAGGCCGGCAACATGGCGGTGATCCGCCACGCCATGATCGAGCACCTGGGCGCCCAGATGGCAGGCAGCGAGCTGCAGTCGCTGCGCCTTGCCCTGGCGCGGCTGGCCGTCGATGCCGACGTGGTGCTGGACCTGCACTGCGACGACCAGGCGCTGATGCACATCTACCTCATCCCGGCCAACTGGCCGCAGGCGGCCGAGCTGACCGCCGACCTGCGCTGCCGGGCGGTGCTGCTGGCCGAGGATTCCGGCGGCGGCTCCTTCGACGAGACCTTCTCCACCCCCTGGACCCGCCTGGCCGAGCGCTTCCCCGACGTGCCCATCCCCGCCGCCTGCCTGGCCGCCACGGTGGAGCTGCGCGGGCGCGCCGACGTCGACGACGCCACCGCCAGGGCTGACGCCCAGGGCCTGTTCCACAGCCTGCAGCGCTTCGGCGCCGTTGCCGGCGACCCGCCG
>JBNKHC010000014.1:0-13400 GCA_050290145.1 Kiloniellaceae bacterium | reverse complement strand
AGCTCTTCTTCCGAAATCAACCCACGCGTGGTGGCCATGCCCTTAGCTCCGTAACCTGCTCCTGCGGGAAACTGACGGCAGTCAGCGGCGCCAGCTTAGACGCCAAGAGTTAAGGCTGTATAAATGGAAATAAACCGCAGGTTGTAGCCCCCGAGACCGCTTCTCTTGGGCGATTCAGACCGGCAGCCAGATGCGGGCCCTGAGGCCGCCGCCCGGGGCGCTCTCCAGGGTCACGTCGCCGCCGTGGCTGCGGGCCACGTCGCGGGCGATGGTCAGGCCCAGGCCGATGCCGCCGGTCGCCGGGTTGCGCGACTGCTCCAGCCGGTAGAAGGGTTTGAAGACGTCCTCGTGGCGCTCGGGCGGGATGCCGGGGCCGTCGTCGTCGACCGTGATCTCGACCATGTTCTTGCGCCGCCCGGCGCGCAGCGACACGTGCTCGCCGTGGCGTTGGGCGTTGGCGATGAGGTTGGTCAGGCAGCGGCGCATGCCGGCGCGGCGCAGCGGCAGGGTGATGTCCTGCTCCACGTGCAGATCGACGGCGCGGCCGTCGCGCGTCATCTGGTCCACCACGTCGCGCAGCAGCCCGCCCAGGTCGGTGGGCGCCGGCGTCTCCTGCCCCTCGCCGCGGGCGAAGGCGAGATAGCCCTCGACCATGTGCTCCATCTCCGCCACGTCGGACTGCAGGTTCTTCACGTCGGGCACGTCCTCCAGCATTTCAAGCTGCAGCTTCATGCGGGTCAGTGGCGTGCGCAGGTCGTGGCTGACGCCGGCCAGCATCTCGGTGCGCTGCTGGATCTGGCGCTTGATGCGGTCGCGCATGTTGATGAAGGCGGCGGCGGCCTGGCGTACCTCGGTCGCGCCCTCCGGCTTGAAGTCGCGCACCTCCTGGCCCTTGCCGAAGCTCTCGGCGGCGCGCGCCAGGCGGCGGATCGGCTTTACCTGGTTGCGCATGAAGATGACCGCGATGCCGAACAGCAGGATCGAGCTGCCGATGGTCCAGAAGATGAAGATGTAGGTGGTGGAGGAAAACAGCCGCTCGTCGGTGACCAGCACGCGCAGGACGCCCTTGGGCAACTGCACCAGGACTTCCACCCGGTCCTTGATGGAGCGGGCGTCGATCGCGAAGGGCTGGCGCAGATGGTCCTGCAGGGCGTCGGTCAGGCGCGACTCCACCACGCTGCGCACCTGGCGCTGCGGCGGCACCAGTAGCTCGGCGCCCTCGGTCAGGGTCAGCTCCAGCTGCATGGAGGTGCGCGCCAGGTGGAAGATGCGCCGCTGGTCGAGGTCGCTTTCGCTGCGCGACAGCAGGGTGATGACCGCGGCGATGTCGCCGGCCAGGCCTTGGGCCAGGCGCTTGGTGATGGTGTTGTAGTGGCGGTCGTAGAACACCCAGGTCGAGATCACCTGCATGAGGATCAGCGGGGTCACGATAATCAGCACCGCGCGGCCGAGCAGGGAGCGCGGCAGGAAGCGGCGGATCGGCCCGGGCCCGCCTTGCGGATAGAGGGGATTCGGCGGGGAGCTGCTCATGGCTCCAATCTATCGCGGAAGAAGGGTCGCACCATCAATCGGGCATCAGCACGTAACCGGTGCCGCGCACGGTCTGCAGGTAGCGCGGGAACTTGGGATCGGCCTCGATCTTGCGACGCAGCCGGGTCACCTGCACGTCGATGGTGCGGGTGTTGCCGCTGATCATGCTCTCCTCGCCCAGGTCGTCGCGGCTGATCGGCTCGCCGGCGCGCCGCGCCAGGGCCTTCAGCAGCGAGGCCTCGGCGGTGGTAAGACGCACGAAGGTGCCGGCCCTGGTCAGCTCCTCGCGCTCCAGGTCGAAGCAGAACTCGCCGAAGGTGACCTTGGTCTGCGCCGGGGCGGCGGCCGGCGGCGGCACGCGGCGCAGGATGGCGTTGATGCGCAGCACCAGCTCGCGCGGCTCGAAGGGCTTCGGCAGGTAGTCGTCGGCGCCGCACTCGAAGCCGGCGATGCGGTTCTCGGTCTCGTTCATGGCGGTGAGCAGCATGATCGGCACGGCGCTCTCGCGGCGCAGGGTCTCGGTCAGCTGCAGGCCGGTTTCGCCGGGCATCATGATGTCGAGCACCAGCAGATCGAAGGCGATGGAGGCCAGCTTGGCGCGCGCGTCGGCGGCGTCCACCGCGGTGGTGACGCGGAAACCCTGCTCGCTGAGATAGCGCCGCAGCAGCTCGCGCAGGCGCGTGTCGTCATCCACCACCAGGATATGCGGCTGCTCGCTCAGGGGTGCCTCGCTCGGGGTAGGCTCGCTGGGGCGTCCTCGGTCATGGGGGCGGAGTATAGGCCCGGGAATGGCGGCTCGCGAGGGTTTAAAGCGGGGCAGGGTCCTGCACTCTGGCCCTACCGCCGGCCCGCCGATTTCGCGACGGCCGCTTTGGCTCCCGGCTTGCCCCCCTGCTTACTGGGCGCCTCGGGCCGCTCGAAGCGGCCGCGGTCGGCCTCGTCGATGATGTTGATGAGCACGGTGCGGAAGCCTTCCACCGCCTCGGCCCCGGCGGTACGGTAGGCGCGGGCGATGCGGACGCGCTGCTGCTCGGTCAGCTTGTTCTCCAGCTCGCGGCCCTTGTCGGTCAGCTCCAGAAGACGCTGGCGGCGGTCGCGCAGGCCCGGGCGCTGGGTGATGAAGCCGTCGCGCACCAGCTGGCCCAGGACGCGGGAGAGGGACTGCTTGGTGATGCGCAGGATGGCCAGCAGTTCCGAGACCGTGATGCCGGGATTGCGGCCGACGAAGTAGATCACCCGGTGGTGGGCCCGCCCGAAGCCGTAGTCGGCCAGGATCTGGTCGGGCTCGCCGGTGAAGTCGCGGTAGGCGAAGAACAGCAGTTCCATCGCCTGGCGCAGTTCCTCCTCGCGCAGGAAGAGGGGATTGGGACCGCCTTTTATGTCAGCCATGTTGACATATCTACCTAATCTTGTTACATAAGGCCAGTAAGATTTGATCGAAAGTATCAAATCGGAACTATTAACGGAAAAAAATCTCTGATTGGTTAGTGTTACTGACTGATCTGCCGTGAAGAGCAGGCGCTTCTGGGCAAGTGGGGGCCGGACCGGCACAGGCGCCGTCCGGGGTACCGCACCCCGGCAAGGGGTTTGGCTAACAAGCTTTTTAGGGACGAGACGCGAGATGTCCATACTTCCTTTCGACGACCGTGACGGCGTCATCTGGTACAACGGCGAGCTGATGCCCTGGCGCGACGCCAAGCTGCACGTGCTCAGCCACGGCCTGCACTACGCGAGCTGCGTGTTCGAGGGCGAGCGCTCCTATTCCGGGCGCATCTTCAAGATGGAAGAGCACCACGACCGGCTGCTCAACTCCGGCAAGATCCTGGGCTTCAACATCCCCTACAGCCGCGAGGAGATCGATGCCGCGGCCCAGGCGGTGCTGGAAGCTAACGAGATTTCCGATGGCTACGTCCGCCCGGTGGCCTGGCGCGGCAGCGAGATGATGGCGGTCTCCGCCCAGCAGACGAAGATTCACGTCGCCGTCGCCGCCTGGCAGTGGCCGGCCTACTTCAGCCCGGAAGCGCGCATGAAGGGCATCCGCATGGACTTCGGCGAGTGGAAGCGTCCCGCGCCGGAGACCGCGCCCTGCAAGTCGAAGGCCGCCGGCCTCTACATGATCTGCACCATGTCCAAGCACGCCGCCGAGGCCAAGGGCTATGCCGACGCCCTGATGCTCGACTACCGCGGCTTGATCGCGGAGGCGACCGGTGCCAACGTGTTCCTGGTCCAGGACGGCAAGCTCCACACGCCGACGCCGGACTGCTTCCTGGACGGCATCACCCGCCGCACGGTGATCGACCTGGCCAAGCGCCGGGGCTACGACGTCATCGAGCGGGCGATCAAGCCGGAAGAGCTGGCCAAGACCCAGGAAGTGTTCCTGACAGGCACGGCCGTGGAGGTGACCCCGGTGGCCGAGATCGGTGAGTACAGGTTTGAAGCGGGCGAGATCACCCGCAACCTGATGAACGACTACGACGCCCTGGTGCGCAAGCACGCGGCGGCCAGCGCCGCCTAGCGCCGCTCACATCGGTCTTTCAGGAGACCGGGCGGCGCGAAGAAGGCGCCGCCCGGTTTTCTTTTTGTGAATTGACGAACTGGAGAGTGTGAGATGTCCCGTGCCTTCGTGAAGGAAGACGACGCCGGTGCGCCGGAAGAAAAAGTCGACCTGCCGATCAGCGAGCATCCCAACTTCGTGACCCCGGCGGGCCTTCAGATGCTGAAGGACAAGGTCGCCCAGTACGAGGCCGAGCGCGCCGAGCTGAAGGCGCACGACGACGAGCTGGCCAGCCAGTCGCACCTGCCGCGCGTCGAGCAGGAGGTGCGCTACTGGGAGGAGCGCCTGCGCACGGCGATCCCGGTCGACCTCGCCAAGCAGCCGCGCGACAAGGTCGCCTTCGGCGCCGTGGTGACGGTGGAGGACGACGACGGCAAGACCCACGAGTACCAGATCGTCGGCGAGGACGAGGCCGAGCCGCAGAACGGCAAGGTCTCCTACGTCTCCCCCCTGGCCCGCGCCCTCGATGGTGCCCAGGTCGGCGACCTCATCACCTGGAAACGCCCGGCGGGCGACCAGGAACTGGAGGTCACGGCGATCAGGTACGCGGGGTGACGGCACAGCCTGAGGGCGCCATTAGCTCGGCCGGCCGATGATCGAACACCTCGAAAAGATCTGGTGGGAAGATTCCTGGCTGTTGGGTTGGGAGAAGGTGGATGATCAGCTGACACTTTTTGTCGAGCTTCACCTTTTGGCAGACCATCCGAACTTCACTCTCTACGATCGAAAGAAGGACTTCGGCTGCTACAAGACAGCGCGTCTCGTCATTAGCGACCTGCAAAGCTTGAGGGGACTTCCGTCAGGCCAACATGACGTTGAATGGAACGATGCCCTTGAGGAGTACAAGGACGTCGGAGGTATCGACGTGATCGAGGTCGGAAAAGAAGACGGCAAACTTGCCATGGAAGTCGGCGCCGCGAACGCCTCCGACTGTTTCCGTTTTCAAGCCGGCGGCCAGTCGATTGATTTGATTTTCGAAGAGTTCTAGCGGCGGCGTTAGGGTGCGCTACTCCGCCGCGTCGGGGTCTTTCTTGACCCAACGGGCGGCGGCGGCATCGTCGCTGTCGCGGGCGTCGACCCACTGGGCGCCTTCTTCGGTTTCTTCCAGCTTCCAGAAGGGGGCCTTGGTCTTCAGCCAGTCCATGAGGAACTCGCAGGCCTCGAAGGCGGCCTGGCGGTGGGCTGAGGCGGCGGCGACCATGACGATCTGGTCGCCGGGCTCCAGGCGGCCGAAGCGGTGGATGACCAGGCTGGCTTCCAGCGGCCAGCGCTCCTTCGCTTCCGCCTCGATCTCGGCCAGCATCTTCTCGGTCATGGCCGGGTAGTGCTCCAGCGTCATGGCGGAGATCTCGGAGCCGCCGGCCAGATCGCGCACCAGGCCGACGAAGACGGCGAGGCCGCCGATGGCATGGTTGCCCTTGGTGAGGGCCGCCAGTTCCTTGCCGACGTCGAAGTCTTCCGCCTGGACGCGCACCGTCATGCTCAGCCCCCCGTCACCGGCGGGAAGAGCGCGACCTCGTCATTCGGGCCGATGGGGTCGCCGGGCTTGGCGTAATTCTGGTTCACCGCCACGCGGATCGCGCCGCGGTCGGAAAGCGCGTCGGCGAAATTCGGCCCGCGACCTTCCAGCCAGGTCAGCAACTCGCCCACCGTGGCCACGCCCTCGGGCGGGGTCACGTCCTCCTCGGCCATGCCGGTCTTGGTCTTGAGCCAGGCGAAATACAGCAGTTTCACGGGGGACTTCTTTCTATTGCGCCACTTCACTGAAGGGCAGGAATTCCACCATCGCGCCGGCCTCCAGGCGGGTCAAGTCCTCGGGCAGCTCGATAAGGCCGTCGGCGGCGACCAGGGAAGAGAGGATGCCGGCGCCCTCGCGCGGGAACTTCTCGGCGGTGAGGCCGCCGGAGGCGTCCTCCACCAGGTGGGCGCGCACCCACTCGCGGCGGTCCTTCTTCTTCTTGTGGTCGAAGCCGGCGCGCACCCTGAAGGTATGCGGCGGCGTATCGTTGCCGCCCATGAGGCGCAGGATCAGCGGGCGCACGATGGTGAGGAAGGTGACCACCACGGCCACCGGGTTGCCGGGCAGGCCGACGAAGGGCACAAGCCCGACCTGGCCGAGCGCGATGGGCCGGCCCGGCTTCACCGCCAGGCGCCAGAGGTGCAGCTTGCCCAGTGCCTCCACGGCGTCCTTCACGTGGTCTTCTTCCCCCACGGAGACTCCGCCCGACGTCACCAGCAGGTCGTGTTTGCCTTCGGCCTGCTCGAGCGCGCCGCGCACCACGTCGAGCTTGTCGGGCAGGATGCCCAGGTCGTCGACCGCGCAGCCCAGGCCGGTCAAGAGGGCGTGGATGGTGTAGCGGTTGGAATCGTAGATCGCGCCGGGGTCCAGCTCGGCGCCCGGCTCGCGCAGCTCGTCGCCGGTGGAGAACAGCCCGACCTTGAGGCGGGTCGAGACCTGGACCTCGCGGCGGCCCACCGCCGCCGCCTGGCCGACGTCCTGCGGGCGCAGCTTCTGGCCTCTGTGCAGCACCACGTCGCCCTCGGCCACGTCCTCTCCGGCCTTGCGGGCGTTGGCGCCCTTCTTGATGCCGGGACGGATGATCACATGATCGCCGTCCTCCTCGCAGTCCTCCTGCATCATCACCGTGTCGGGGCCGTCAGGCAGCCTTGCGCCGGTGAAGATGCGGATCGCCGTCCCGCGCCGCGCTTCCGGCAGCTCCATCTGCCCGGCGGTGACGCGGCCGACGACCGGCAGGCGGGTGTCCGCCTCCGGATCCAGGTCGGCGTGGAAGACGGCGTAGCCGTCGACGGCCGAGTTGGGCGCCGGGGGGATATTCACCGGGGAGACCACGTCCTCGGCCAGGATGCGGCCGAGGGCATGGTGCAGCGGCACCGCCTCGCGCTCCGTCACCGGCGTCAGGATCTCGGCCAGCAGCTTGCGCGCCTCGTCGACCCGCATCAGGCGGCCGCCGTGGGCGAAGCAGTCGTCGCTGAGCTGCGCCATTACTCCGCCGCGCCCTTCTGCGCCCGCTCCGTCAACCCGCAGTGGGCGACGATGAAATCGGCGATGGCCTCGATGTCGTTCAGGTCCAGGCGCGACACCGGCAGGCCGGGCAACTCCTCGTCGCTGGCCACGGCGACGATCTTCGGGTCGTCGGGCTGGATCAGCGGCTTGCCGTGGGCGGGGCGGTGGATCTCGATCTTCTCGTGGCCCTCGGCCTTCCAGCCCTCGATGATCAGCAGGTCGACCTGGGTCATGTGCCGCATCAGGCTCAGGCTGTCGGGTTCCGCCTCCTCGCGCAGCTCGTGCATCAGCGCCCAGCGCTTGCCCGAGCCGATCATCACCTCGGTGGCGCCGGCGGCGCGGTGCTCGTAGGAGTCCTTGCCCGGCTTGTCCACGTCGAAGGCGTGGTGGGCGTGCTTCATGGTGGAGACCTTGAGCCCGCGGCGCACCAGGGCCGGGATCAGCTGGACAATGAGCGTGGTCTTGCCGCTGCCACTCCAGCCGGCCAAGCCGATGACCTTCATTTTCGCCTCGCCGCTCATTGGCTGCCGCTCTCCTCGCCGACCATGTGTTTCACCCCGCGCGACAGGTAGTCGTAGCCGGTGACCGCGGTCAGCACGCCGGCGATCCACAGGCCGATCTCGCCGATCAGGGAGACCGGGATGACCTTCGGCCCGGCGTCGCCGACAATGAGGAAGCCGAGGGCCAGCATCTGGATGCCGGTCTTCCACTTGGCCAGCTTGGTCACCGGTACCGAGACCTGGATCTCCGCCAGGTACTCGCGCAGGCCGGAGACCAGGATCTCGCGGGCCAGGATGACGATGGCCGGGATCACCGCCAGGTCGGCGATCTGGTGGATAGCCACCAGGATGACGATCAGCGAGGCGACCAGCAGCTTGTCGGCGATGGGGTCGAGGAAGCGGCCCAGCGGCGAAATCTTGTTCATGTGACGGGCCAGGTAGCCGTCGAAGTAGTCGGTGATGCAGGCCAGCGCGTAGCCGGCCAGGGCCAGCCAGCGGAACAGCGGCGTGTCCACGTAGACGAGCACCAGCAGCAGCGGGATCGCCGCGATGCGCGACAGCGTCAGAATGTTCGGCAGGCTGGTCAGCATGGCCTCGGTTCTTCCTCCTGAAGGCAGCCCCGCCGCCGCTTCCGGCGGGCACCCCGTCTTCTCCGTCTTTGTAGCATAGCCGCCCGGCGCGACCCAGAGGCGAGGACGGCCCGGGGCCTCGAAATTCGGCCGTTAACTGAGGCGTTTATCCGGGCCCGCCGCTGGCCTGCCGGCCGAGCCAGCGTCCGCTAACCATCCCGATGGAAGTGGTCGTAGATCTTGCGGGCCACGGTCTTGGAGATGCCCTCCACCGCCTCCAGGTCGGCCAGCCCGGCCCGGGCGACCGCCTGGGCGGCGCCGAAGTGCAGCAGCAGGGCCTTCTTGCGCCGCGCGCCGATGCCCGGCACCTCATCGAGCACGGAGCGCAGGCGCGCCTTGCTCCGCCCGGCCCGGTGGGTGCCGATGGCGAAGCGGTGCGCCTCGTCGCGCAGGCGCTGCAGGAAATAGAGCGCCGGGTCGCGCGGCTGCAGCATGAAGGAGGGCCTGCCGGCCATGAAGATGCGCTCGCGCCCGGCATCGCGGTCCGGCCCCTTGGCGATGGCGGCGATCGGCAGGTCGCCGAGGCCCAGGTCGGCCAGGACCTCGGTCCCCACCGTGAGCTGGCCCTGGCCGCCGTCCAGCAGCACCAGGTCCGGCCACTGATCGCCGCTGCGCTCCGGGTCTTCCTTCAGGGCGCGCTGGAAGCGCCGGGTCAGCACCTCGCGCATCATGGCGTAGTCGTCGCCGGCGGCGGTCTCCGGGTCCTTGATCTTGAACTTGCGGTAGGCGTTCTTGCGGAAGCCCTCGGGCCCGGCGACGATCATGCAGCCATAGGGCTCGCTGCCCTGGATGTGGCTGTTGTCGTAGACCTCGATGCGCTCGGGCGCGCCCTCCAGGGCGAAGATCTCGGCCACCTGCTCCAGCAGCTTTCTCTGGCTGCTGCTCTCGGCCAGGCGGCGGGCCAGGGCCTCGCGGGCGTTGTGCAGGGCGTTGTCGATCAGCTTGCGCTTGGCGCCGCGCTGCGGGCGCGTCAGCTCGACCTTCACCTCGGCCTTGGTGCTCAGCGCCTCGGCGATGAGGTCCTGCTCCTCCAACTCGTGGCTCAGCAGCACCAGGCGCGGCACCGGCTTGTTCTCGTAGAACTGGGCGACGAAGGCGCCCAGCACCTCGCCGATGCCCAGGCTCTTGTCGTGACTGGGGAAGTAGGCGCGGTTGCCGTAGTTGCGCCCGGCGCGGAAGAAGAAGACCTGGATGCAGATCTGCCCGCCTTCCTCGTGAGCGGCGATGACGTCGGCGTTGTCGACGCCGGGGATGTTGATGTCCTGGTGCGCCTGGATCTGGGAAAGGGCGCGGATACGGTCGCGGTAGACGGCGGCGGCCTCGAAGTCCAGCCTCTCGGCGGCGTCCTCCATCTTGGCGGCCAGCTGCTGCTGCACCTCCTGGGAAGACCCCGTCAGGAAGCGCCGCGCCTGGGTCACCAGGTCCAGGTAGTCGGGGGCCGAGATGCGCTCGACGCAGGGCGCCGCGCAGCGCTTGATCTGGTACATCAGGCAGGGGCGCGTGCGCGCGGCGTAGACCGCGTCGCTGCAGGAGCGCAGCAGGAAGGCGCGCTCCAGAGCGGTGATGGTGCGGTTGACCGCGCCGGCCGAGGCGAAGGGGCCGAAGTAGTCGCCCTCGCGCGTCTGGGCGCCGCGGTGCTTGGTGATCTGCGGGATGGCGTGGTCGCCGGTCAGCAGGATGTAGGGGAAGGACTTGTCGTCGCGCAGCAGCACGTTGTAGCGCGGCATGAGGCGCTTGATGAGGTTGCTCTCCAGCAGCAGGGCCTCGACCTCGGTGTGGGTCTCCACCACCTCCATGGCCACGGTCTCGGCCACCATGCGCTGCAGGCGGCGCGGCAGCTTGGCGATCTGGGTGTAGCTGGTGACCCGGCGCTTCAGGTTGCGCGCCTTGCCGACGTAAAGCGCGTCGCCCTTGCGGTTCAGCATGCGGTAGACGCCGGGGCTGGCCGAGAGGGTCTTCACCGTGCCGGCGATGACTTCAACGCCGCGGGCCAGGCCTTCGCCCAGCATGCTGGTGTCGAGGCCGGAGACGTCGGCCTCGTCTCCCTCTGCGAGATAGGGCTCGGCCGGATCCTCCTCCAGCCCCATGGCCGAGCGCTTGCCCCCGGCCGAGGGGTCCTTGGCCAGGCGCTTGGCCAGCAGGCGGTCGCCGGAGGATGGTTTCGGGGCCTTGGTCATCGCTTCGGGGGTCGGCGGGTGGAGCGTCGGATCGTCATGCGGGCGGTCGCAGGGGCCTATCTGGGGGCGCTGAGGGGCGCTGGGATACCATATTTGGGGCTGCTTGCCCGGCGCGCCAAGAAAGCGCAGCGGAAAGGCCGTCCCAGCCCCCGGAGCTTAGGGGAGCGATCCGGATTCTATCCACCAAAGCTGTGGATAAATCTGTGGTTATCCACCCCCCTCATTCGAAGGTCCTTAGGGAATTCTACATTTTTGTTAACTTGCCCACTTTTTAGGCAAAACATGTTAATTTATTGATTTTCAATATGAAAAAGCAAGTCAAGATTAAAGTTAACGATACCGACCCAAAAATGTCATCGACCAGAGCGCGATTTCTGCGGGTCTTGCACCCCTGTGTAAAACTCCTAATTGGTACGAACGGATTGGCTTCTGCGGCAATGGCTTAGCCGACTCGCCAAGGGCTTAGCAGACACTACGTCTGCGTGCAATTTCGACGCCAATGCCACCGACATCCGCGTAGCGGTCGAGCTTCTCGATCCGCACACGCGTCTCGCTCACCGGGTCGAAGCCGAAGCAGACTTCCGAGAGCTCCTCGGCCAGCGTCTCCAGCAGGCGGAAGGTGGTGTCCAGGCAGTGGTTGCGCACCGCCTTGGCCAGGGAGCCGTAGTTCACCACCTCGTTGATGTTGTCGCGGCAGGGCGGCGGATAGTCGACGGTCAGCTCGATGTTGATGCGCAGGCGCTGGCGCCGGGCCCGCTCCTCGTCGGTGACGCCGATGCTGCACGACAGCGTCAGGTCGCGGATCAGGATGCGTTGCGACAGCACCTCGGATTTGACGCGCTCGCCATCGGGGCGGGGTTGGGTCGTGGACATCGGGGTTCTCGTTCCGCCGGGCGGCCAGGTCAGTCTGTGAGTGGCCCGGCCGCCTATTCTATCAGGGGAGGTTTTCGACAGGCATCCTAAGACTGCGCGGGCGCGGTCTCAACCACCGGGGCCGGGGCGGCGCCGAAATGGGCCGCCTTGTGGGGATCGAACTGGACCCAAACGAAGGCCAGATAGAGCAGCACGAAAACCGCCCCTTCCAGGCGGGTGATGTGCTTGCCGGTCAGCATCACCGGCACGGCGATCAGAGTGGCGGCGGCCAGGGCCCAGATGTCGAAGTTCAGGATCTCCGGGGCCACGGTCACCGGGGTGATGACGAAGAGCGCGCCCAGGATCAACAGGATGTTGAAGATGTTGGAGCCCAGAACGTTGCCCAGCGCCACCTCGGTATGGCCGCGCAGGGCGGCGACGATGGCGGTGGCCAGTTCCGGCAGCGAGGTGCCGAAGGCGACCAGCGTCAGGCCGATCACGGTCTCCGAGATCCCGGCGGCGCGGGCGATGGTGCTGGCGCCGCGCACCAGCAGTTCGGAGCCGCCGCCCAGGGCGACGACGCCGACGATGACCAGGGCGACGGCCACCCAGGCCGACTTCGGCGTGGCGCCCGCCTCCTCGATGGCTTCCAGGCCGGTCGAGGCCTCGTTGTAGCTGCGCCGCTCCACGCGGTAGCTGTAGGCGAGGTAGAAGACCAGCAGCAGCAGCATCACCGCGCCGTGCACGAAGGACAGGCGCTGGGCGCAGGCCAGCAGGATGAAGACCCCGGTCGCCACCACCATGGCCGCGGTGTCGCGCAGGATGCGCTTGGGCTCGCGTTCGATGGGGCAGAGCAGGGCGGCGAGGCCCAGGATCAGCAGGATGTTGGCGATGTTGGAGCCGACGACGTTGCCGACGCCGATGTCCGGCACGCCCTGCACGCCGGCGGTCAGGGTCACCACCAGCTCCGGCATCGAGGTCGCCAGGGCGACCACCGTCAGGCCGATGAGCAGCGGCGAGAGCCCGAAGCGCAGCGACAGCCCGACAGCCCCGCGCAGAAGGATCTCGCCACCGACGAAAAGCAGGGCCAAACCACCTCCGGCTTGCAGGAATGCGATTGCTGTCATGACCGGATGTGGGTACCAGGCTGGTTGAACGTCGATGGGCCGGCCCGGACCCCGGCAGGGGAGACGCCCCCGGAGGAGCCCTTGGGCCGTCTCGGCGGGCGGCACAATGGCCGAGCCGCCCTTAAATGTCGATCCCCGGCGGCATTTTCAATGAGAGTCTCGCGGGGGGTGGGCTCCTCCCAGGAGGTGCCGGGGCGGCGGGCTCAGTCCGCCTCGCCGTCCTCCGGCTTGGCCGGGCGCAGCTTCAAAGCCGCGGAATTCATGCAGTAGCGCTGGCCGGTCGGCTGCGGCCCGTCTGGAAAGACATGGCCCAGGTGGGCATCGCAGGCGGCGCAGAGCACCTCGGTGCGGCGCATCCAGAGAGTGCGGTCCTCCTTGGTTGCAACCGCCTTCTCATCGACCGGGGCATAGAACGACGGCCAGCCGGTGCCGGAGTCGAACTTGGCGCTCGACCGGAACAGCGGCAGCCCGCACAACCGGCAGGTGTAGACGCCGTCGCGTTTGTTGTCGAGGAAGACGCCGCAGAAGGCGCGCTCGGTGCCCTGGTGCAAGATCACCCGGCGCTCTTCGTCGCTCAGGTCGCGCGCCAGCGCCAGCACTGCGTCGTCATCGAGGGGCGTCAGATCGTAGCCGGACATAGCGGCAGCCTAGCAGCTAGCAGGTGCCCTGACCCGGGGTGTCGGGCGCGGCCGGCACCGTCGAGCCGTAGGCCGCGTTGTCGTGGCTCCCAGAGCCCGAGCCCTCGCTCGCGGTCACCAGCATGCTGTCGATCAGGCGGGTGAGATCGTGAGCATTGCGCGCGCTCAGCTCGGGATACGCCCGCAGCTCGATGTGGGGATAGTGGCCGGCATCGGGCATCACGATGCGATGGGCGGGCTCGACTCCCATGGCGTCGAGGGCGGCCGTGGTGCCCTCGGGACTCATCAGCGGATCACCCACCCCGGTCACCACCGCCAGCCGGCGATGGGGGCCCGGGGATGGCTCCTCATCGCCCACGCCGAGCGCC
>JBNKHC010000013.1:0-5132 GCA_050290145.1 Kiloniellaceae bacterium | reverse complement strand
TGCGCGTCGCCCAGGGTGTGCACGAAGTCGCCGGGCTCCAGGTCGCAGACCTGCGCCACCATCATGGTCAGCAAGGCATAGGAGGCGATGTTGAAGGGCACGCCCAGGAAGATGTCGGCGCTGCGCTGGTAAAGCTGGCAGGAGAGCTTCCCCTCGGCGACGTAGAACTGAAAGAGGCAATGGCAGGGCGGCAGCGCCATCTTGTCGACCTCCGCCGGGTTCCAGGCGCAGACGATATGGCGGCGCGAGTCCGGGTTGCTCTTCAACTGCTGCAGAAGCTGGCCGATCTGGTCGATGTGGCGGCCGTCCGGCGCCGGCCAGGAGCGCCACTGGGCGCCGTAGACGGGCCCGAGGTCGCCGTTCTCGTCGGCCCACTCGTCCCAGATGCTGACGCCGTGCTGCTTCAAATAGGCGATGTTGGTGTCGCCCTTAAGGAACCACAGCAGTTCGTAGATGATCGATTTCAGGTGCAGCTTCTTTGTGGTCAGCACGGGGAAGCCCCGGCCGAGGTCGTAGCGCATCTGGTAGCCGAAGAGGCTCTGGGTGCCGGTGCCGGTGCGATCGCCCTTGTAGCAGCCCTCCTCGCGCACCTTGCGCAGGAGGTCGAGGTATTGCTTCACGTCGGTCCTTTTCGCCTTCTCGCCGTCTGACCTGTCCCGGGGCCGGTCGTATTGGGGCCCGGTCGTTTTTGGGCCCGGTCGTTTTGGGGTCCGGATCGTCCCGGATCCGGGTCCCCGCCGGGGCGGGCCCGGAGTCGGTGCCGTCCATTCTAGCGCAGATGCCCGCCTGAAGCCCGGAATTCCGCCCCGATTGGGGCCGAAAAAGGGTCCTTCCAACCGCCACGGCGGGTCCCCGAGTAGACCTTTTATCAGCCACCTAAAGTGCCTATATTGGATGTACCGGTTCGCCGGTTATGGCGCTAAACGGGCCTGTGGAATAAGCGTAACGGACCCGGGGGCAGTACCCGGCGCCTCCACCAAAACCCCTCCAACTCGGCAGAATTTCGGGATTTTCGGAGGGCTCTCATGGGGGCGAAATAGGATCGACGTGCGTGGTAAAGATGGGTTCGGTGCCCGGCATGGTACCGCCGTTATCGGGCCGAAACTATAGTTGCGAACGACAACTACAGTGAGGCACGCCTCGCCGCTTAATGCGGTCAGGTTAGCCAAATCTAAGTCCTAGGCTCTCACAAGTTTAGGCGGGGTTCGGGGCGCACCTGGCAACAGAAGCGCCCCACTTCAGGTGCGCCAGGCGCGCCGCGTGGGGGACCCAATAAAGACAAGAACACCCCTCACGGCCCGGAAAACGGGCGGAACTGGAAATGGTCTGTGGAAGGGCGTGACGGAGGCTATGTCGAACGAGGGGCTGCGATACGACCGTATGGTGGAAGACGCATTGCGCTCTGTGGTGCGCAAGGCGTTGATCGAAGTCGCCGAGCACGGCCTGCCGGGCAACCACCACTTCTATATCACCTTCCGCACCGACCATAAGGACGCCGAGATCCCGGCGGTCCTGCGCGAGCGCTATCCCGGCGAGATGACCATCGTCCTGCAGCACCAGTTCTGGGGCCTGGAGATCGACGAGGACCGCTTCTGCGTCACCCTCAGCTTCTCCGACGTGCCGCACCGGCTGGTGGTGCCCTTCGCCGCCGTCACCGCCTTCGCCGACCCGTCGGTGCGCTTCGGCCTGCAGTTCGACGTTGAGACCACCGACACCCTGGGCGCCGGCCCCGAGAGCGCGGCGCTCTTCGAGCCGCCGGCGGCGGTGCCCGGCGCCAAGCAGGAAACCGCCGAAGCCGGCGAGGCCGAGCGCCCCGCCGAGGAAGAAGGCGAAGAGAAGAAGAGCGGCGAGAAGGTCGTCACCCTGGACGCCTTCCGCAAGAAGTAACCGCCCGCCGACCGCAGGCGACAGGCGATATCCCGAAAATCGGTAAAAGCGGGGGCCGCTGGCCGCCCGGAGAGACCCGCCCGCTAGTGGCGCTTGCCCATGGTGGCCGGGTCCCAGCGCTTGGTCTTCTTCTGGCTGGGCGGCTTGCCGATGCTGTTGGCCACGGAAGGACGGCGCATCAGGCCGACGAACTCCTCGAAGCGGCGCTTCAGCTCCCGGCGTTCTTCCGGGGTCATCTCCGACTCGGGGATTTCGCTGAGGTCGCGATGGCGAATGTCGTCCATGACCAGCTCCTTCGGATCCAGGGGGCCGGCGAAAGGCGCGCTCCGGCCTTCCCCGGGGACAAACCCCTGTTCTCCGCCTATCATCCCGCCCCTTGGTTAAGGGAGCGTTAGCCCCCGGCCGTTCTCGGCCGCCCTCCGCAAAACTATGAAAGCGCTGATGAAAAACACCGACACTCTGCCGGAGTTCCTCACCGACGGGCCTGCCGACGCCCCCCTCACCTTCGCCTTCGCCCACGGCGCCGGGGCGCCCATGGACACCCCCTTCATGACCTTCTTCGCCGAAGGCCTGGCGGCCAGGGGCTGGCGCGTCGTGCGCTTCGAGTTCCCCTACATGGCCCGGCGCCGGCAGGAAGACAGGCGCCCCCCGCCCGACCGCCAGCCGGTGCTGCTGGCGACCTGGCAGGCGGTGATCGCGAATCTGGGGCCGCAAGGGCTGGTCATCGGCGGCAAGTCCATGGGCGGGCGCATGGCCAGCCTGATCGCCGATGAAGCGGGCGTGCGGGGGCTCGCCTGCCTCGGCTACCCCTTCCATCCCGCCGGCAAGCCGGAGCGCCTGCGCACCGAGCACCTGGCGGCGCTGAAGACCCCCTGCCTGATCTGCCAGGGCACCCGAGACAGCCTGGGCAAGCGCGAGGAGGTCGCCGGCTACGCCCTGGCCGGCACCATCCGGCTGCACTGGGCCGAGGACGGCGACCACGACCTGAAGCCGCGCAAGGCCAGCGGCCGCACGGCGGAACAGAACTGGACCGAGGCTGTCGCGGCCCTGGACGGCTTCTTCCGCACCCTCGCCTGAGGGCCGGGCACACCCGGCCGGCGACAACTCAAAATTGTTTCACCCCTCCTGACATTATGCTGTCAGGATGGTTTTGCTAGAGTGCCCGTCAGGAGGAAGGCAGGATGCGCCGAGCTGACAGGTTATTTCAAATAGTTCAAGAACTTAGGCGTCGGAAGCTGGTGACGGCCCGGCATCTGGCGACGGTGCTCGAGGTCTCGGAGCGCACGATCTACCGGGACATTCGCGACCTCGCGGCCTCCGGCGTGCCCATCGAGGGCGAGGCCGGGGTCGGCTACGTGATGCAGCGCGGCTACGACCTGCCGCCGCTGATGTTCACCGAGGAGGAGATCGAGGCCCTGGTGCTGGGCGCCCGGATTATCGAATCCTGGGCCGATCCGGCGCTGGCCAAGGCGGCCGGCGACGTGGTCGCCAAGGTCGAGGCGGTGCTGCCGGAGAACCTGCGCGACCAGGTCTCGCGCACGCCGCTCTCCGCCCCGGCCGACCACAAGGCCGCGCCCTTGAGCGTTGACGCCGCGGCGATCCGCGCCGCCTTGCGGAGCCGCCGCAAGCTGCATTTTCACTACTGCAATGCGGAGAGCCGCGCCAGCGAGCGCACGATACGCCCCCTGGCCCTGGCCTTTTACGGGCCGGTGTGGCTGCTGATCGCCTGGTGTGAGCTGCGCGACGACTTCCGTGCCTTCCGCCTGGACCGCATGGAGCGGATGACGGTGCTGGAGGAGCGCTTCGCCGAGGAACGCGGCAAGACGCTGCATGATTTCGTGGCCGTCGACCGGGCGCGCCGGGCGGCCAGGGTCGAGGCCCCGGGCAAGGTGGAAACCGGAAGCGGGCCGGTGCTGGTCCGCGAACCCGAAGCCGTCGCGGAGTGAGCGCGCCGGCGAAGAAGAGCGTCAGGCCCACGCCACCCTTCGTCGAAAGCTGTCTGACGCTGCTCCTGCCCCTCGGGCCGCTGGCCGCGCGGCGCATGTTCGGCGGCTGGGGTTTCTTCCTGGACGGCGTGATGATCGCCCTCATCGCCCACGAGCGCCTCTACTTCAAGGCCGACGCGCAGACCAAAATGCGCTTCGCCGCGGCCGGCGCCGAGCCCTTCGTCTATCACCGCCAGGGGGTGCCGGTCGCCCTCTCCTACTGGAGCGCCCCCGCCGGCAGCCTGGAGGACCCACCGGCGCTGCTGGCCTGGGGCGAGCTGGCGGTGGCGGCGGCGCGGCGTGCGGCAGCCGGAAAAGCGCCGCGCAAGGCCCGAAAGAAGACCGCCCCGCGCAGGCGCGGGGCGACAGGCTGACGCAGCTTTCTGAATTGGCGGTCAGGTCCCGGTATTCTTGAGGAACTCCGAGACGTGGCCTTCCAGCGCCCGGGCCTGGGAAGAGAGCTCCTCGGCGGCACGCAGCACGTCCTTGGACATGCGGCCGGTCTCGCCGGAGGCCTCGGAGACGGCGGAGATGTTCTGGTTCACCTCCTGGGTTGCCGCTCCCTGCTCCTCCACCGCCGAAGCGATGGTCGTGGTGACGCTGTTGATCTCCTCGATGGTGCGGGTGATCGAATCGATGCCGGAGACGGCGGCGCCGGTCGCCCCCTGAATCTCGCCGATCTGCCGGGCGATCTGCTCAGTCGCCTTGGCGGTCTGGTTGGCCAGCGCCTTGACCTCGCTGGCGACTACCGCGAAGCCTTTGCCCGCCTCGCCGGCGCGCGCCGCCTCGATGGTGGCGTTGAGCGCCAGCAGGTTGGTCTGTTCGGCAATGTCGGAAATCAGGTTGACCACCTCGCCGATTTTTTGTGCGGCCTCGGCCAGGCTGGAAACCTGGTTGGAGGTGTGCTCCGCCTCGTCACCGGCGCGTTTGGCCACTTCACTGGAATGGCTGACCCGCCGTTCGATGGTCTGGCTGGTGTTGATCAGTTCTTCCGTGGTGGAGGCAACCGTTTCCACATTGACCGATGTCTCCTCGGCGGCAGCCGCAACCGTGGTTGCGTGGCTGGAGGTGTTGTTGGCGAGATCCGACATGGCCTGGGCGGCCTTGCGCATGTTGGTGGTGGCACTGGCCACCTGGTCGACGATGCCTTTCACACTGCCTTCGAAATCGTCGGCCAGTTTCAGCATGGCGGCTTTCTTCTCGGCTTCGGTCCGGGCCTCGGCCTCGGCCTGTTCGGCGCGCAGTTTCTCCATTTCGCGG
>JBNKHC010000012.1:0-2558 GCA_050290145.1 Kiloniellaceae bacterium | reverse complement strand
GCCGCGTCGACGTCCTGCAGGTTGTTCTCCGTGGCGCCCAGGATCTTGATCTCCTGGCCGGGGTGGCCCTCGCGGCGGTGGCGCGGCACCTCGATCTGGCGCAGGCCGGTCAGGTACTGGCCGGTCAGGCTCTCCGGGTGGTGCATCACTTCGTCGGGCTTGCCGATGGCCACCACCTGGCCGCCGTTGACGCCGGCGCGCGGGCCCATGTCGATCAGGTAGTCGGCGGTGCGGATCGCGTCTTCGTCGTGCTCCACCACGATGACGCTGTTGCCCAGGTCGCGCAGGCGCTTGAGCGTCTCAAGCAGGCGCGCGTTGTCGCGCTGGTGCAGGCCGATGGAGGGCTCGTCCAGCACGTAGAGCACGCCGGTCAGGCCGGAGCCGATCTGCGAGGCCAGACGGATGCGCTGGCTCTCGCCACCGGAGAGGCTGGCCGAGCCGCGCGACAGGGTCAGGTAGTCCAGGCCGACGTCGACCAGGAACTTCAAGCGCTCGTTGATCTCCTTCAAGATGCGCGCGGCAATCTCCTGGTCCTTCTTGCGCAGCTTGCCGTTCAGCGCCGCGAACCAGTCGGCGGCCTTGGCCACAGAGAACTCGGCCACCTCGCTGATGTGCAGCTTGTCCAGCTTCACCGCCAGGGCCTCCGGCTTGAGGCGGTGGCCGCCGCAGGCCTCGCAGGCCTTGTTGCTCTGGTACTTGCCCAGGTCGTCGCGCACCCAGTCGCTGTCGGTCTCGCGCCAGCGCCGCTCCATGTTGGGGATCACCCCCTCGAAGGGCTTGGTGGTCTTGTAGCTCCTGAGACCGTCCTCGTAGGTCATGGTGATCGCAGTCTTGCCGGAGCCGTGCAGGATCACATCGCGCACCTTGGCGGGCAGGTCCTCCCAGGGCGTGCGCGTCGAGACCTTGTAGTGGCGGGCGATGCTGTCCAGGGTCTGCTGGTAGTAGGGCGAAGGCGTGGCCGAGCGCGACCAGGGCGCGATGGCGCCGCCGCTCAAGGGTGCCTTGGCGTCCGGCACCACCAGGTCGGGATCGAAGAACAGGGTGATGCCCAGGCCGTCGCAGGAGGGGCAGGCGCCGAAGGGATTGTTGAAGGAGAACAGCCGCGGCTCGATCTCCTCGATGGTGAAGCCGGAGACCGGGCAGGCGAACTTGGCCGAGAAGGTGGTGATCTCGCCGGACTTGGCGTCCTCGGTGAAGGCCAGGCCGTCGGCGAGGTTCAGGGCCGTCTCGAAGCTGTCGGCCAGGCGCGTCTCGATGCCCGCGCGCACGATCAGGCGGTCGACCACCACCTCGATGTCGTGCTTGCGCTTCTTGTCCAGCGCCGGGGCGTCTTCGATCTCGCAGAGTTCGCCGTCGATCTTCACGCGCTGGAAGCCGCGCTTCTGCAGATCGGCCAGCTCCTTCCGGTACTCGCCCTTGCGCCCGCGCACGATGGGGGCCAGCAGGTAGAGGCGGGTGCCTTCGTCCATCTCCATCACCCGGTCGACCATCTGGCTGACCGTCTGGCTCTCGATGGGCAGGCCGGTGGCCGGCGAGTAGGGCACGCCGACCCGGGCGAAGAGCAGGCGCATGTAGTCGTAGATCTCGGTCACCGTGCCGACGGTGGAGCGCGGGTTCTTGGAGGTCGTCTTCTGCTCGATGGAGATTGCCGGGGAGAGCCCCTCGATGGAGTCCACGTCCGGCTTCTGCATCAGCTCCAGGAACTGGCGGGCATAGGCCGAGAGGGACTCGACATAGCGGCGCTGGCCCTCGGCGTAGATGGTGTCGAAGGCGAGCGACGACTTGCCGGAGCCCGAAAGCCCGGTGATCACCACCAGTTCGTTGCGGGGCAGGGTGACGTCGATGTTCTTCAGATTGTGCTCGCGCGCGCCGCGGATCGCGATCACGGGACCTTCCAGGCCTTTTGGCATTACTTCGGCACAGCCTCTCGGGGCTTGGGTTTGTCGGATGACCGATGGTTCGGGATACCGGTGGCGGCGGGCCGCCGATAGGGTCAATATGGAGGATGGGGGGCGGAAAATCGAGCCCTGGATGGGGTTGCCTGCCTTGTGGATAAGCGATTGCTGACAGGGCCCTGCCAGGGCGTTAGAGTCCGCCGCCACTTGAGGTCGAAATGCGCAGAAACTGGAGAGAATCGGTATGGCGGGGAGCGTGAATAAAGTCATTTTGGTGGGTAATCTGGGCCGCGATCCGGAAATCCGCAGCACCCAGGACGGCACCAAGGTCGCCAATCTGTCCCTCGCCACCTCGGAAACCTGGCGCGATCGCAACAGCGGCGAGCGCCGTGAGCGCACCGAATGGCACCGGGTCGTGATCTTCAACGAGCGGCTCTGCGAGGTCGCCGAGAAGTACCTGCGTAAGGGCTCCAAGATCTACATCGAGGGCCAGCTCCAGACCCGCAAGTGGACCGACCAGAACGGCCAGGATCGCTACACCACCGAAGTGGTGCTGCAGCGCTTCCGCGGCGAGCTGACCATGCTGGACGGCCGCCAGGACGGCGGCGGGGGCGGCTACAGCGACGAGGCCGGCGGCGGCTTCGGGGGCGGTGGCTCCGGCGG
>JBNKHC010000011.1:0-2742 GCA_050290145.1 Kiloniellaceae bacterium | reverse complement strand
GGCCACGAGGCCATGACCATCGGCATCGAGCAGTTCCGCACGCGGCGCGACCTCTGGCTCGACCGCATGCTGGTCCAGCCCCTGAAGGGCCCGGCAAGCGGCTATCCCATCAATCGCAGGGAGCGGCCAGGCCGATGACCTCCGGCAGGTCGGCGGACCGGAAACCGCAACCCCGGGCGGCCATCCTCGGGATCCTCTGCGCTCTGGCCGGCATCGCCGCCCTGGCGGTCTCCGCCGCCGGTTACCGGCTGGCCTGGTGGCCGGTGACCACGGCGCTGAGCCTTGCCGAATACGGCGCCTATGCCGCCGTCCTGGGTTTTGTGCTCTCGCTCGCCGGACTGCTGCTGGCCCTGCGCCGGCGGTCGGGGCGCGGGGCTGTCCTGGGACTGCTCGGCCTGATCGCCGCTCTGCCCATGGTGGTCCTGGCGGCCCACTGGGCCTACGCGACGCGGCATTTTCCGCCGATCAACGACATCAGCACCGATACCGAAGACCCGCCGATCTTCTGGGACATGCCGAACCCCAGCGAATACCCGGGCGGGCGGACCGCCGAGCTGCAGCGCGCGGCCTATCCCGACCTGGCCCCCGTGATGCTGCGGGCCTCGCCCGAGCGCGTCTTCGCCCTCGCCCTCGAGATCGCCCGGGACAACGGCTGGGAGGTCGTCGCCGAAGCGCCCGGGGAAGGCCGCATCGAGGCGGTGGTGACGAGCCTCCTTTACGGCTTCAAGGACGAGGTCGTCATTCGCATCGAGGCCGGCGACGGCGCCACCGTGGTCGACCTGCGCTCGCGCTCGCGCCTCGGGCGCATCGACCGCGGCGTGAACGCCGCGCGGATCCGCGGCTTTCTCGCGCAGCTCCGGGAACGCGCCGCCGTAGAAGAGTGACCCGGCGCAGAGCCCGCGGTCTCCGGCCGGGTCTTGCCGTGGCCGGGTCGGCTGCCGACATACTAATCCCAAAGAGCCACTCCTGCGCGGGCATTTGCGCCTTTAGGTTGCCACTGCCGGGCTGGCACGCGGCGGGCTGCTGTGGTCCTATAGGCCGCGACGAATTTCGCCGTTCAGCCGCCTTTGGTGCCTGAACATAAGGATCTGCGGATATGAGGGAACGAGTGATCATGCTGCGCCGGGCCGTGTGGGTTTTCTCCCTGGTAGTGATGGTTCTGGGCGTCGGCGCCATGACCCTGGGGTCGCGACCCGCGGCCGCCCAGGCGCTGCCGCTGGCCCTCTCCGAAGAACTGAACAGCGGCATCGCCGCCGCCGGCACCGACGACGAGGTCCAGACCCTGACGGTGCTGGAGCATTTCTATCGGGCAAGGGCGGACCGCCCGCTCTGGGTGCTGGACAACGCCGCCGGGCCGCGCGCGGAAAAGCTTTCCGAGCTGTTGATCGCCGCCGACCTGGACGGTCTCGAGCCCGCCGACTACCGCGCGGGGCAGGTGAAGGCGCTGCTGGGCGCCACCGCGCCGGAAGACCTCGCCCGCCTGGAGGTGCTGCTGAGCCTCGGGCTGGTGCGCTACGCCGCCGACCTGGGCCAGGGCCGCACCACGCCGCACGTCGCCGATCCCGATCTCTTCGTCTTCCGCGAGGAGGTGAAGAAGGCCGACGTGCTGGAGGCCGCGTCCCATGCGGTGGACCTGGACGAATTCATTGACGCCTATCGGCCGCAGACCGTGCGCTACGACCGCCAGAAGGTGGCGCTGGCCGAATACCGCGTCCTGGCGCTGCAGGGCGGCTGGCAGCCGATCCCCGAGGGCGAGACCCTGAAGCCGGGCATGAGCGACCCCCGCGTCGGCCTGCTGCGCCAGCGCCTGCGCCTGGTCGGCGACCTGAAGCCGCAGAACGACCTGGCGGACAACGGCGGCGACCCGGACTTCTACGACGCGCAGATGGAAACGGCGGTCAAGTGGATGCAGTACCGCCACGGCCTGGCCCAGGACGGCGCGGTGGGCACCAAGACCCTGGCCGCGCTCAACGTGCCCATCGAAAAGCGCCTCGAGCAGATGATCCTGAACCTGGAGCGGCGGCGCTGGATGCCTGACGACCTGGGCCAGCGCTACATCTTCATCAACCTCGCCGACTTCCAGCTGAAGTTCGTCGACGAGCCGAAGACGCTGTTCGACACGGCTGTGGTGGTCGGCAAGCCCTACCAGAAGACGCCGGTGTTCAGCGGTACCATGACTTACGTGGAGATCAATCCCTTCTGGAACGTGCCGCCGTCCATCGCGCGCAAGGAGATGCTGCCGAAGATCCAGCAGGACGTCAGCTACCTGGCGCAGAACAACTACGTGCTGTTCAGCGACTGGAGCAGCGGCGCCACGGTGATCGACCCGCGGACCATCGACTGGTCGCGGGTCAGCAAGGCGAGCTTCCCCTACAAGATCCGCCAGGACTCCGGCGAGGGCAACGCGCTGGGCCGGGTGAAGTTCATGTTCCCCAACCGCTTCAATATCTATCTGCACGACACCCCGGCCAAATCGCTGTTCAGCAAGCCGCAGCGCACCTTCAGCCACGGCTGCATCCGCGTTCAGAACCCCAATGACCTGGCCGAGCTGGTGCTGAGCCAGGAGGAGGGCTGGTCGCGCGAACGTATCGAGGCAGTGATCGCCTCCGGCGAGCGCACCATCGTGTCCCTGAAGCAGCCGCTGCCGGTGCACATCGTCTACCTGACCTCCTGGGTCAACAAGGACGGCAGCGTGCACTTCCGCGACGATGTCTACGAGCGTGACCTGGCCCTGGCCCGGGC
>JBNKHC010000010.1:0-5968 GCA_050290145.1 Kiloniellaceae bacterium | reverse complement strand
GCAAGGGCCTCAGACGCCGCCCATGCAGAGGTACTTGACCTCCAGGAACTCGTCGATGCCGTACTTGGAGCCTTCACGGCCGATGCCGGACTCCTTGACGCCGCCGAAGGGCGCGACCTCGGTGGAGATGAGGCCGGTGTTGATGCCGACCATGCCGGTTTCCAGCGCCTCGCCGACACGCCAGATGCGGCCCATGTCGCGGGCGTAGAAGTAGGAGGCCAGGCCGAACTCGGTGTCGTTGGCCAGGGCCACGCCCTCTTCCTCGGTCTTGAAGCGGAACAGCGGGGCCACCGGGCCGAAGGTCTCCTCGCGGGTCACCTTCATGTCGGTGGTGACGTCAGTAAGAACGGTGGGCTGGTAAAACGTGCCGCCGCGCTCGTGCCGGGCGCCGCCCAGGGCCACCTTGGCGCCCTTGGCGGTGGCGTCGGCGACGTGCTCCTCGACCTTCTCCAGGGCCGCCACATCGATCAGCGGCCCCTGGCTGACGCCTTCCTCCAGGCCCGGGCCGACCTTCAGCTTCTTCACCGCCTCGGCCAGCTTGGCGGCGAAGGCGTCGTAGACGCCCTCCTGCACCAGGATGCGGTTGGCGCAGACGCAGGTCTGGCCGGTGTTGCGGAACTTGGAGATGATGGCGCCCTCGACCGCCGCGTCCAGGTCGGCGTCGTCGAAGACCAGGAAGGGCGCGTTGCCGCCCAGCTCCAGCGAGACCTTCTTGATTGTGGAGGCACACTGTTCCATCAGCAGCTTGCCGACCTCGGTCGAGCCGGTGAAGGACAGCTTGCGCACGATGGGGCTGTGGGTCATCTCGCCGCCGATCTCCTTGGCGGAGCCGGTGATGATGTTGATGATGCCCGCGGGGACCCCGGCGCGCTCGGCCAGTTCGGCCAGGGCGAAGGCCGAATAGGGCGTCTGGGTCGCCGGCTTGATCACCACCGGGCAGCCGGCGGCGAGGGCCGGGGCGCACTTGCGGGTGATCATGGCATTGGGGAAGTTCCACGGCGTGATCGCCGCCACCACGCCGACCGGCTGCTTGACCACGACGATGCGCTTGTCGGCCTGGTGCTGCGGGATGGTGTCGCCGTAGATGCGCTTGGCTTCCTCGGCGAACCACTCGATGAAGCTGGCGCCGTAGACCACCTCGCCCTTGGCCTCGGCCAGCGGCTTGCCCTGCTCCAGGGTCATCAGCCGCGCCAGGTCCTCCTGGTTTTCCAGGATCAGGTCGTACCACTTGCGCAGGATGTTGGCGCGCTCCTTGGCCAGCAGGCCGCGCCAGGCCGGCCAGGCCTTCTCCGCCGCCTCGATGGCGCGGCGGGTCTCGGCCGTGCCCATCCTGGGGATGGTGCCCAGCACCTCGCCCGTCGCCGGGTTAGTCACTTCGATTACCGCCCCGCTGTCCGCATCGGCCCAGCGGCCGTCGATGTAGCACTGCTCGCGGAACAGCTTTGGGTCCGAGAGCTGCGGTGTGGCAGCGTCCATTTTCTGCGCTTGTGCGGTCATTTGGGGTCCTCCACTGTGGCCGGCCGCGCTGCCGGCATTGTCAGATCTTTGCAGCGAGTATAAGCTTTTTGTCCTGGTGGGCGAAAGAACACCTGGAGCTCGCCACTGGGTTTTACGCAGAGTCACCTGCGCATCCAGTGTGCATAAACTGGAGGTTTTCGATGACTTTGCAACCTTCGCTGAACACCTTTACGGCCTTTGCACTTATTCTCCTCGCGGGACTCTTGTTTTTCGGGGCCAGCTCCCAGGCGGCCGATGTCGAACGCTGCGCGCGCCAGGCCAGGAACCACCTGTCAGAACTGCGAATTACCCCTGAGCAGGTCGACAGCATGCGCCTCATTGCGCAAATCCCAGTCAACGACCGCGGCGGCAGCGATTCGGAAGACATGGAAGCCTGGGTGCGCCTCAAGTCCTGCAAGGGTTGGCTGATCATCAGCATGTCGGCGGCCTGCTACGTGCGTCAGAGCTATACCCGCGGCGAGTGCAGCGTCCAAGGCCTGCCGAACTACTAGCATCAGATGGAAACCACCACCGATAACTTGTGAAGCCGACTGACATGTCCTACCTGGCTTCAAGAGCCGGCGCCTTGGCGCTGATCCTCTGCTCGGGCTTGCTGCCGGGCGGGGTGGAGGCGGCGGACTCGACCCGCTGCGCCGACGTGGTCGAGGACCGCCTGGAGGAGTTGCCCCTGGCGGAGGGCGAGGTGAAAAGCGTCCGCATCATCGAGCGGGTGAACATCGCCGACGACTTCGGCCCCGAGATCTTCGGCGTCGACGCCTGGATCCGCCTCAACTCCTGCAGCGGCTGGCTGGTCATCAACATGACGGCCAAGTGCTACATCCGCCAGAGCTACACCCGCGGCGACTGCCGGGTCGAAGGCTTGTCAAACTACTGATCGGCCCCCATTTTTTTGCCTGTGCCGACTCTTCCCGCGCTCAACAGGGAATACGACGATGCGCCGCCTGCTCCTTGCCCTTGCCGCCCTCCCCCTGTTCGCCACGGCCGCCGAGGCGCTCGACTGCAGCCGAAAGGCGCAGCAGGAACTGGCGCGCCTGGGGCTCGGCGAGGCTGACATCACCAGCATCCGCTACGTCCAGAAATACAATCCCAACGAAAACGGCCCCGACGTGCTGGGGGTGCGCGCCTGGGTGCGGCTGAAGGCCTGCAGCACCGGCTATCTGGTGATCGACATGACGCGTACCTGCTTCGTGCGCCAGAGCTACACCCGGGGAGAGTGCCGGCTGGAGAGCGTGACCGCCTACTGAGGCCCGCCGGGGGTCCCCCGCCTGCCATGTCATTCCTGCATCCCAGGGTCGCAAGGCTTTGGGAATCGCTCTCCACGGCCTATCTCCTGGGTATTGCATACCAAAAGGAGCATTTCCCCATGAACATGCGCCTCCGCCCTCTTGCCGCCGCGCTCGCCGCGGCCCTGGTACTTCCCCTCGCCCTTACCACCGGTCCCGCCGCTGCCGCGTCCTGCCAGGCACAGATCGACCAGGTCCTGCAGGACCTGGCGGTGCCGCCGTCGGAGGTGAAATCGGTGAAGGTCGTAAAGCGCTCCGGAGGCGCCAAGTCCGCGAGCAACTACCGTCTGGATGCCTGGATCGAGCTCGACTCCTGCAGCAGCGGCCATCTGGTGATCGACATGACGCGCTCCTGCGTCGTGCAGCAGTCCTACACTACGGGCGGCTGCAGCCTGCCCGGCCTGCCGAGCGACTGAACTCCTCCGGATCAACCGCGCCGCGGCGCCGCTGCCTCAGGCGGAACGGAGCAGGTCACCCGCTTCCCGGCGCTCGGCCGGCAGGGAGATGGTGACCGTCGTCCCCTCGCCAAGCTCGGAACGCAGAACGATGGTGCCCTGGTGCAGCTCGATGAAGCGCTTTGCCAGGGTCAGGCCCAGGCCGGCCCCCTCGTGCGCGCGCTCCAGGCCGCGATCGGCCTGGGCGAAAGCTTCGAAGCAGGAGTCGATCTTGTCCGCCGCAATGCCGATGCCGTTGTCCGTGATGGCGATGGCGATACCGCCGTCGGGCAGATCCTCGAGGCGCAGGTCGATCCGGCCCTGCGCCGGCGTGAACTTCACTGCATTCGAGAGGATATGGGCGAGCGCCAGCCCCAGCAGGCGTTCATCGCCTCTGAACATCAGCGCCGCCTCCGGCACGGCGGTCTCCAGACGCTGTTCCTTCTCGGCCACCCGGGGCGCCAGGCGCGAAGCGACGCGACGGCAGAGCTCCGGCAGGTCGAAGGCCTGCTCCTGCATTACCAGGTCGTCGATCTCGATGCGGGAGAACTCCAGCACGTCCGAAACCGTGTGGAAGAGGCGCTGGCCGCTCTCACGGATGTCCTTGGCGTAGGCCTGGTACTGCGGCTTGCCGATCGGCCCCAGCAGTTCCTGCTCCATGATCTCGGCAAAACCGATGATGGCGTTGAGCGGTGTCTTGAGCTCATGGCTCATGTTGGCCAGAAACTCGGTCTTGCTCTGGTTGGCCACCTCCGCGTCGGTCTTGGCCCGCCGCAACTCGCGCTCACGCGTCAGCAGCCGCCGCTCCGCCTTCACCCGCTGGTCAATGTCGCGCACCAGCAGAACGAACATGCAATCGCCCTCCTCGGCCAGTTCACCAACGGTGAGGTCCGCGTAGAACAGCTCGCCGTTGCTGCGCCGGCAAACCAGGCGGCGGGGACGCCCGGCGCCCTTGATCTGGCGCAGGGCCCCGGCGAGGTTCTGCCGGGCAAGCGCGTTGGGCCGCGCCAGGAAATCGGCCAGCGAGCGGCCTTCTGCCCCGCCCGGCGTCAGGCCGAACATACGGCTGGCGGCCTGGTTGATGGAGCGGATGTTGCCCTCGGCATCGGCAGTGACCAGCGCGTCAAAGGCGTTCTGCGCTACGGCACCCATCAGCTTTTCGGAGCGGCTACGGGCCAGGGTCTCGGAGACCAGGCTGGCGGCAACACTGCGAAAGCGCATCAGGAACGCCAGCGCGCCCGCTCCGAAGGAGGCCAGGGTGAAGGGCACTATATCCAGGACCAGCGGCGCCGCCGCCTGCAGAGTCACCGCCCCGCCCCACAGCAGGACATTGGCCCCGCAGATGATGAAGAGGTTGGTGCCGTAGCTGCGGTCCCGGGTCAGGAAAGCAAGCAGCAGTACGAAGGCGGAGACCGAGAGGACGACGAACCAGAGCGGCAGGCGATGGAGTCCCCGCTCCAGCATCAGAGACTGCAGTGCCAGCATCTGAACGATGACGCCCGGCATCACGCGGTGATTGGGCACGGCGAGCATGTCGCCCAGTTCGATCGCCGTGGCTCCGACGTAGATCGTGCGCCCAGCCAGGATTTCCGGGGCGACATCGCCGCCGACCACGTCGATATAGGAAAGCCGCGAAATGCTGGCGGTGTCGATGCCAAAGTCGATCAGGAATCTGCGTTGCTCCGCCGCGTCGAGCCGTAGCATGCCTGTGGCCACGCTCGGCAGTTTGCTGCCGCGCCAGGGCAGCGACATCCGGACCTCGCGCACCAAGCCGTCGCTGGCGGGGACGAGGTTGGCCGAGACCAGCCGCCCCTGCACGGCGAAGCGGGGCAGCGGGGCGATGTCGACATAGGCCTGTTGCGCCTCGCTCCACTGCCGGAAAGCCGCCAGCAGGGTATGACCCTCGCGGCGCGCCAGCGCACCCTCCAGGGCCGCGTCCTCCGCTTCCACGCTGGGCAGGCTGAAATCTATATCGAGGAAAACGTCGCCGGCGCCGGCTGCCGTCAGCCGGTCGAGCAGCAAAGCGTGCAGCGATCGTGGCCAGGGCCAGCGGCCGATGGCACTGATCGACCGAGGATCAATCTCGATCACAATAGGCTGCGGATGCGCCGATCGCTCGATCATGCGCATCCGCAGGTCAATCAAGGGCCGCTCAAGAGGCTCCAGTGCGCCTCCGGCAAAAGCGGCGAACGTCACCAGGCAAGCCAGGAGGCAGGCAGCAAAGCGCCTGGTCGTGACGCTCATTCATTACTCCGGTTACTTGTCCTTGCCTTTGCCATTGCCTTTGCCATTGCCGCCGCTGTTGCCGCCGCCGCTGCCGCCGCCGCTGCCGCCGCCGTTGCCGCCGCCGCTGCCGCCGCCGTTGCCGCCGCCGTTGCCGTTGTCCTTGCCCGACGCGTCAGCAGACTTGCCCGGAGAGCCGGAGCTGGACGAGCTCGCCGAGGCCGACTTGCCGGCAGGCGTCGCATCGACGTCAACGCCGGGCGCGCTGTTCGACGCCCGGGCCGTCTGGCCGGGGGTCACGTCGACATTACCGCCGCCGCGGGTGTCGGAAACGCCGACCCGGCCTTCCTTCACTGAAACGCTCGTCTGCTCGGCCTCGACATCGACATCGAACTTGGTGCCCTTCACGACGGCCACGACATAAGGCGTGTGAACCGAGAAGGTGCCCGCCGGGCGCTTCTCAACCGTGTAGGTCGCACTGCCCGAGGCCTGGTCGATTTCCATCTTGCC
>JBNKHC010000009.1:0-4400 GCA_050290145.1 Kiloniellaceae bacterium | reverse complement strand
CATAGGTCTGCGGCGACCTCAGCGACAGGGGCGTCTTCGCGACCATGTCCAGGCGCGCCTTGAGCTGGGTCTTGGAGACCGGCTTCGACAGGAAGGCCGAGACGTCCAGTTCGCCGGCGATACGGACGACGTCCTCGTCGGCGTGGCCGGTCAGCAGCAGCACCGGCAGGTCGCGCGGCTGCGCGGTCCGCCCGCAGCGGATCTCCTGCAGGATCTCAAGGCCCGTCAGCTTGGCCATGCGGTGGTCCAGGATCACGACGTCCGGGCGCGCGGCGAGCTGCTGCAGGGCCGTGTAGCCGTCCGGCGCGTCCAGGGTGCGGTAGCCCAGTTCCCGCAGCATGGACACCAGCAGGGAGCGGATGAGACCTTGGTCATCCGCAACGAGGATGAGTTTAGGCACTTCGGCGGTCTTCATAGCCAATCACTCCCGTATCGCTCAGATAGGTTCGCAGCCGGTAGGTCTCGGTCCGCAGCTCTTCCAGGGCGCCGCCCGCGGCCAGCCGCTCGATCGGGCTCGCATCGTCACGGCCGATGAGCGCGGCCAGCACGCCGCGGTCGATGGGGGCCGCGTCGGCGTTCTCGTGGCGTGGCGCGGTCGAGGTCTCCTGCGGGCGCTCCCGGGTCAGAAAGGCGGAGAGGGCGGCCTGGGTGGCGGCGAGGCAGAGCCGCGCTGCCGGTCTTGAAATCGTCTTGGCTCTCATGCCTGCAAGGTTACCGAAGTATTTACAGTACTGCAATGTCGATTTATTTAAAACTTTAAGTAATATTAAGCAAAGATCGTAAATAGATAAAATTTGTACTTTATTTTTAAGATAGAACTGCCCGGAAACGGAGGTTCTCGTGACCTGTCGTCTATGAACGGGGCGAGGCCTTCCGGAGGTTCTTTTTTGCCGGCGCGCGGCCATCGCTTTGATATTTCGGGAAATCGCGAATCCGCATTAGCATGAGGGCGGAAACAGGCGGGAGCGCGGCGCGCGGCGATGGACGACCTGCTGAACGACAAGCTGTTGAACAGCGAGGAGGTGACGGCGACCCTCCGGGACGCCGGCGAGTGGTTGCTGCAGCACGTCGCCAACGTCTGGACCCTGGGGCAGCTTGTGCTGCTGGTCTTGCTGTTCGGGCTGGCGCTGCTGGCGGGGCGGCGCCTCAGGCCGCGCCTGGAGACCTGGATCGGCCGCAGTGCCCTTTCGGCGCGCTTTGCCGCCCAGGTGAGTGCACTGCCGGATCTCGTTACGCCCTTCATCTATCTGCTGCTGCTGTGGCTGGCGCTCGCCGTCATGCTGCAGAGCACCTGGCCGAGCCGCAGCTACCTGCTGAGCGTCGTCGCCAGCCTGCTGACCGCCTGGGTGGTGATTCGCCTGATCACCACCTTCGTGCGCAACCCGGCCCTGGCGCGCATGCTGGCCTTCAGCGCCTGGACCATCGCCGCGCTCAATATCCTCGGGCTTCTGGATCCGACGGTGGCGCTGCTGGATTCCATGGCGCTCTCCTTCGGCGACCTGCGCATTTCCCTGCTGACCGTCGTCAAGGGCGTGCTGACCCTGGCGGTGCTGCTGTGGGCCGCCTCGGCCCTGTCGCGTTTCCTGGAGCGGCGCATCAGCAGCATTCCCGACCTCACGCCCTCGGTCCAGGTGCTGCTCGGCAAGCTGCTGAAGATCACGCTCATCACCCTGGCCGTGGTGATGGCCCTCAACAGCGTCGGCATCGACCTGACGGCACTGGCGCTCTTCTCCGGCGCCGTGGGCGTGGGCATCGGCTTCGGCCTGCAGAAAGTGGTCTCCAATCTCATCAGCGGCGTCATCCTGCTGCTCGACAAGTCGATCAAGCCGGGCGACGTCATCGAGCTGGGCGAGACCTTCGGCTGGATCTCCTCGCTGGGTGCGCGCTACGTCTCCGTGGTCACCCGCGACGGCAAGGAATACCTGATCCCCAACGAGGACCTGATCACCCACCGCGTGGTCAACTGGTCCTTCACCAACCAGCTGGTGCGCATGGAGATCAGGTTCGGCGTGTCCTACGACAGCGACCCGCACGAGGTGCGGCGCATCGCCTGCGAGGCGGCGACCAAGCCGCCGCGGGTGGATCAGTCCACGGCGCCGGTCTGCCACCTGACGGGCTTCGGCGATTCCTCGCTGGACTTCGTGCTGCGCTTCTGGATCCGCGATCCGCAGGACGGCGTCGCCAACGTGAAGGGACAGGTGCTGCTGGCGATCTGGGACGCCTTCAAGGAGCACGACATCCAGATCCCCTATCCGCACCGCCACCTGCTGGTGACCGAACCGATCCCGGTGGAAACGCGCGAGCGCGCGGCGGAAGAGACCTAGTAGTCGAGCTGGAAGCGCACGCCGGACTTGCTGGTGCCCTCGCCGCTGGTCTCGGACTCGATGGTGATGTTGGGCGTCACCTCCACCTCGACCCCGACGCCGCTCTCCTCCGGCCTGGCGCCCTGCTTGACGCCGACATAGACGTCTTCCGTCAGATATTTGCCGGCTTCCACCGCGGCCTTGCCTTCAGCGGTGGTGCCGACGCGCAGCACGTCGACACCCAGGGCCCGGCGGGCGAAGCCCAGGACGTCGGTGCCGCCGCCCCGGCCGGTCAGGTCGCGCAAGGCAAGGGCAAGCTGCGCGGCCTCCACGCCCGTCAGCTGTGAGGCGGACTTGTTGAACAGCACCCGTGAGACGATCTCGTCCTGCGGCACTTCCGGCACCGAGATGAGCTCCAGCGAAGGCTCGGTAGCGGGCCCGGTCAGGTGGGCCGTGACCTCCAGCTCCTTGCCCTTGTGGACGGCGCTGACGTCGATCATGGCTTCGCCGCCGGCGCTCTGCGGCAGGGTTACCTTGCCGTCCTGCAGCACGAAGGACTTGCCGACCACCGACATCTGACCGCGCACCAGGTTGACCTCGCCACTGATCACCGGCTCGGCGGTGGTGCCCGCTACGGCGATGCGTCCGGCCCACTCGGAATCGAGGCCGCGGCCACGCACGAAGACCCGCTTGGGCATGTCGACGACGATATCCAGCTCGGCGTTCACCGGCGGGGCGACCTTCTCCGCTGCGGGCGCCTCCTGCACCACGCCGTCCTTCACCTCGATCACGTCGAGCTTCACCACGTCGGGCGGCAGCTGGGTGGCCAGGCTGACCTCCACGGTCTCCGTGGTGAAGCGCCCCTTGATGCGCGGCGTCTGCGCATCGCCCGACAGCTCGATCGTTCCGCCGGTGATCGCTGTCACGTCGTCGCGGCGCAGGGCGCGGAATTTGTCGAGCTGGATCTCGAAGTCAAAGGGGAAGTCACCTGCCGGATCGATGGCCAGCTCACCCTTACCGTTCAGCTCGCCGCTGGCACCGTCGTTGGCGGTGAGGCTGGCCAGTGTCACCCTATCGCCCGCCAGCTCCGCGCGCAGCGCCAGGTCGCGCAGAATGGTGCCGTGTTCCAGGCTCTCGTAGCGGCCCTGGGCGAGGGCGAGACTGCCGTCGAACTCCGGACTGCCGACCGTGCCGCGCAGCGTGACGGCGATCTCGGCATCGCCGCTGAGGCGGTGTTGCGGCAAGGGCGCGAAGAGCAGCAGGGTGTTGAGGCCGCCGCGCCAGTCGAGCGCGCCGGAGAGCGCGCCGTCTTCCGGCATCTCCAGTGCGCCCTGCTCGGTGAGGCGCAGCGGCGCCGTGGCGTTGAAGCTGGCGGCCGTCACCTGTTCGCCACCGAGCTGGCCGTCCAGCCTCACCTGTCCGTCGCGCCACTCGGCGGCGCTGGTGAGGTCCAGCGCCGGCAGGTCCTTGTCGCCGCGCGGACGCAGGCCGCTGGCGGTCAGGCCGGCGCTGCCACGCGGGGCGGCGAGCGGGCCCTGCAGGTCGAGCGTCGCCGAAACGCTGCCCTCGAGGCCGCTTTCCCAGAAGGCGTCGACGGTGGTCAGGGGCAGGGCCTCCAGGCGCGCCCTGGCCGCGACGTTCGCGCCGTCCAGGCGGCCCTCGGCGGTGAGGCGGGTGTCACCGGAGGCGACGTCGAGGCCCTCCAGCCGGGTGATACCCGGCGCGAGGGTAAGCGTCGCCGCCTCGCGCAGCGCCAGCGGCTGTCCGAAGGCCGAGCCCTTCGCCTCACTGAGTATGACGGTGAGAGTTTCATCCGCCTGCGCGACGCGTCCTGCGGCCTTGAGCTCCAGCGGTTCGATCCAGCTGCCGGCGGCCGCCAGCCGCAGGTCGAGGGCGTCGAGGGTGCCGCTGCCATCGAGATCAAGGTGCTGAAGGTCCAGGCGCTGCCAGGTCAGGGTTTCGGCCTTGGCGGCGATGGTCGCCGGCTGCGCCGGGTCCGGGCCCTGGGCCTGCAGTTCCAGGCTCAGCCGGTCGATCTGCACGGCTTCGGCGCCGGGTTCCGGGCGCAGCGTCAGCGCGGCGAGATCGGCCGTCGCC
>JBNKHC010000008.1:0-20834 GCA_050290145.1 Kiloniellaceae bacterium | reverse complement strand
CCGGACTTAACAACCTTCTGCAGAAGCTTCTGGAACAACATGGTTCGACTCCGGATGTCCTTCCCCTCATTCGCCTTAGGGGCTTATCGTTCGTTATGCCTTTAATTGTTGCATCCCTATCAGTATCTTGGCGCGATCTTTTGAACCGTGCAACTGTCTGAGACTTTGGCCCTATCTTCCGGGGGATGCGCTGCTTCCGCAGTCGCCTAATCCCTTGGATTTTTAGGGTTAAGGCGGCCCTCCGCTTCCGGCTCTCCGGTGAGGTTGCGGTGCAGTGTGGGCCTCCCTAGATTGACCCCTAGGCAGGCACGGACTCCGTTCGTGGCTTGACCGGGGCCGAGGGGCGGGCAGTTGCCTGGCGGGCCCTGGTTAGATCAAGTGCGGCGGGCAGATCGAAGGGTAAATTATGGCCGGGTACGACTACGATCTCTTTGTCATTGGCGGCGGATCCGGCGGGGTCCGGGGCGCGCGCATGGCCGCGGCGACCGGGGCCAAGGTGGCCATCGCCGAATCCTACCGCTACGGCGGCACCTGCGTGATCCGCGGCTGCGTGCCCAAGAAGCTGCTGTCTTACGCCAGCCATTTCCACGAGGACTTCGAGGACGCCGCCGGCTTCGGCTGGTCCGTGCCGGAGGCCTCCTTCGACTGGGCGAGGCTGATCGCCAACAAGGACAAGGAGATCGACCGCCTGGAGGGCGTCTATGAGAAGCTCCTCACGAACGCCGGGGTCGAGTTTTTCCACGGTCATGCCCGCCTGCTCGATGCCCACACGGTGGAGGTCGGCGACCGGAGCTTCACGGCTGAAACCATCCTGATCGCTACCGGCGGTACGCCGACCTTTCCGATGGAGCCGGGCTGGGAGCACGGCATCTCCTCCAACGAGGCCTTTCACCTGGAGGAGCTGCCCAAGCGGGTGGTGATTGCCGGCGGCGGCTTCATCGCCGTGGAGTTCGCCGGCATCTTCAACGGCCTGGGCAGCGAGGTGACGCAGATCTACCGCGGCCCGCAAATCCTGCGCGGCTTCGACGACGACATCCGCAACACCCTGGCCGGCGAGATCGTCAAGAAGGGCGTCAACCTCATCGTCGAGACCACCATCGACCGCATCGAAAAGCGCGAGACGGACCTGCTGCTGCATCTCTCCGACGGCTCGGAGATCGAGTGCGACCTGGTCATGGCGGCGACCGGGCGCAGCCCCAACGTGCACAACCTGGGCCTGGAGGAGGTCGGCGTGGCGCTGGCGAAGAACGGCGCCATCAAGGTCGACGAATTCTCCAAGACCTCGGTCGACAACATCTACGCCGTGGGCGACGTGACAGACCGCATCAACCTGACGCCCGTGGCGATCCAGGAGGCCATGGCTTTCGTCGACACCGTATTCCGCGGCACGCCCAGGGCCATGGACCACGCCGACGTGCCCTCGGCCGTGTTCAGCCATCCGCCGGTCGGCACCGTGGGCCTCACCGAGCTGCAGGCGCGCGAACGCCACGGCGAACTCGACATCTACCGCTCGACCTTCCGGCCGCTGAAACACACGCTTTCCGGCCGCGACGAGAAGACCATGATGAAGCTGATCGTCGCCAAGGATACGCAGCGCGTGGTCGGCGTCCACATGGTCGGCCTCGACGCACCGGAGATCGTCCAGGGCATGGCTGTGGCCATCAAGGCCGGCGCCACGAAACAGATCTTCGACGCCACCGTCGGCATCCACCCCACCGCGGCCGAGGAGTTCGTCACCATGCGCGAGCCCATCCCCGGCGACCAGGCCAAGGCGGCGGAGTAGGGGCGGTGGCCGCCGGTTCCAGAAGCGCCTATCTGGGAGCGGCCGTCTTTGCCGGGGCGGCGGTGTTGGCGGCTATCGCCGTCATGCAGATTCATGGCGTTCCAAATCCAGGCCGCACACCCTCCGAGGTCCTATGGTTCCGTTCGGTTTTCGCCCTCGCGGCTGGTATTTCTGCGGCTCTTTCATTTGCGCTGGTCAGGCGTTTTGAATGGCGCCTGCGTCGCGAGCCGCTGTTTGGGCGGGCGATGGTTCTCGGTTGCTCGACCGTAGCGGTCGGCCACCTGCTCATCGGCATCGTCGCCACCGTTCTGCTCGAGGCGGAGAGCTTGGTCTGGTCCGGTTCCGCTTCCACGCCCCCCGACGCTCTCCTTTTTTCTGTTTTTGGCATCAGCGCCTTCTCGGTCGTTTTCGGGTGGTACGTCACGCTGCCGCTCGGCATCACGGCGGCGGCGCTCGTGGAGTGGCTGGAGCGGCGGCGGGAGGCAGCTGCGAAGGTCATGGCGGCAGGTTAGGGCGCGCGTCATCGCAATGGATGCTCGGGTCAAGCCCGAGCATGACGGTGGGAGTTGGGAGGGGCGCCCGTGCGTGCTCCAAACCAAGTCGTCACCCTCTGGCTTGACCCGAGGATATGGGTTGGCCGGGTGTGGTTTAGTCCGCGCGCTTCCAGGTGGTGCCGCCGGGGCCGTCTTCCAGGACGATGCCCTGGGCGGTCAGCTCGTCACGGATGCGGTCTGATTCGGCGAAGTCCTTGGCCTTGCGGGCCTCGGCGCGGGCGGCGATCAGCTTTTCGATGTCCTCCGCCGAGAGGCCGCCCTCGGCGCTCTCGCCCTTGAACCAGGCCTCCGCGTCGCCTTCCAGCAGGCCGAGCAGTTGGCCGCCGGTCCGCAAGGCGCCGGCCAGCTTCCGCGTCTCGACGGCGTCGCCCGCCTTGTGCAGCGCTGTCGCGATCTCGTGCAGCTCGGCGACGGCCAGTGGGGTGTTGAGGTCGTCGGCCAGTGCCGCCACCAGTTTCTCCGGCGGCGCCACGTCCTTGTCCGCGTCGAGGCCGCGCAGCGCGCCGTAGAGGCGGTCGAGCTGGCCTTTGCATTCGGCGATCTTCTCGCGGGTGATGTCCAGGGGCGCGCGATAGTGGCCGGAGAGCAGCGCCAGGCGGATCGCCTCGCCGCGCAGGCCCCCTTCCAGCAATTGCCGCACGGTGAAGAAGTTGCCCAGCGACTTCGACATCTTCTCGCCGTTCACCACCACGTAGCCGTTGTGCATCCACACCCTGGCCATGATCTTGGTGCCGTGGGCGCAGCGGCTCTGGGCGATCTCGTTTTCGTGGTGCGGGAAGACCAGGTCCAGGCCGCCGCCGTGGATGTCGAAGGTCTCGCCCAGGTGCTCCGCCGACATGGCCGAGCATTCGATGTGCCAGCTCGGGCGGCCGCGGCCCCAGGGGTTGTCCCAGCCCGGCTGGTCCCCGGCGCTGGGCTTCCACAGCACGAAGTCGGCCGGGTCCTTCTTGTAGGGCGCGACGTCGACGCGGGCGCCGGCGATAAGGGCGTCGCGGTCCAGGCGCGACAGCTCGCCGTAGTCGTCCATCGAGGGCACGGAGAACAGCACGTGGCCCTCGGCGGCGTAGGCGTGGCCCTTCTCGATCAGCGCTTCCATCATGGCGATCATCTGGCCGATGTGCTGGGTCGCGCGCGGCTCGATGCTCGGGCGCAGCACGCCGAGGGCGTCCATGTCGTCGTGGTAGGCCTGGGTGGTGCGCTGGGTGATCGACTCGATGGCCTCGCCGGTCTCCTTGGAGGCCTGCATGATCTTGTCGTCCACGTCGGTGATGTTGCGCGCGTAGGTGACGTGGTCGGCGCCGTAGACATGGCGCAGCAGGCGGAACAGCACGTCGAAGACCACGGCCGGGCGCGCGTTGCCGATGTGCGCCAGGTCGTAGACCGTCGGGCCGCAGACGTACATGCGCACATTGGCCGGATCGAGGGGCTCGAAGCGCTCTTTCTTGCGCGTCAGGGTGTTGTGAAACTGCAGGTTCATGGGACTGGTCCGGATCGTCGTGATGTCAGCGGCCGGTCGCAGCCGGCCAGGCGAAAGAGGTCGCCGGCCTCAGGAGGCCGGGCAGCAGCGACATCGCGGTCGACAGGTCACAATCCGGAGCATCATGGGGCGGACTTTACAGGCCTCGGGGGGAGGGTCAAGTGCGGCGGCCCCATGACGTAGCTGCCTAGGCCGTCTTGCCGGCCAGCCGGGCCTCGGCCCGCTCACGGCCGATGAGCGGCAGCAGGGCCTTCAGCTCGGGCCCGTGGTCCAGCCCGGTCAGAGCCAGGCGCAGCGGCAGGAAGAGGGGCTTGCCCTTGCGCCCCGTGGCGGCCTTCACCGCCCCGGTCCAGGCGCCCCAGGTGGTCTCGTCCCAGGGTTCCGGCGGCAGCAGCTCGGCGGCCTGGCGGGCGAAATCCGCCTCCTCGATCTGCGGGATCACCGGGCCGCGGCAGATGTTCTGCCACACCGCCGCCTCGGCCAGGCGGGTGAGGTTGGGGCGCACCGCTTCCCACAGAGCGGCGTCGAAGCCCTGGGGCAGGCGCTCGGCCACGGCCTCGAAGGGCGTGATGTGCAGCAGGCGGGCGTTCAGGTGCTCCAGCTCGGCGGGGTCGAACTTGGGCGTCGCCCTGCCGAAGCGCGAGAGGTCGAAGTCCTTGGCCAGGCTGTCGAGGTCCGTGAAGGGCTCCACCGGGTCCGGCGTGCCGAGGCGCGCCAGGTAGCAGTTGAGGGTCATGGCCTCCAGGCCGCTCTCCCTCAGCGAGGCCAGGGAGAGGCTGCCGAGGCGCTTGGAGAGGGACTCGCCGCCGGCCCCGGCGATGAGCGACAGGTGGCCGAAGGCCGGTACCTGACCGCCGAGCGCCTGGAAGAGCTGCACCTGCACCGCGGTGTTGGCCACGTGGTCCTCGCCGCGCAGCACGTGGGTCACCGCCAGTTCGATGTCGTCGACCACGGAGGTCAGGGTGTAGAGCGGCCGGCCGTCCTCGCGAATCAGCACCGGATCGCTGAGATTCTCGCCCTGGAAGGAGGCGGGGCCGCGCACCAGGTCCTCCCAGGCGATCTCCCCGGGCGCCAGCTTGAAGCGCCAGTGCGGGCGGCGGCCTTCGGCCTCCAGCCTCGCCTTGTCCGCTTCGCCGAGGTCCAGGGCGGCGCGGTCGTAGATCGGCGGGCGCCCGGCGGTCAGCGCCACCTTGCGCTTCAGGCCCAGCTCCTCCGGCGTCTCGTAGCAGGCGTAGAGGCGCCCTGCCGCCTTCAGGCGCTCGGCGGCGTCCTCGTAGCGCTCCAGCCGCTCGGACTGCACCGCTTTCTCGTCCCAGTCGAGGCCCAGCCAGCGCAGGTCCCGCTCGATGGCGGCGGCGAACTCGGGCGTCGAGCGCTCCGTATCGGTGTCGTCGATGCGCAGCAGATAGCGCCCGCCCTGGGCGCGGGCGAAGAGCCAGTTGATCAGCGCCTGGCGCGCGTTGCCGACGTGCAGCAGGCCGGTGGGACTGGGGGCGAAGCGGACTTTCAGCGTCAAGCAGGGCCTCAGCAAGGCGAGGACAGCAGGGCCAGAAGGCGGCACCGGGTCCCGAAAAGGGGCGGTCCGTAAGCGACCCCCAAGGTCACCCGCCGCCGCGGGCCCTAACTACCACCCCTGCCACAAAATCGCAAAGACCCTGCAGCGGCTCGCGGCAGCCTGCGGCCATAAACCTGGCAGCACCCTATACTTTCGGGTAGGTAGGTATAGTTCAAAAGGATAGGTAAGTAATACTCGGGCATAGTCGTATGTTTATAAGAATATACGGCCTAGAAACTGCATATTAATTAAATAAATTTTTAAGTTTATTTGGGAAATTTGATGATATCTGCAACACGACTTATAAATTTTAAGTATGCAAATGCCTTCATCAAATCAATCAAAAGTTGTGGATCCGTCGCATCTCACTGATTGCAGACCTTATGACATGGGAATGCGATGGCTGCGGCTCAGTGCCGCCTTGTCTAGTTAGGAGAGCCTTATGTCTGAATCCCTGTCTCGCGCCAAGAAACTCGCCTTTCTCCGCCTTGACGATGAGGCGCGGTCTTTGCTCAGCGCGTTCCGCCCCACCGTGGAAGAGATGATCCCGGCCATTCTGGATCAGTTCTACGACCATATTCGCAAGGACGAGGCACTGGGGGCGATGTTCACGGACGAGGCGCACATCGCGCATGCCCGCGAGGCGCAGGCGCAGCACTGGATGCGCATGTTCTCCGGCAGCTTCGATGACGAGTACTTCGACTCGGTCGCGCGCATCGGCAAGGCGCACTGCCAGCTGGGCCTGGAACCGGGCGCCTACATCGGCGGCTACGGGCTGGTGAAGCAGGCCTTGATCGCCGAAGTGTTGGGCCGCGTCGCAGGTGGCCTGGCCCTGAATGCCAAGGCACGGGTGGAGAAAGCCAGCCGGCTGATCCAGGCGATCGACAAGGCGATCTCGCTGGACATGGATCTTGCCATCTCGGTCTACCTCGCCGAGAAGGACAACGATTTTTCCCGCCGCCTCAACGACCTGGGTGATCAGTTCGGTGAAGTGATTTCCGGGATTTCCCAGGCACTGTCGCAGTCCTCGGCCGGCCTGTCGAGCGAGGCGGAGGGTCTGCAGCGCAACTCCGAGGGCACGGCGACACAAGCCGAGAGCGCCAAGCAGGGCGCCGAGGAGGCCAACTCCAACGCCCAAGCGGTCGCCGCCGCGGTAGAGGAGCTCTCGGCCTCCATCGGTGAAATCGCCAGCCAGGTGAGTGATGCCGCCCGCGTGAACGACGATGCTGTCTCCAGGGCCGCCAACATGACCGAGAGCGTCGGCGGGCTCAACGAGGCGGCCGAGAAGGTCGGCGGCATCGTCCGCCTGATCGAGGAGATCGCCGAGCAGACCAACCTGCTGGCGCTCAACGCCACCATCGAGGCAGCGCGCGCCGGCGAGGCGGGCAAGGGCTTTGCCGTGGTCGCCGGCGAGGTGAAGTCCCTGGCCCAGCAGACCGCCAACGCCACCGGCGAGATCGCCGGCCACGTGCGGGCGATCCAGGAGGCGACCTCCGGTGTCGGCAGCCAGATCGAGGACATCGCCAAGGCCATCGGCCAGATGGGCCAGACCTCAAACGCCATCGCCTCGGCCATCGAGGAGCAGACATCGGTCACGCAGGAGATCTCGCGCAGCGTGAGCGAGACCTCGACCGGCGTGGGCTCGGTGCTGGAGGCCATGCAGTCGGTGCTGGCCGCCGCGGAGGAGACCCGACGCAGCGCCGGCCAGGTGACCTCGGCCTCCGAGGACGTACGCGGCAAGGCGCAGGAACTGGACGACCAGTCGAAGATCTTCATCGAACGTATCCGTCATGCGGATCGCCGGTAACAGGCCTGTCCCGGGATGAATGAGCTCCGCAAACCGAACGGCAAGGCGTGCAGCGATCGGCTGATCGGCAAGCCTTCGTTCATCGCCTCCCGCCGCGTTTCTACCGAGTTCCGCCCGCAGTCCTTCGTCCCCATCCCCGAAGGCCTGCGTGGCGAACGCCGCACCGCAAGGGGGATCTCACACCCCGAGCGGATGCATCCCTGACCGAGGGCCCGGGCTCTCTCCCCCTGGCCCGGGTCCCGGTCAATCCTCACTTCGTCTGTGACTCCAGCCCCGGCAGGCTACGACCTGCCGGGGCTTTTTTTGCGAGATAGGGCTGCGTTCCTTTGATCCGCCCGGCTGTCAGGCTGCCCGAGGCTCGGCTTTCGCGCGCGGCCGCTAGGCCTCATCCGTCCGCCTGCGCAGCCTTTCCAGCCGGGTGCGGCTGCGCCGGAATGCGGGGTATTGATCTAGCGGATATGTCCATAACGCTTTGGTCTGAAGACATAATCACACCAATTAATGGTATTTTCAGGAAATATCGCAAAACTTGTATTTAGATACATAAATACACGTTCATATCAATTTTCGGTCGAAACGGGCCGGTGGGTGAATAGAGGCAGGATTGAATGGGCAGGGCGTGGGCCCGGCCCGGCCGGACACACTGGAAAGCCTGCCCGCCGGAGATATGGATTTAGACGGCTGTCGCCGACACTTCGCCAGGAGAATGACATGTCCGAGTCCCTGTCGCGTGCCAAGAAACTCTCTTACCTGCGCATCGACGATGAGGCGCGCGCCCTGCTCAGCGAATTCAGGCCGATGGTCGAAAAGCTGATCCCCGAGGTCCTCGACAACTTCTACAGCCACATCGGCGAGGAAGACGAACTGCGCGCCATGTTCGTCAGCGAGGCGCATATCGCGCATGCCCGTGATGCCCAGGCCAAGCACTGGATGCGCATGTTCTCCGGCAAGTTCGACGACGAATACTTCGACTCGGTTGCGCGCATCGGCAAGGCGCACTGCCAGCTGGGCCTGCAGCCGGGCTGGTACATTGGTGGCTACGGCCTGGTGAAGCAGGCCCTGATCGGCGCCGTGCTCAAAGAAGCGGCGAGCGCGATCAGCCTCAACGGCAAGGCGCGGCTGGCCAAGGCGAGCAAGTTGATCCAGTCGATCGACAAGGCGATCTCGCTGGACATGGACCTGGCCATCTCCGTCTACCTGGCCGAGAAGGACGCCGACTTCTCCCGCCGCCTCAACGACCTGGCCGACCAGTTCAGTGAGGTGATCGCGGAGATCTCCGGCGCGCTCTCGCAGTCCTCCGCCGGCCTGTCGACCGAAGCCGAGGGCCTGCAGAGCAATTCCGAAGGGACGGCGCAGCAGGCCGAGAACGCCAAGAACGGCGCCGAGGAAGCCAACTCCAACGCCCAGGCCGTGGCCGCCGCGGTGGAAGAGCTCTCCGCTTCCATCGGCGAGATCGCGTCCCAGGTGAGCGACGCCGCGCGGGTCACCGACGACGCCGTGAGCAAGGCGGCGAACATGACCGGCAGCGTCGGCGGCCTCAACGAGGCGGCCGAGAAGGTCGGTGGCATCGTCCGCCTGATTGAGGAGATTGCCGAGCAGACCAACCTGCTGGCGCTCAACGCCACCATCGAGGCGGCGCGCGCCGGTGAGGCGGGCAAGGGCTTTGCCGTGGTCGCCGGCGAGGTGAAGTCGCTGGCCCAGCAGACCGCCAACGCCACCGGCGAGATCGCCGGCCACGTGCGGGCGATCCAGGAGGCGACCTCCGGGGTCGGCAGCCAGATCGAGGACATCTCCAAGGCCATAGGCCAGATGGGCGAGGCCTCCAACGCCATTGCCTCGGCCATCGAGGAACAGACCTCCGTGACCCAGGAGATCTCGCGCAGCGTCACCGAGACCTCGACCGGCGTGGGCGCGGTGCTGGAAGCCATGCAGTCCGTCTCGGCCGCGGCTGTGGAGACCCAGCAGAGCGCCGGCCAGGTGACCTCGGCCTCGGAAGACGTGCGCGGCAAGGCACAGGAACTGGATGACCAGTCCAAGGTCTTCATCGACCGCATCCGCCATGCCGACCGGCGCAAGGAAGTGCGCGATGAGATCGACCACCCCTGCAGGCTCACCATCAACGGTGAGAGCAGCGAGGCCCGCATGGTCGACATCTCGCCCTCCGGCGCAGCGATCCGCGCCGATGGCTCCCATGTCGAGACCGGCAGCACGGCCATGTTGCAGATCGACGGCCACGGCAACCGCCTGGAAGGCGAAGTCGTGGGCACGACGGTGAACCGTATTTCCCTGAAGTTTCGCCCCAAGCTGGCCAAGGAAGTGGTCGAGATGCTTCGGGGCAACCGCCGCACCGCGAAGGCTGTCGAAGCCGCCTGAGCGGATGCTCCCGTGACCGGGGCGACCGTGTCCACCCCAAGTACCTAGGTTCAACGCTCCGGTCAGTTCTTCACATCCCCATCACTCCAGCCCCGGCGGTCACTGACCCGCCGGGGCTTTTTTTTTTCGCTCCGAAGAATTTTTTTCTCCGGCCCCGGCAGCAACTCTTACGGGATTTCTTCTACGCCCCACGGCTTCCGGTATGCCTATGCGCGCCGATTCGCCGCGCGGCCGTAATTCTTTTCCTGCGGAGATTAGGCGGCGAAAGCGACCTGCTTAGGCGGTTTGCCTATGCGACAGGAGGTCACAGGCTGCCTCGCCGTTCGATTAACCCTTTTTTATAAAGGGTCATTCTTTAGTAACCCTGGAAACAATTGATAGTGCTCGGCTTTCGGCCGGCTCCCGCACGCCGCAACTTTTGGAGCTCCGCCATGTTGGCAAGCCTTCGCCCTCGCAGCTTTGCAGGGCCGTCCTTCAACCGTACCGACCTGCTGCACATGTTGGAGGCCCTGCCCACCGCAGTAATGACCTGTGACCTGGCGGATTTCAGCATCACCTATGTGAACAAGGCCTCTCTGACGCTCTTGAAGGCGCTGCAGACGGTGTTGCCTTTTCCGGCAGAGGAGATCGTCGGCAAGTCGGTCGACATGTTCCACAGGGAACCGCAGCGCATCCGCGCCATTCTCTCCGACCCGCAGCAGCTGCCGTGGAAGTCCCGCTTCGCCTTCGGTGCGGAGTACATGTCGGTCGAGGTGACCGCGATCATGGACGAGCGCGGACGCTATGTCGGGCCGCTGCTGTCCTGGAACGTGGTGACCGACGTCGTCCACAAGGAGCAGGAGACCGAGCGCCTGCTGAACATGCTGGACCAGACGCCGGTCAACGTGATGATGGCCGACAAGGACAACCTGGAGCTCATCTACCTGAACAAGACCAGCCTCGACACCCTGCGGCCGCTGGAGCACTTCTTGCCGGTGCCGGTCGACGAGTTGAAGGGCACCTGCATCGACGTCTTCCACAAGAACCCGAGCATGCAGCGCGAGCTGCTGGCCGACCCCTCGCGCCTGCCGCACAACGCCAAGATCACCCTGGGCGACGACATCCTGGACCTGAAGATGTCAGCAGTCACCGATCGCGCAGGCAACTACATCGGGCCGATGGTGACATGGTCGCTGGCGACCCAGCGCGAGCGCCTCGCCGACGACTTCGAGTCCGGCGTGGGCCAGGTGGTCGAGGCCGTTTCCGTGGCCGCCGCCCAGGTGAAGGGCAACGCCGACAAGCTGACCGGCACCGCCGACGAGACGCGCGTCCAGGCCAACTCGGTCGCCGCCGCCTCCGAGCAGCTCACAGCCTCGGTGCAGGAAATCGCCCGCCAGACGACGCAGTGCGCCCAGGTCGCCGGCCGCGCGGTCGAGGAGGCCGAGCGCTCCAGCAAGCTGGTCACCGGCCTTTCCGAAGCCGCGGAGAAGATCGGCGAGGTGGTCAAGCTGATCTCCGACATCGCCGAGCAGACCAACCTGCTGGCGCTCAACGCCACCATCGAGGCGGCGCGCGCCGGCGAGGCCGGCAAGGGCTTTGCCGTGGTTGCCGGCGAGGTGAAGTCGCTGGCCAACCAGACCGGCAAGGCGACCCAGGACATCGCCGCCCAGGTCGCCGAGATTCAGGGCTCGACGGAATCAGCGGTGCAGGCCATCGCGGCCATCTCCGGCGTCATTGCCGAAATCAGCGAAGTGACCACCGCCATCTCCGCCGCCGTGGAGCAGCAGCAGGCCGCAACCCAGGACGTCACCGGCAACATCGTCGGCGTCTCCCAGGCTTCGGGCGAGACCGGCACGGCGGCGAACGAGCTGCTGGGTGCGGCGACGGAGCTGGGCGGCCAGGCCGACGAGCTGAAACGGCGGGTGGCGCAGTTCCTGACCGAGGTCCGCGCGGACTGACCGGCCCCGTCAGGCGGGGCCGCGACCGTCCGTCTTACGCGGGTCCGCGGAAGGCGTTGGTGATCGGGTAGCGGCGGTCCTTGCCGAAGGCGCGGCGGGTGATTTTCACGCCGGGGCAGGCCTGGCGGCGCTTGTACTCGGCCAGTTCCAGCATGTGCCAGACGCGGTTCACCAGTTCACGGTCGTGGCCGCGCGCGGCGATCACCTCGACGCTTTCTTCGCCCTCGATCAGACCTTTGAGGATGTCGTCCAGCACCGGATAGGGCGGCAGGCTGTCCTCGTCCTTCTGGTCCGGCTTCAATTCGGCCGAGGGCGGCTTGGTGATGATGCGCTCGGGAATGACCCGCCCGGCCGGCCCCAGCGCGCCCGGCGGCAGCGCCTGGTTACGCCACCTCGCCAGCTCGAAGACCATGGTCTTGTAGAGGTCCTTCATCGGATTGAAGCCGCCGACCATGTCGCCGTAGAGCGTGGCGTAGCCGACCGAGACCTCGGACTTGTTGCCGGTCGACAGCACCATGTAGCCGAGCTTGTTGGAGATCGCCATGAGGGTCAGGCCGCGCGAGCGCGCCTGGATGTTTTCTTCCGTCGTATCGCCTTCGTTGTTCCCGGGGGCGAAGCCGTTGAGGATGGGCTGCAGCATCTCGTCGAAGGCCTTCATGGCCGGCTCGATCGACACGTTGTCGATTCCGACGCCCATCAGCTGCGCGGCTTCCGCCGCGTCGTCCAGGCTCTCCTGGCTGGTGTAGGGCGAGGGCATCATCACGGTATGCACCCGCTTTGGCCCCAGGGCGTCGACCGCCACGGCGGCGGTCAGCGCCGAGTCGACGCCGCCGGAAAGACCCAGGATGACGCCGGGAAAGCGGTTCTTATTGACGTAGTCGCGCAGGCCCAGGATCAGCGCGCGGTAGGCCAGCTCCAGCTCGCTGTCCGGCGCCACCCGGCGTCCCGGCGCCGCCGTCCAGCCGCGCTCTCCGCGCCGCCACTCGACCACTTCCAGCGCTTCCTCGAAAGCGGGCAGCTGGACCGGCAGGCTGTGGTCGGCGTTGAGCGCGAAGGAGGCGCCGTCGAAGACCAGCTCATCCTGGCCGCCGACCTGGTTCACGTAGATCAGCGGCAGGCCGGTTTCCGTCACGCGTTGCACGGCGAACTGCATGCGCTCTTCGATCTTGTCCAGCTCGAAGGGCGAGCCGTTGATGACGACCAGGATCTCCGCGCCGGACTCCTCCAGGCACTCGCAGACGTCGGGCTTCCACATGTCCTCGCAGATCATGACGCCCAGGCGCACGCCGCGGAAGTTGACGGGGCCGGGCAGGGGGCCGGCGCCGAAGACGCGCTTCTCGTCGAAGACGCCGTAGTTCGGCAGGTCGTGCTTGGTGCGGTGGGTGACGACCTTTCCGCCGTCCAGTACGTAGGCGGTGTTGAAGACCTTGCCGAACAGCGGCGGCTTGGCGTCCGGGTCCTGGCGCCAGGGGCCGCCGATGATCATGCCGGGGCCGCCGTCGGCGGTGTCTTCGGCCAGGGCCTCGATGGCGCCCAGGGCGGCGTCGAGGAACATGGGCTTCAGGACCAGGTCCTCGGTGGGATAGCCGGTGATGACCATCTCCGAAGCGACCACGAGGTCGGCGCCCGCCGCCGCGGCCTCGGCCCGCGCCTTGCGCAGCAGGGCCAGATTGCCGGCGATGTCGCCCATGGTGGGGTTGCACTGGGCGAGCGCGATCTTCAGAGCATCAGCCATGGCAAATACTTACCCCGGCCCCGGGGGAGCGGCAAGGCGGCGCGGAGCAACCCAGCTTTGCGTCAGGCGCCGGCGCCAAGCTTCAGGCTTTCCCCTGCGCCTCCTTGGCGGCCAGGGCGCGGATGCGCTCGACCATGGAAAAAAGGCCGTTGGCCCGGTTGGGGCTCAGGTGCTGCTCGAAGCCGAGCTGGCCGATGGCGCCCTTGATGTCCACTGCCAGGATCTCTTCCGGGGTGCGGCCGTCGTAGATCTCCATCAGCACGGCGATGAGGCCCTTGACGATGTGGGCGTCGCTGTCGGCGATGAAGTGCAGGGTGGGTGCCTGGGTACTGGTCCCGGGGCGGACCTCGTCGACGATCCAGACCTGGCTGGTGCAGCCGCGCACCTTGTTCTCCTCGGTCTTCAGGGCCTCGTCCATAGGCTCCAGCTTGCGCCCCAGGTCGATGAGGTAGCGGAAGCGGTCTTCCCAGTCGTCCAGGAAGGAGAAGTTGTCGATCAGTTCCGCGACACGAGAGTCGTTGGCGGTGGTGTCCGTCATGGGCCGGGTTATGCGGGATGCGGCCTAGCGGCGCAACAGGAACTCGCGCCCGACCTTCACCCGCGGCACGCCGTCGTAGTCCACGACGTCGGCCGTGGCATAGGTTTCCGACCACTTGGAGGGCAGGTAGGAGCCGGTGCCGATGAGGTCGACCGGGGCCTTGGCCTCGGCCATGAGGCGGCACTTGGCCGGCCCGAAGCCGGAGGAGGCGACGATCTTCACCTTGTTGAAGCCCTCGCGGTCCAGGCATTCGCGCATGCGCCAGACGGCAGCGGCGGAGACGCCGGGGCCGACCAGGTAGCGCAGTTCGTCGTCGGAGCGGTAGCCGCGCAGGGCGCCGGGGGCGTTGCGCTCCAGCACCGCATAGGATTCCGGCGGATCTAGGCCCTCGATGAAGCGGCCGCCGGGGGTGTCGATGCGCACCGCCAGGCTGCCCGCGGCGGCGCGCCGCGGGAAGCGGCGGCAGCAGGTGAGGGCGTCGGTCACTTCGCGGGCGAAGTAGTCGACCAGCACGGTCATGGGCTCGTCGGGGAAGGTCTCGTCGTACATCTCCGCCGCGCGCAGGGTCGAGCCGGCGTAGCCGATGAAGGCATGGGGCATGGTGCCGCGCCCGGCGTCGACCCCGAAGTAGTGGGCGGTGGCGTCGGTGGCGTTGCCGATGAAGCCGACCGCGCCGACCTTGCGGCGCGCCCGTTCGGAGCCGACGGAGGCGGCATAGGCCATCAGTTCGGCCATCTCGGTGCCGGCGCAGTGACGCGCGTCCATGGCCAGGAAGGCCACCTTGGGCAGGTCGGCGCACATGGTGTAGGCGTTGTAGGCGGCGACACAGGCCGGCCCCAGCTTCTGCAGCAGCAGGGTCTCCAGGTCGGAGAGCTGCGACAGCGGCCCGGTGACATAGAACATGGGCTCGCCGGCGCCGACCCACTTGCCCTCGGGATAGCGCAGGTCGATCTCGAAGCTGACGCCGCGGCGCCGGCCGATGTCGGTCAGCCAGTCGAGCGCCAGGCGCGGCGCCGAGATCACCGGGCGGCGCATGAAGATGGCGTAGGTCGCCGTGATGTCGCCGAAGCGCTCCACCGCCTTGCGGGTGCGCTTGAAGTAGACGTCGGTCCAGGCGGCGATGTCGTCTTCGGCGGTCGGCCAGCCGACGCCGCAGGCGGTCGCCTCCTCTGCCTTGGTCTCAGGGCTCTTGGGCCGGTTCGGGCCTTCGGGCATCGGGTTTCCTTCCACAACCTGCCGCTTTCGGGCCTGCAGCGGCCCTCGCGTGTTCTGTTGCGGCGAAGTCTAGCGCGAAGGCCCATCGCCCGACCAGAGGGCCGGGCGAATGGCTGGCCTGCAGAAGGCTGGAAGCTGGGCCGGAGCCTAGGCGGCGCTCGCCCGGTTGCGGATCTCGGCGCGGCGCTCGGCCACGGCCTGCCGGGCATGTTCTTGGGCGATGCGCCGGATGTCGATACGGCTGATGCCCATATCCTTCAGCTCGCGGTCGCTGTAGCTGGTCAGTTCACGCAGGACGCGGCGCGCGGTCTCGCGGCGCAGTTGCAGCGTGGCCACCGCGGCTTCGATATCCGTGGCGAGGTCTGCGCGGCTGAAGCCGATGTCGGCCAGCAGGCGGTCGCTGCGCAGGGCCAGCATTTCACGCAGGGCGCGGCGCTCGCCCAGGCGGCGCAGGCCGTCGAGAAGGCGGGTGGCCCAGGTCGTCTGCGACTGGTTGTGGTGTCGGGGCAGTGGGGTCATCTTCGAAACTCCGTCGAAACGGACATTTCCAACCCGGGGGTGTTCTTTTCCGCCCGACGGGACGCGGGCGCTTGCCTCTCAACTAGGCGCGCCGCGGGCGGTGGTCAACGGAAAAATGCTGCGATGCACAAAAAAGATCAGGTCTTGTGTGACTGATTTCCTAATCCTTAAAGAAGAGTTAAAAATCGTAATATAACATATAGTTATGACTGATCGCGACTTGAAACAAGTCGGCGAATTCCTGCGGCAACCCGACAATTTTCAGAAAGCACAGCCGTCTCGACGCAAAACATTCTGCGCCGCAATATTGGCTTCGCCGGCGGTGTGGAGGGAAATGAGGAGGGGGTCCCGGCGGCCCGCAGGGGGCCGCCGGGACGGGTCTCAGGAGGCCGCGGCGACCTTGTCGCTGTCGCCGTTCTGGCGGGCCAGGCGCTCGTCCTTCAGGGCCTCGGAGATGAGGAAGGCCAGTTCCAGCGACTGCTTGGCGTTGAGGCGCGGGTCGCAGTGGGTGTGATAGCGGTCGCCCAGCGTCTCGTCGCTGATCGCCTGGGCGCCGCCGATGCACTCGGTGACGTCCTGGCCGGTCATCTCGAAGTGGACGCCGCCGGCGTAGCTGCCCTCGGCGCGGTGCACGGCGAAGAAGTTCTTCACCTCGGCCAGCACTCGGTCGAAGGGCCGCGTCTTGTAGCCGCTGGCCGACTTGATGGTGTTGCCGTGCATGGGATCGCAGGACCACACCACCTTCTTGCCTTCCCGCTGCACGGCACGGATCAGCGCCGGCAGGTGCTCGGCCACCTTGTCGTGGCCCATGCGGGCGATGAGGGTCAGGCGGCCGGCCTCGTTCTTCGGATTGAGCAGGTCGATCAGGCGGATCAGCTCGTCCGGGTCGGTGGTCGGGCCGCACTTCATGCCGATGGGGTTGCAGATGCCGCGCATGAACTCGACGTGCGCCTCCGCCGGGTCGCGGGTGCGGTCGCCGATCCACAGCATGTGGGCCGAGCAGTCGTACCACTGGCCGGTCAGGCTGTCGGTGCGGGTCAGCGCCTGCTCGTACCACAGCAGCAGCGCCTCATGGCTGGTGTAGAAGTCGGTTTCGCGCAGCTCCGGCACCGTCGCCGGCTCGATGCCACAGGCGCGCATGAAGTTCAGCGCCTCGTCGATGCGGCCGGCCAGCTCCTCATAGCGCTGCCCCTGGGCGCCGTCGGAGACGAACTCCAGGTTCCACTGGTGCACCTTGTGCAGGTCGGCGAAGCCGCCCTGCGCGAAGGCGCGCAGCAGGTTCAGCGTCGCCGCGGCCTGGTTGTAGGCGCGCACCAGGCGCTCGGGATCCGGCTCGCGGGCTTCCGCGGTGAACTCGATGCCGTTGACGATATCGCCGCGGTAGCTCGGCAGCTCGACGCCGTCGATGGTCTCCGTCGGCGCCGAGCGCGGCTTGGCGAACTGGCCGGCCATGCGGCCCACCTTCACGATGGGGCAGGCGGCGCCGAAGGTCAGCACCACCGCCATCTGCAGCATCACCCGGAAGGTGTCGCGGATGTTGTTCGGGTGGAACTCGGCGAAGCTTTCCGCGCAGTCGCCGCCCTGGAGCAGAAAAGCCTTGCCTTCCGCCACCTCGGCCAGCTGCGCACGCAGCCGGCGGGCCTCGCCGGCAAAAACCAGCGGCGGATAGTTGGAGAGCTGCTGCTCCACACGCTCCAGCGCGGCTTTGTCGGCATATTCCGGCACCTGCCGGATCGGCTTGCTGCGCCAGCTGTCGGGCGCCCAGGGGGTGGCCATGACGGACCTCTTTCTTAACTCTCGGGTATCGTTGGTGTTGTCGGACCGCCGGTTTTACGCGCTTGGGCCCGCTTTTTCCACAGGAAAAGCCGCCTTATGCCCCTGCAGAAAGCGCGGTTAACCTTGGAGTCGCGCGGGGGCGGCTGCTCTCCGGCGCTTAACCATTTTTGCCGGAAAAGGCCGCCTGATCGCCTCGGAGGGGCGCTTGACCGCCGCCGGGCAAACCGGGAAGCTGCGCGCTCCCACGCGGTATCGATCGAAGCTTCATGACCTCTCCTGACGCCACGCTTGAAGAAGCCCGCGCCCTCTTGGCGCCGGACGAGCGCCTGATCTGGGCCGACCGGCCGGACCCGCAGGTGCTGGCGCGCGCCAAGCTGCCGCAGGTGATCCGCGGCGCGCTGGGCCTGGTGGTCATCGCCGGCTTCTTCTGGCTGAGCTTCCTGCCCAACTGGCCGGATGGCGGCCGCGGGCTGCTGCTGGCGCTCTTCGTGCTGGTGGCGGCGCTCTATTGCCTCTGGCTGCTCGCCGCGCCGCTGACGGCGCGCAAGGCCGCGGCGCACACGCTCTACGCCGTCACCGACCGCCGGGTGCTGGTTCTGGAGACCTGGCCGATCCGGCGGCTGCGCAGCTTCACTGCCCGCGAGCTGGACGAGCCCCTGGTGAGCGCGGCGGGGCCGGGCCTCGGTACCGTCGTCTTCCAGGACCGCAAGCTGCCCTGGTGGCAGCGCAGCGCCGGCGGCGGCACCCGCGTGGAGGCTTTCTACGGCATTCCCGGCGCCCAGCAGGTGGCCGAGGAGATCGACCGGTTGCGCGGCGGCCTGGAGGAGAGCGCCCCGGAATTTCCCGACGAAGACAGCTGACCCCCGCCCGCGATTGGGGAGCGGCTCCGTTCTCGCCCTTTACTATACCGTCCAGACGGTATAGTTTTGGTCCATGAGCAGGCGCGACAGACGGCAGGAAATCCTCCAGGCGGCCGGGCGGGTCGTCCTGGCCCAGGGCGTCGGCGCCTTCACCCTGGAGGCGGTGGCCGCCGCGGCCGGCGTCAGCAAGGGTGGGCTGCTTTATCACTTCGCCACCAAGGAAGAGCTGCTGAGCGGCATGGTCGACCAGCTGATCGAGATGACCGAGGCCCGCATCGAGCGCGCCATGGCCGGGGACAAGGGGCCGGGCCGCTGGACCCGCGCCTACCTGGCCGCCTGCGCGGTCGATCCCTCGGGGCAGGACCCGCTGGACCGGCTCGCCACCGCCCTGCTGGCCGCTGGCGCCACCGATCCCGGCCTGCTGGACCGCCTGCGCCGCCACGAAACGGCGTGGAACGAACTCAGCCGCGCCGACGGCCTCGACACCACCACTGCCAGCATCGTGCGCCTGGCCGCCGACGGTCTGTGGATGAACGACCTCTTCGGCATCGAAGTGCTCTCGCCGAAGGAGCGCCAGGCGGTGCTGAAGCGGCTCGGTGAGATGACACGGGTCGAGGGAAGCCGGGGCGAGATGGCCCGGGCCGAGAGGAGAGGGCCATGACCACATCGCTCCCTTACCTGCTGCTGATCCTCGCCATCCTCAGCGAGGTGATCGCGACCTCGGCGCTGAAGGCCTCGGACGGCATGACGCGGCTCTGGCCCGCGGGCATCGTCGTGCTCGGCTACGCCGTCGCCTTCCTGCTGCTGGCCCAGACCCTGAAGACCCTGCCGGTGGGCCTCACCTACGCCATCTGGGCGGGGGTCGGGGTGGTCGGCGTCGCCCTGGTCGGCATCTTCTATTTCGGCGAGACCATGACCCTGGCCAAGGCGGCGGGCATCGCGCTGATCATCGTCGGCGTCGCCCTGGTGCAGACCAACTCCGCCTAGCGCCTTCGGCCTACTCGGCAGCCAGGTCGTCCTTGGCCAAATCAAGGGGCAGCCAGCGGTAGTGGCCGGTCATCGGCCAGTTGAAGAGCACGTCCTCCAGGCGCGGCCCGGCGCCGATGTTGTGCACCACCTTGGGCCGCCCGGTGATCCCCCTGCGGTCCGTCACGATGCCGATGTGCGGCAGGAAGCCGGAAGGCCCTCTGAGGTTCCAGGCCACCAGGTCGCCGGGCCGGTAGTCGGCCGGGTCGCCGGTGGCCGGCAGGGCGGCGCCCCGGCGTTGCAGGAAGGCCTCCAGGTTGGGCACCCGGCGGTGGTCGATGTTGCTGTCGGGCCGGCTGAGGCCCCAGCGCTTGGGATAGGCGTCGAAAGCGGCGCGCATGTCCTCGTGCACCAGCCGCTGCAGGTCGATGCCCAGAGCACGGTAGCTGCGGATCACCACGTCGGCGCAGACACCGCGGTCCGCCGGCACGTCGCCGCCGGGATAGGCAAGGCGCACATAGGTGGGGTCGTAGACCACTCTCGCCCGGGTGCGCGCCAGGGCGGCGGCGTTGAGCCGCGCGGCCAGGCTTTGCGAGGTGAGCGCCGCGGCGGCGGGCAGGACCGGCGGCAGCGCGCCGAGGGCCAGGCCCCCGGCGACAGCGCGGAGGCAGCGGCGCCGGGTCGGCAGCGTCGAAGCGGGCATTGGATCACCTTTCCCAGTTGTTCGGGCGTGGGTCGCTCAAGAATGGGTCGCCTCAAGGCGGGTTCAGGTTCACCCGCTCCTGCGGCGGTTTTGTGGCGGCTCTTGGGGCTGTTTCGGGGCGGACAAAAAAAGACGGCGGAGGGCCGGGGGCCGTCCGCCGTTCGTGAGTCAGCAGGTTAAGAGGTTCTGGCGTATTGGAACTAGGCCCGCCAGAAAGGCTTTCTCGCTTCCGCGTGCAGGTCCTGGGGGTCAAGGCCGATGTCACGCAGGATGTAGTCGGGCATGCGTCTGAGGTTGTCCCGCTCGCGCAGCCGGTGCTGCCAGAGCACCAGCGGGGTCGCGGCGGCGAAGAAGGCCCACAGCAGGGCGCGGCCCAGGGGGTTGCCCGAGCGTCGCCAGCGCAGGCCCGGCCGGCCGAGGTCGGCGCCCGGTGAAGCGGTGCGACGGGGGGTGGCGGGGACCCTGCGGGAGGCCCCGTTCGAAAGGCTCGTCATTAGGTCACCTGATTGGCTGGGGTTGATGGGGGCGTTGACAGAATGGCTTGCTTCTGACCAGAAATATCGTGTGATTCCTGAATACGGGCAAACGACGATTTATAATGCTTATCATTAGCCGAACTAATGCGGCGAAACTCCCGGAGGTGCGCTGATGGCTAGCCCGCCGCTGCCGGCCCTGCGCACCTTCGAGGTCGCGGCCCGGCACCTGAGCTTCACCAAGGCGGCTTCCGAACTGCACATTACCCAGGGCGCCGTCAGCCAGCAGATCAAGCAGCTGGAGTCCAGTCTCGGCTTCGCCCTGTTTCACCGCGGGGCGCGCGGCCTGAGCCTGACCGAAAAGGGCGAGGCCCTGGCGGAGACGGCGCAGAGCGCCTTCCGCCGCCTCTTTGACAAGATCGAGGAGCTGCGCCAGTCGGAGGACGCCGGCATCCTGACGGTTTCTGTCAGTCCCTCCCTGGCGGTCAAATGGCTGATCCCGCGACTCGGCCGCTTCTACGAGCGCCACCCGGAAGTCGACGTCCGCATCCGTCCCGACCCGG
>JBNKHC010000007.1:0-2199 GCA_050290145.1 Kiloniellaceae bacterium | reverse complement strand
CCGAGAAATCCGGGCTGGCCTCGTCCTTGTAGAGGCCGTGGTCGGCGTCCCAGAAGTGCGCCTCCATGACCTCCCAGGCCTGCTCCAGGCTCTGGCGGCCCTGCGGCAGCCCGGCCAGCAGCGCCGTGGCCCCGGCCAGCATGACGAAGGCCAGGCCGTAGCAGTGGTTGGTGGCGTCCTTCACCGCTTCGCCGTCCAGGATCCAGGCATAGCCGCCGGAAGGCTGGCGGTGGCGCTCTTCCAGGAAGGCCAGGCCGTGCAGGGCCCAGGCGAGGTGTTCGTCGCCGCCGAAGCGCCGCGCCGCCAGGGCGTAGTTGAAGACGAAGCGGGTGGAGGAGACCAGGTGCCGGGTGTCCCGGTCGTAGAGGCTGCCGTCGTCGCGGAAGTGCTGGAAGAAGCCGCCCGCCGGATCGAAGACGTTGGGCGCATAGAACGCCAGCGTCCGCCGGATGTGGTCCTCCAGGAATGCGGGATCCGCGAAATCAGGGTATTGCATCGGCCGCCCTGCGTCCTTCGAGACACCTGGCCGCGCAATCGCCGGGCCAGGCTCCTCAGGATGAGGTCAAATCTCTATGGCATAAAGAAAAAATCCCTCCTGCCGAGGAGTCCGCGTCGGCGGGCGTCTCGAAACACGCGCGGGACGGCCGGCGGCAAGTCTCACGCGGCCCGGCGCTTCGCCTCCTGGGTTTCGACGCCCACGGGGTCGAGGCCCATGGCCAAGCGGCCGGTGAAGAGCTGCTGGCGCTTTTCCGGCAAGGGGTGGAACTGCACGCCGTGGGCATCGCGCAGGAAGCGCTCCAGGCCCAGCTTGCGGAAGAAGCCGGCGCCGCCGGCCGCCTCCAGCGCCTTCTCCGCCGTCGCCAGCACCGCCTTGGCGGCGATGGTCTTGCGGGTCAGCACCCGGCTGGCCAGCTCCGCCGTCGGCGTGAAGTCGCCGCCGTTCGCCAAACGGACCATGTCGTCCACCGCCAGCTCCGCGGTGGTCAGCAGGTTCTCCATCTCGCCGACCAGGAAGGGCGTCACCGGATCGTCGCCGCGGCCCTTGGCGCGCTCGCGGGCGATCGCCGCCGCGGCCTCCGCCGTGCCCAGGTAGGCCGAGCAGATCAGCGGCATGGCGACCGTCAGGATGACCGCGTAGGCGGGATGGAAGGGCCCGCGCGGCCGGCGCAGCACCACCGCTTCCTCCGGCACGAAGACGTTGTCGAACTTCACGGTGTCGGAGCCGGTGGCGCGCATGCCCAGCGTCTGCCAGTCGTTGAGGCGCGTGACGCCCTCTGCCTTCAAGGGCAGCGGGAAGTGCAGCACCTGCGGGCCCTCCGCCGGGTCGTCGTAGGCGGCGGAGGTGATCATCATGTCGCCGGCCGGCCCGCCGCTGGCGAAGGGCTTCACGGCGCTCACCCGGTAGCCGCCCTCGGCCCGCACCGCCCGGCCATTGGACTCCAGCCAGTCGTTGGCGCCGGTGGAGACCAGGACGAGTTCCTGCGCCGCCACCTTCTCCAGCAGCTTGCGGCCCGGCCGCCCGGCCTTGTCGTTGGCGACGGCCGCCGCCACCAGGTGCTGGTGCATGGACAGCGCCAGGGCCGTCGAGGGGCAGTGAGCGGCGAGGCCGCGCAGAAAGGCGCACATCTCGCCATGACTGGCGCCGCCGCCGCCGATCTCCTGGGGGATCTGGGCGGAAAACAGCCTGGCTTCGCGCAGGGCCCGGTAGTTCTCGGCCACGAAGCTGTCGGTATCGTCGTGAACACTGCCCTCCGCCGCGCAGCGCGGGCCGAGGTCGGCCAGAAGGGCCGGCAAATCAATCTTACGGGACATCACGGGGTCTCCTCGTGGTCTCAAGCGGCGTCTTGAGGGGATCATCCGCCGTTTGGCTGCCGGCCATCAACTTCACGATGTGAAGTTGCGCGGCACCCCGGCTTCGGCCTAGCCTGCTCCCCATGAGCAAAGCGCCTACGACCAAAGCGAAAGCAGAGAAACACAAGGGATTTGGGCAGTTCTGCCCCATCGCCATCGCCGCCGAGGTCATGGCCGAGCGCTGGACGCCGCTGGTGCTGCGCGGCCTGTTCTGCGGCGCCGAGCGTTTCAACGAAATCCAGGATTCGGTGCCGCGCATGTCCTCGGCGCTGCTGTCACGCCGCCTGAAGGAACTGGAGCAGGCCAAGATCATCGAGCGCCGGCCCGACCCCAAGGGGCGCGGTGCCA
>JBNKHC010000006.1:0-17007 GCA_050290145.1 Kiloniellaceae bacterium | reverse complement strand
TCTTCCTCTCCCCCGAAAAAGAGGAACCCGAGAATGGCAGCCGCAACTATGACGGCTGCGCCGATGGCAATAAAAACTCGCTGCAAACGCCTAGCCTCCACACCCCCGCGAAACAGCCTAGTACGCGGGCCGCCCCGGTGCAATGCCGGCCGCGGTCGCCTCAGGGCGCAGGAAGTGGCGTTAACCCTTTGAGATACTTAGATATTGCGGAAAGGTCCTCGTCCGTCATCTGGCTCGTAGCGTTGTCGATCACCTCGCCCATGGAGTCGCTGAGGAAATCCCCGTCCGGGGTGATCCCGCTTTTCAGGGCGTAGGCGATGTCCGATTCGCTCCAGTCGCCCAGGCCGCCGGGGCCCGGTGTCAGGTTCGGCACCTTGCCGCCGTCAGGGCCCTGGGGATTGCCGGCCAGTTCCCGCGAGGCATCGACCGCGCCCAGAAAGCCGCGCGGGCTGTGACACTCGCCGCAGTGGCCCAGGTGGCGCACCAGGTAGGCGCCGCGATTCCATTGCGCATCCTTGCCGGCGACCGGCTGGAAGGCGCCGGCCTCGAAGAACAGCGCCTTCCAGATGCCCAGGGTGAAACGCATGTTGTAGGGAAAATCCAGTTCGTGCTCGCGGTTTGCCCGCACCACCGGCGGCTGCGTCATCAGGTAGGCGAAGAGATCGCGCATGTCCTGGTCGCTCATGCCGGTGTAGGAGGTATAGGGAAAGGCCGGGTAGTAGGGATCGCCCTGCGGCGAGGTACCGTGGCGCAGCGCCGTGACGAAGTCGGCCTCGCTCCAGGCGCCGATACCGGTCGCCGGGTCCGGCGTGATGTTGGGGCTGTAAAAGGTGCCGAACGGCGTCTTGAGGGTGAGCCCGCCGGCCAGCGGCGCGCCGCCGCCCTTGCTGTCGGTGTGGCATGCCAAGCAGCCGGCGGCCTTGAAGACATAGGCGCCGCGCGCGACCGCCGGATCGCTCAGGTTCTCCGCGGTCGTCGCTTCGCTGCTTTGCGCCCTTGCCGCGGCAAGGGGAACGAGGAGCGCCGCCAGGGCCGCAAGGCCCGCCGCGACACGCGCTGCAAGCGCCCTAGGCTTCGACATCGCTGCTCCCGGGTGTGATTCGGAATTCCGTGTTTGGAAGGTACCGTCCTGAAGTATGACGGACGCACGGCCCGGGGGAAAAGTCCCCCGGACCGTGGCCCGTATCGAAGCCCCCGACAGCCGGCAGGGGCGGGAAAAGTCCGGCTATTCGACCTTCGGGCCGCGGAAGTTCTCGTGGCAGCCGCCGCAACCGTTCTTGCCCATGTCGCCGAAGGCCACCTGCACCTTCTTCGGGTCACCGCTCTCGAAAGCGACCGCCAGGCCCTTGGCCTTCTCGTGCAGGGTCTTGGCATCCTCGGTAAAATCGTCCCAGGCCAACCAGATTTCCGGCTTGCCGCGATTCTTGCCCACGGCATCCATCTCGTCCAGGCTCGCCTCCACCTTGAAGGCCTCCGGGATCCGTTCCGAAAGCGCGGCGATCTTGACGGCGGCCTCCTGCGCCTCTTTCGCCGTCCCCTTCGACTCCTTCAGGAAGTCGGCGATGGCCTTCATGTTGCCGCCGATCGTCTTCATCAGCTGCTGGCGCTCCTTGACCGCCGTCATCCGCTCGGCGCTCGCCAGCTGCACCCGCGCGCCCTCCGACGCCTGGACCAGGGGTGTGGCGCCGAAGGCGACGGTGGCCGCCACGGCGGCGGCTCCGGCGGCTGCGAGAAGAGTGCTACGTTTCATATAACCCGCTCCTTCCTTGTTTACGCCCCATGCTGTCAACACTTGGGCATACCTGTTGTCTGTGGCTTCTCAGCGCGCCAATCCGAGCGGCAATCGGACCCTGCCCCGAGACGACCTGATGTGGATGAAAATAACAGGCCTGTGCTACAAGGCGAACACGATGAAGTGACGCAGCTAAAACACTAGTGGTTCGACGTACGATTTCAACGCCCCCCTGCTTCCCGCTCCGCAGGTAACGAGTTTGTGATCATGGAAATTCAAGCACTTTGCGTCTATTGCGGCTCCGCCAGCAAGGTCCGCGAGGGCCACCTGGAGGCGGCGCGGGAGCTCGGCAGACTGGCAGCCGAGGCCGGCGTCGCCATCGTCTACGGCGGCGGCCGGGTCGGCATGATGGGGGCCGTGGCCGCGGGCGCCATGGACGCCGGCGGCCACGTGGTCGGCATCATCCCCAAGCATCTGGAGACACTGGAGGCCGGCAACCGCGATACCGCGGAGTACCACGTCGTCGACTCGATGCACGCACGCAAACAGTTGATGGCCGAGCGCTCCGACGCCTTCTGCGCCCTGCCGGGCGGCTTCGGCACGCTGGACGAAACCTTCGAGATCATCACCTGGCGCCAGCTCAAGCTGCACGACAAGCCGGTGATCCTGGTCAACATCAACGGCTACTGGGACCCGCTGCTCCGCCTGGTCGACCATCAGGTCGCCGAAGGCTACCTGCGGGGCAACCCGGCCGACCTCTTCCTGGTGGTCGACCGGGTCGACCAGGTCCTGGAGACCGCCGCCAGGGCTCCCCGGCCCTCCCTGCCCGACAAGATCGAGCGCATGTAGGCACCCGGCCGGCGCCCCGGCCGGCCCGGGGCCCGGCCCCGACGGAATTGCCGCGGGGGCCCCTCCGGCGGCCTATTTTCGCCCCCGCCCCGCCCCCTATCTTGCAAGGTCGCCGGAGCCTGCTATCTTGCGCCGCAAAAATCGGCCCAGGGCAGCGCGCCCGGGCCGGCCTGGTCAGCACTCCCGGAGGAAAAAGATGGGGAAAATCAAGGTCAAGAACCCGATTGTCGAGCTCGACGGCGACGAGATGACGCGGATCATCTGGGCGAAGATCAAAGAAAAGCTGATCCTTCCCTACCTGGACGTCGACCTGAAGTACTATGACCTCTCGGTCGAAAAGCGCGACGAGACGGATGACCAGATCACCATCGACTCCGCCGAAGCGATCAAGAAATACCGTGTCGGCGTGAAGTGCGCGACCATCACCCCTGACGAGGCCCGGGTCGAGGAATTCGGCCTGAAGAAGATGTGGCGCTCGCCCAACGGCACCATCCGCAACATCGTCGGCGGCACCATCTTCCGTCAGCCGATCATCATGCGGAACGTGCCGCGGCTGGTGCCGGGCTGGACCCAGCCCATCGTCATCGGCCGTCACGCGTTTGGCGACCAGTACCGCGCCACCGACTTCAAGGTGCCGGGCCCCGGCAAGCTGACCATGACCTTCCAGCCCGCCGACGGCGGCGAGCCCACGACCTACGACATCTTCGACTTCCCCGAAGCCGGTGTCGCCATGGGCATGTATAACCTGGACGAGTCGATCCGCGGCTTTGCCCGCGCCTGCCTCAACTACGGCCTCAACCTGGGCTGGCCGGTCTACCTTTCGACCAAGAACACGATCCTCAAGGTCTACGACGGGCGCTTTAAGGACATCTTCCAGGAGACCTTCGACAACGAGTTCAAGGACGCTTTCGAGGCCAAGGGCATTCACTACGAACATCGCCTGATCGACGACATGGTCGCCGCGGCGATGAAGTGGTCGGGCGGCTACGTCTGGGCCTGCAAGAACTACGACGGCGACGTGCAGTCCGACACCGTGGCCCAGGGCTTCGGCTCGCTGGGACTCATGACCTCGGTGCTGATGACCCCGGACGGCAAGACCGTCGAGGCCGAGGCCGCGCACGGCACGGTGACCCGCCACTACCGCCTGCACCAGCAGGGCAAGCCGACCTCGACCAACCCCATCGCCTCGATCTTCGCCTGGACCCGCGGCCTGCACTTCCGCGGTCAGTTCGACGACACGCCGGAGGTGGTGATGTTCGCGAATGCGCTCGAGAAGGTCTGCGTCGAGACCGTCGAGGCCGGCGACATGACCAAGGACCTGGCGCTGCTCATCAGTCCGGACCAGAAATGGCTGACCACCGACGAGTTCATGGACAAGCTGGACGAAAACCTGCAGAAGGCCATGAGCTAACCCATTCGGGGAGTTCCTCCTTATGAAATCCCTTTTGTCTCTCATTGCTATCGGACTACTTGCCATGACCATTGAAGCCAGCGACGCCGGCGCCGCGCCGGACCCCCAAAACGTCCTGGTCATGGAGCTGAAGGACGGCATCGTGAAGATCGAGATGCTGCCGGACCTGGCCCCCAAGCACGTCGAGCAGATCAAGACGCTGACGCGCCAGGGCTTCTATGACGGCATCGTGTTCCATCGTGTCATCGACGGCTTCATGGCGCAGACCGGCGACCCGACGGGCACCGGACGTGGCGGCTCCGACCTGCCGGACATCCCGGCCGAGTTTTCCGCCGAGCCCTTCGAGCGCGGCGTGGCCGGCATGGCCCGCAGCCAGAACCCGGACAGCGCCAACAGCCAGTTCTTCATTACCTTCGCCCCGGCGCGCTTTCTCGACCGCCAGTACACGGTCTGGGGCCGCGTCATCGAAGGAATGGAATTCGTGGACATGATCAAGAAGGCGCCGCGCAGCGACCAGAGCGGTACGGTGCGCGACCCCGACAAGATCATTTCCCTCAAGGTCGAAGCCGACATCCAATAGCGGCGGCGCCTCTTCCTTTGCGGTAACGGCCATGCAGCTGGATGAGGCGGAACTGGACAAGTTGACCGGCCTGGCGGAGCTGTTGCTCAGCTACGCCCTCGAACTGGCCGCCGGCATCGTCATCCTGTTGCTCGGCTGGCTGCTGGCCGGCTGGGTTCGCCGCCTCGTGCTGCGCCTGCTCGACCGCACCCCCCACATGGACCGCACCCTGAAGCCGGTGCTGGCCAGCATCGCCCGATACACGGTGCTGGTCTTCGTCATGGTCGCGGTGCTGGCCCAGTTCGGCGTGCAGACGGCCAGCATCATTGCCCTGCTGGGCGCCGCCGGCATCGCCGTGGGCCTGGCCCTGCAGGGCACCCTGCAGAACATCGCCGCCGGCATGATGCTGCTGTTCCTGCGGCCCTTCCAGGTGGGCGAGTACGTCTCCGCCGACGGCATCGACGGCACGGTGGAGGAGATCGGCCTTTTCGTCACCACCATGACCACCTTCGACGGCCTCTACCGCTCGGTGCCCAACGCCAAGCTGTGGAACGCCACCATCACGAACTACGACCGTCGTCCAACCCGGCGTCTGGAGCTGACCGTCGGCATCAGCTACGGCGACAGCATCGAGACCGCGCGGCGCGTGCTCATGGGACTGCTGGAAGGCGACAGCCGGGTAATGGGCGAGCCGGCCCCTCAGGTGCTGGTGGGCGCGCTGTCGGATTCCTCGGTGGACCTGATCCTGCGCTGCTGGTGCGCCAAGGGCGACTACTGGCCGCTCAGCTTCGATCTGCGCCAGGCGGCCAAGGAGCGCCTGGAATCCGAGGGCCTGACCATCCCCTTCCCGCAGCGCGAGGTGCGGATGGTCGAAGAAGGCAGACTCTCGGGCTGATCTCTCAGGAGGCGGCCAGAGCCGCTTCGATCGCCTCGATGGCCTTGGGAGCCGCCGCGCCGTCGGGGCCGCCGGCCTGGGCCATGTCCGGGCGGCCGCCGCCGCCCTTGCCGCCCAGCGCCGCGGAGCCGACCTTCACCAGGTCGACCGCGCTGGCCTTGCCGGTGGCGTCCTCGGTGACACCGACCACCAGCGAGGCCTTGCCCTCGTTCACCGCCACCAGCACCACCACGCCGCTGCCGATCTGCTTCTTGAGATCGTCGGCCAGCGGCTTCAGGTCCTTGGCCGGGATGCCGTCCAGCACCTTGGCGGCGAACTTCAGCCCGCCGACCTCACGCACGTCCTCGCCGTTGCCGCCGGCTCCGGCGCCGCCGCTGGCCAGCTTGCGGCGCAGCTCGCCCGTTTCACGCTCCAGGCGCTTGCGCTCGTCGAGCAGCGCCGAGAGACGCGCCGGCAATTCATCCGGAGCCACCTTCAAGGCCGCCGCGGCGTCCTTCAACAGCTGCTCCTGGTGCTCCACGTAGCGCCGCGCGGCGTCGCCGACCACGGCCTCGATGCGGCGCACGCCGGCGGCCAGGGCGGCCTCGCCGGTCAGCTTGAAGAACCCGATGTCGCCCGTGCGCCGCACGTGGGTGCCGCCACACAGCTCGGTCGAATAGGCTTTGCCGCCCTTGGCCGGGTCGGCGCCGCCCATGGAGAGGACGCGCACCTCGTCGCCGTACTTCTCGCCGAACAGCGCCAGGGCGCCGGCCTCGATGGCCTCGTCCGGCGTCATGAAGCGGGTCTCCACCGCGGCGTTCTTGCGGATGCGATCGTTGACCTCGGCCTCGATCGCCTCGACGTCTTCCGGGGTCAGCGGCTTGGGATGGCTGATGTCGAAGCGCAGCCGGTCCTCGGCCACCAGCGAGCCCTTCTGGGTGACGTGCTCGCCCAGGCGGCGGCGCAGCGCCTCGTGCAGCAGGTGGGTCGCCGAGTGGTGGGCGCGCAGCGCCGCGCGGCGGCGTCCGTCGACGCGCAGTTCCACCGCGTCGCCGACCTCCAGCTTGCCGTGCGTCATCTTGCCGATGTGGACATGCAGGTCGCCCAGCTTCTTCTGGGTGTCGTGCACCTCCATCTCGCCGCCCTCGGCGCTGAAGACCGCGCCGTGGTCGCCCTGCTGGCCGCCGGACTCGCCGTAAAAGGGCGTCTGGTTGGTGACCAGCTGCACCTCCTGGCCGGCGGCGGCCTCCTGGACCTCCTTGCCGTCGACCACCAGGGCGACGATCTGGCCCTCCGCCTCCTCGGCGTCGTAGCCCAGGAACTCGGTGGCGCCGAGGCGCTCACGCAGTTCGAACCAGAGGGACTCGGTCGCCGCCTCGCCGGAACCGGCCCAGGCCTTGCGCGCGGCGGCGCGCTGGCGCGCCATCGCCTCGTCGAAGCCGTCGGTATCGACGCCGCGGCCCTGGCCGCGCAGGATGTCCTGGGTCAGGTCCAGGGGGAAGCCGTAGGTGTCGTAGAGCTTGAAGGCGACCTCACCCGAGAGCGCCTGGCCGCCGCCCAGCTTGCCGGTCTCCTCCTCCAGCAGCTTCAGGCCGCGGTCGAGGGTATCCTTGAAGCGGCTCTCCTCCAGCTTCAGGGTCTCGGTGATCAGCGCGTTGGCACGGTTCAGCTCCGGGAAGTGCGAGCCCATCATGCCGACCAGGGTCGGCACCAGCCGCCACAGCAGCGGCTCCTTGCAGCCCAGCTTGTGGGCGTGGCGCATGCCGCGGCGCATGATCCGGCGCAGTACGTAGCCGCGCCCCTCGTTGGAGGGCAGCACGCCGTCGGCGATGAGGAAGGAACTGGCGCGCAGGTGGTCGGCGATGACCCGGTGGGAGACCGCATGCTCGCCGTCGGCCGCCTGGCCGGAGGCCTCGGCCGAGGCCTCGATGATCGAGCGCAGCAGGTCGGTGTCGTAGTTGTCGTGCTTGCCCTGCAGCACGGCGGCAATGCGCTCCAGGCCCATGCCGGTGTCGATCGACGGCCGCGGCAGCTCGACCCGGGTCTCCTTGTCGACCTGCTCGAACTGCATGAAGACCAGGTTCCAGATCTCGATGAAGCGGTCGCCATCTTCGTCGGGACTGCCCGGCGGACCGCCGGGGATGTGCTCGCCGTGATCGTAGAAGATCTCAGAACAGGGCCCGCAGGGGCCGGTGTCGCCCATGGCCCAGAAGTTGTCCGAGGTGGGGATGGGGATGATGCGGTCGTCGGGCAGGCCGGCGATCTGCTTCCACAGCTTGGCCGCCTGCTCGTCCTCGGAATAGACCGTGACCAGCAGCTTGTCCTTGGACAGGCCGTACTCCTTGGTGACCAGGTTCCAGGCCAGCTCGATGGCCAGGTCCTTGAAGTAGTCGCCGAAGGAGAAGTTCCCCAGCATCTCGAAGAAGGTGTGGTGGCGCGCGGTGTAGCCGACGTTTTCCAGGTCGTTGTGCTTGCCCCCGGCGCGCACGCACTTCTGGGAAGTGGTGGCGCGGTTATAGGGGCGCGTCTCGTTGCCGGTGAAGACGTTCTTGAACTGGACCATGCCGGCATTGGTGAACAGCAGGGTCGGGTCGTTGCGCGGGACCAGCGGCGATGAGGCCACGATCTCGTGCCCGTTGCGCGCAAAGTAGTCCAGAAAGGCGGAGCGAATTTCGTTACCGGTCGTCATAGCAGATAGATATTATCCCTAGGCTTGCACCGCAAGCTGGAACCCTTCTAGTTTTCTTCGCAGCGGGCGGGCGAAGCGCGCGAAAGCGCAGCGTTGTAGCGCGCCCCCGGGGGGCTGTCCACCGAAAGGCCCTTTCGTCCCCGGGGGGCCTTGCCGGGCCCGGCGCCGGGCGGCTTTGCCCCAAGGATTATCCTGGCAATTGACGCTCTCGGGCCCTATTTGAGGGGGCGCGAAACCAAGGGACACAGTAATGCTCTGGCCAAGCCCCGTCCTCAGGAGTTAGTTTCACTTCATGCCTTTAATCTCTGCTTTTTCTCGCCCGAGCCGCGGCATCGCCCCGGCTCGACCTGCCCACCGCCGTGCGGCGCGCCTTGCGGCGGCGGCCCTGCTGAGCGCGGGCCTGGCCGCACCGGCGGCCGCCCAGGTTCAGCTCCAGATCCCCGACCAGCCGGCCCCCCAGGGCCAGGCGCCCCAGGGTCAAGCCCCCCAGGGCCAGGCGCCGACCATCCAGGCGCCGGCCGGCCAGGGCCCGGCGACGGCGCCCGGCCCGGAGGCAGAGCCGCAGCGCTTCGGCGACTGGGTCCGCCGCTGCACGGCGAACCCGCCCAAGGACGCCTCCCCGCCCAAACAAGGTGAACAGGTCGCCTGCTTCATCACCCAGCACCTGGTCGATCAGAACAGCCAGCGCCCGCTGCTGAAGATCACCATCGGCTTCTTCCGGCCGAACCGCCAGCCCATGGCGGTCATCGCCCTGCCGCTGGGCGTGCCCCTGGCCGCAGGCGTTCAGGTGGGCGTGGACGGCAAGGGCGTCGCCGCCGCCCCCTTTCAGTTCTGCCGCGTCGACGGCTGCCAGGCCTATCTGCCGCTCTCCCCGGAGGTGCTGAGCGCCTTCAAGGCGGGCAATCAGGGCGTAATCCAGCTGCACGCCAACAAGAACCAGCCGATCAACATGCAGTTCTCCCTCAGCGGCTTCACCGCGGGCTACGGCAGCATCGAATAGCCCGGCCGGCAGAGCGCCGCCGGGACGAACCGGCGCGAAAGCAAAACGGGCCCCTTCTCAGGGGCCCGTTTCGTATCGTTCGGCCGGGGCCGCAGCCCCCGAAACCGGGAACAAAGGGTGTCAGGAGGCCTCCGCGGCCTCGTCGTCGGCCTCGCCGTCCCCTTCGGGGCCGCCTTCCAGCATCGCCGCCGAGACCAGCCCGGCGTTCTCGCGGACCTTCTTCTCGATCTGCCCGGCGATCTCGGGGTTTTCCTTGAGGAAGGTCTTGGCGTTCTCCCGGCCCTGGCCGATGCGCTGGCCCTCGTAGGAGAACCAGGCGCCTGCCTTGTCGACGATGTTGGCCTGCACGCCCAGGTCCAGCAGCTCGCCGGTCTTGGAGATGCCTTCGCCGTAGGTGATGTCGAACTCCACCACCCGGAACGGCGGCGCCATCTTGTTCTTCACCACCTTCACGCGGGTCTGGTTGCCGACCACCGTATCACGGTCCTTGATGGCGCCGATGCGGCGGATGTCGAGGCGCACAGAGGAATAGAACTTCAGCGCGTTGCCGCCGGTCGTGGTCTCCGGATTGCCGAACATCACGCCGATCTTCATGCGGATCTGGTTGATGAAGATCACCAGGGTGTGGGACTTGGAGATCGAGGAGGTCAGCTTGCGCAGCGCCTGGCTCATGAGGCGCGCCTGCAGGCCGGGCAGGGAATCGCCCATCTCGCCTTCCAGCTCGGCGCGCGGCACCAGGGCGGCGACCGAGTCGACCACCAGCACGTCGATGGCGCCGGAGCGCACCAGGGTGTCGGCGATCTCCAGCGCCTGCTCGCCGGCGTCGGGCTGGGAAATCAGCAGCTCTTCAACGTTCACGCCCAGCTTGTTGGCGTAGACCGGGTCGAGCGCGTGCTCGGCGTCGACGAAGGCGCAGGTGCCGCCGGCCTTCTGGGCCTCGGCCACCACGTGGAGCGCCAGGGTGGTTTTGCCGGAGCTTTCCGGGCCATAGATCTCGACGACGCGCCCGCGCGGCAGGCCGCCGATGCCCAGGCCGATATCGAGGCCGAGGGAGCCGGTGGAGATCACTTCCGTCTCGACCACCTGGTCGGCGCCGAGCTTCATGATCGAGCCCTTGCCGAAGGCCCGCTCGATCTGCCCCAGGGCCGCGTCCAACGCCTTTTTCTTGTCCACCGTGTCTTTCTCCACCAACCGTAAAGCGCTCTGAGCCATGGGCTGAACTCCCTTATGTCATAGGGGTCGAGGGTCTGCAATGAGGGGAGTTTGTACCAAGTTTGTTCTCTTTGGCGCAAGGAAAAAGCGGATCAAAATGAGAACATTCCATAAAACTAAAGACAAATTGCCCTAATTTGCAGACCAGATGCGTGCTGCAGTGCAGAATCGGGCAAGGCCTGATCCGGGCGGAATCGGGAGGCGAGCCGGAGCGGAATCGGGAACTATTCGCCCAGCACTTCCTTCACCTTGCCGGCCAGCTGCTTGAGGCTGAAGGGCTTGGGCAGGAAGTGGATGCCGGTCTCCTCGTCGAGGCGCTTTCTGAAGCTGTCCTCGGCGTAGCCGGAAATGAAGATGACCTTCAGATCCGGGCGGCTCTGGCGCACCTCCTTGACCAGGCTCGGCCCGTCGAGGCGCGGCATGACCACGTCGGTGACCAGCAGGTCGATGGGATCGCCCTCGCCTTCCAGGATCTCCAGCGCGGTCTCGCCGGAGTTGGCCTCCAGCACGTTGTAGCCCTTGTTGCGCAGGGCCCGGGCCGAGAAGGCGCGCACCGCGTCCTCGTCCTCGACCAGCAGCAGGGTGCCGGCGCCGGTCAGGTCGCGGCGCTCTTGCGCCTCGACGTCCTGCAGGGTGGCGGCGACCTCCTGCTCGGCCACCTGCGGCAGGAAGATGGCGAAGGTCGTGCCGCCGCCCACCACGCTGTCGACGAAGACGTAGCCGCCGGTCTGCTTGACGATGCCGTAGACCGTGGAAAGGCCGAGGCCGGTGCCGGCGCCGACCTCCTTGGTCGAGAAAAAGGGATCGAAGATGCGGTCCAGGTTCTCCGGCGGGATGCCGATGCCGCTGTCGACCACCTCGATGACGGTGTAGTTGCCCGGCGGCATGGACTCGTCCTTGGACTTGCGCCGCTTCTCCACCTTCTCGTTGCCGGTGCGGATGGTCAGCACGCCGCCGTCGGGCATGGCGTCGCGGGCGTTGACCGCCAGATTGATGATGACCTGCTCGAGCTGGCCCTGGTCGGCCTTGATCATGCCCAGGTCGCGGCCGTGGCTCATCTTCAGCTCGATGTTCTCGCCGATCAGCCGGCGCAGCAGGTGCGACAGCTCGGCCAGGATGTCGGTCAGGTTCAGCAGGCGCGGCTGCAGCGTCTGCTGGCGCGAGAAAGCCAGCAGCTGGCGCACCAGGTTGGCGGCGCGGTTGGCGTTCTGCTTGATCTGCATGATGTCGGCAAAGGACTGGTCGCCGGGGCGGTGACGCAGCAGCAGCAGATCGGAGAAGCCGATCATCGCCGTCAGCAGGTTGTTGAAGTCGTGGGCGATGCCGCCGGCCAGCTGGCCCACCGCCTGCATCTTCTGCGACTGGGCGAACTGGCGCTCCAGGTTCTTCTGCTCGGTGGAATCGATGAAGTGCACGACAAAGCCCGCGAGCTTGCCGTCGGCGCCCTCGGTGCGGTTGACGAAGAGCGTGCAGACCGGCCCCTCCTCGCTGGCCAGGTGCACCTCCAGCGGCGGCGCCTGGCGCCGCGCCGGCTGGGTGGCCTCGGGCGCCAGCGCGCCCTTCAGAGCCTCGACATCGACCTTGGCCACCAGGTCGAAGAGCGAAACCGAGCGCAGCGCCTTGGGCTCGCGGCCGAGCAGGCGGCCGAGGGCGTCGTTGCATTCCTGGATCGTCCCCTCGGGGCCGATCAGGGCGATGCCAGCCGGGGCCTTGGCGAAAAGCTGCTCGAAGCGGTATTCCGATTCCTCCAGCGCCGCCGCCATGGCCATCTCGCGCGACAGGTCGCGCACCACCGAGCGGGTGCGCTGCACCTCGCCGTTCTCGTCGGTGACCAGATCCTGGCGGATCGAGGCGCGGAAGGTCTCGCCGTCCGAGTTCTTCAGCAGCACCTCGCCCTGGGAAGCGCCGGGCACCCCGAAGGGATCGTAGGGCAGCGCGCCCGCGGGCAGCCCCTCGACCACGTCGTGCAGGCGCACGCGGCCCAGTTCCAGGTCGTTGTGGGCGACACCCAGCCATTCGCAGAGCGTGTGGTTGGCGAAGAGGAAACGCCCCTCGGCATCGGCCGAATAGAAACCGACCGGCGCGTTCTCCAGCAGATCGACGAAGCGCTCCTGCTCCTCGCGCATGATCTGCTCCATCTGGCGGCGCGGGGTGATGTCGTCCACCACCCAGTAGACGTAGCCCGGATGGTCCGGCAGCGGATAGGCGGCCACGAAGCGCCAATCGTAACCGCCGTTGCCGTTCCCGTTGGCGGCGGGCACCCGCACCTCCACCTGGCCCAGCAGACCGCGCTTGGCCTGCTCGGCGATCAACTCGATCTGGCGGCGCGCCTCCGGATCGTCGGCGACTTGCTCCAGCAGCATTTCGGGGATCGGCCGCTCGTCGCCGCCGAAGAAGCTGTCGAGGGCCGCGTTGGCGAGAATGGTGCGTCCTGCCGGCGAGACCACCTGCCAGGGCTTGGGCACGGCGGCAAAGACGGAGGCGCAGAGGCCGCGGCGGCGCTGCCAGAACCACATGCCGGCCACCCCCCCCGCCAGACCGAGGAGGCCGCCAACGATAAATCCAGTGAGGCTCAGCAACTGCAGGCCCTTCCCTGTCCTTCGGCGCGACGCATAAGCTTCGGAAAACTATCTGCTATTAGTTAATGAAGATTAACCATAGGCACCGAGTCGCGGGCAAGACGATTAGCGGGGTGCCGGAAATGAACGCGGTGGTTCTGGCTGTAGCCGGCGGCGCTTTGCGGGCTCAGCGCGGAGCGCGGGCGGGCAGGCCCTTCTTCAGGCGCATGACGTAGCCGATGATCTCGGCCACCGCCTTGTAGTGCTCGGGCGGGATTTCCTGGTCGATCTCGACGCTGGCGTGCAGGGCGCGGGCGACCGGCGGGTTCTCGACGACCGCCACGTCGTTCTCCTCGGCCACCGCGCGGATGCGCAGGGCAACGTTGTCGACGCCCTTGGCGACCACCCGCGGCGCCTCCATGGTCCGCTGGTCGTACTTCAGGGCCACCGCATAGTGGGTCGGGTTGGTGATCACCACGTCGGCCTCCGGCACCGCCGCCATCATGCGCTTGCGCGCGCGCTCGACGCGGATCTGGCGCAGGCGGCTCTTGATCAGCGGGTCGCCTTCGGACTGCTTGTGCTCGTCCTTGATCTGCTGCTTGGTCATGCGCAGCTCTTTGTGGTGCATGAAGCGCTGGTACATCACGTCGGCCAGCGCGATGACCGTCATCACCGCCAGCACCCCGATAATCACCTTGGCCGCCTCCGCGCGCACCAGCTCCAGCACGTCCTGCACTTCCATGGTCGGAATGACGAGCACGTCGTTGCGGTCCGGCCAGACGATCAGCCACACCACCGTGCCGACGATGCCGAGCTTCAGGATGCCTTTCAGGAAGTCGGCCAGCGAGCGGCTGGAGAACATCTTCTTGAAGCCGCGCTTGAACCCGATGTTGGAGAGCTTGGGCTGGATCTGCTCGGTGGTGACGATGATGCCGTTCTGGATCGTCCCGGCCGCCAGGCCGGCCACCAGGATGATCGCCAGCGGGATGGCGGCGGCCTTCAGAATGCCCAGCGCCGTGGCGGTGAGAACGTCGCGCATGCCGCCGTTGTCCAGCACGATCATGTGCGGCTGCTCCAGGAAGGGCCGCAGCAGGGCGCCGATGTCCGACATCAGCGAGGGCGAGAAGATGCCGACCACCAGCGCCAGGGCAAGCATCATGAACCAGTGCGAAACCTCCTGCGAGCGGGGCACCTGGCCCTTGTCGCGCGCATCGGAGAGGCGTTTGCTTGTCGGGTCTTCTGTTTTTTGTGAATCGTCGTCTTCACCGGCCATGCGCGCCTGCTCCTAGTTGAGGCCCGCGAAGGGCAGCATGACGTCCTGGAAACCGGAAATGAACCAGCCGATCAGCGTCGGCAGGGCGATCATCAGAATGCCCATCCCGATCAGGATCTGCAGCGGGATGGCGATGAAGAAAACTTGCATCTGCGGCATGAGGCGCGACAGCAGGCCGAGGCCCAGATTGAAGATCAGCCCCACGGCGATGAAGGGCGAAGCGATCTGGAAGCCCAGCAGAAAGGCCTGCGCCACGCCGCGGGTGATCATCTGCGAGACGTCGCCCACCAGGATCGACTGGCCCGGCAGGAAAAGCTCGTAGCTCTCGATGACGCCGCGCAGCAGCAGGTGGTGCAGGTCCAGGAGGATGATGATCAGCAGCGCCAGGGTCGAGAGGAAGGAGCCGGCGATGGAGCCCTGCTGGGCGGCCGTGGGATCGTTGGTCAGCGCGTTGGCCAGGCCGGTCACCGTGGCGATCATCATGCCGCCGATGGAGAGCGCCGCCATGAGGATGCGCGCCAGGGAGCCGAGGAAGAGCCCGACGAAGGACTCGCCCAGGACCAGGAGGAACATCGCCACGGCGCTGTCGGGCAGCGGCGGGATGGTTCCCTGCGGCAGCACAGGCTGTACGACCACCGTCACCGCCAGCGCCAGCAGCAGACGGATGCGCGGCGAGATGTAGCTCTCACCGAAGCCGGGCATCAGCATCAGGGCGCTGCCCAGGCGCACGAACACCAGCAGCAGGGCGAAGGCTTGATCGGGAAGCAGTTCGGCCAGCATGGCGGCTAGCCGAGGGAGATCATACGGTCGAAGAGGCCTTGGGAGAAGGTCGTCAGGCTGCTCAGCATGAAGGGCAGCATCAGCATGACGCCGACGAAGATGATGATGATCTTCGGCACGAAGGTCAGGGTCATCTCCTGGATCGAGGTCAGGGCCTGAAACAGGGCGATGGCCAGGCCGACGGCCAGGGCCATCAGCATGACCGGCGCCCCGATCTTGAGCATGACGAAGATCGTCTCGCGGCCGATCTCGATCGCTTCCGTGCCGTTCACAGGGCCCCCCTTCCCTTTCGCTCCGACGCCACCAGCGCGGTCAGATCGGCATCCGCAGGATTTCCTGGTAGGCCTGGACCACCTTGTCGCGCAGGGTGACCACGGTCTCCAGGGTCATCTCGGCCTTGGACACCGCCATGACCACCTGGGTCAGGTCGGCCGTGCCGGCCGCAGCCTGGATGGTCTGCTTCTCGCCTTCCAGCATGGTGTCGGCGGCGCGCTCGGCGGCGCGCTGCAGCAGGGAGGAGAAATCGGGACCGCCGCTGTCGCGCGCCTCCAGGCCGGGCGCGGAACCGCCCTGGCGCAACATCCGGTCATAGGCCTGAATGGCCCCGTTGATATTCATGGTCATGGCTCGCTCCTCAGGCGCCCGAACACCGGGTGCCTATGGGGGCCGTCCTGGCGGGTCGGCAGCGCCCTCCTGGCGCCGCGTAACGGTTGCGCTGCTCAGCGCAGAATAAAGCCCGCGCGTCAGCGCAGGATGTCGATCGTCTTCTGCAGCATGGAGCGCGAAGACTCGATGGCTTTCAGGTTGGCCTCGTAGCTGCGCTGTGCCTCGCGCAGGTCGGCCATCTCCATCAGCGAATTCACGTTGGGCAGCAGGACGTAGCCTTCCTCGTCGGCCGCCGGGTGGCCCGGCTCGTAGCGGCGCTGGAAGGCGCTGCGGTCGGCGACGATGGAATCGACGTGCACGGTCTCCAGGCCCAGCGCGCGGTCCAGTTCGTTGTCGAAGGTCACCAGCTTGCGCCGGTAGGGCTCGCCGCCCGGCGACTGCGCCGTGGAGTTGGCGTTGGCGATGTTCTCCGCGATCACCCGCAGACGCGTGCCCTGCGCACGCATGCCGGCGGCGGAAATGTTCAGTGACTTCTCAAGATCCATCGCTCCTGCGTCCTAAGCGCTTCGCGTTGTCTTCGTTCAGCCCATGCGCCCGCGCAGCGCCATCTTCAACATCGACACCTGCTTCTTGTAGAGGTTGGTGATCGCGTTGTAGTCGGCCTGCGTCTGGGCGACGTTGACGAGCTGCTCTTCCAGGATCACGGCGTTGCCGGAAGGCGCAGTCTCGTAGCGCCGCTTCTGTTCGACGCCACGGTCGTCGGCGTTCAGGCTGGAGGTCTGGATATGCCCGGCCTGGGTCGCTTCCGGCTTCATTGTCGGCAGGAAATTACGCTCGACCATGCGGCGGAAATCCTGCGGCTTCAGGTCGTGCGGCACATAGTCCGGCGTGTCGGCATTGGCGATGTTCTGCGCCAGCACCTTCTGGCGCTGGCCGAGCCATTCCATACGCTTGCCGAGCAGGCCGAAGATTCCGGGTTTCCCGTCCATGACGTTCCTGGCAGTTGCATCGAGCGCCGTTTTCGCCCCCGGCGTCCCGAGGGCCGCGGCCCCAGGACTCCCCCTGCATTTCCGGGGCCTATGGGCTCCATGATCAAGCCTGCCTTGTTAAGAATCAGTAAAACGAGCTAAATTGTGTATATTAACTATAGCCGTGGGCCGAGGGAGGCTGCGGTCCGTGGTGCGGGGGAGCCAAGAGGGCGATGCTTTATCTGACACGCAAAATCGGCGAGTCTGTCATCATCAATGACAATATCGAGGTGACCGTGGTCGATATCCGCGGCAAGTCGATTAAGCTTGGGTTTACCTTCCCGAGCGATGCGACGGTCCTGCGCCGCGAGATCTTCGAGCGCATCCAGGAAGAAAACCGCGCCGCCGCCGTGGGCGACGACGAGGCCCTGGCCGAGGCCCTCAAGGGCGCCGTGCCGCCGGCGCCGCCGAAAAGCGAGAGCGGCGGCTCTTAACC
>JBNKHC010000005.1:0-1709 GCA_050290145.1 Kiloniellaceae bacterium | reverse complement strand
CGACTGGGCGGCCAAGGGCACCCTGCTGCTGGGGGTCAAGGCCGTGGTGGCCAACAGTTTCGAGCGCATCCACCGCTCCAACCTGGTGGGCATGGGCGTCCTGCCGCTGCAGTTCAAGGAAGGCACCTCGCGCCACACCCTGAAGCTGACCGGCGAGGAGACCTTCGACATCACCGGCGTGGCCGGCGGCATCAAGCCGCGCATGGAGCTGACGCTCACGATCCACCGCCCGGACGGTTCCTCCGAAGAGGTGCCGGTGCTCTGCCGCATCGATACCGCCGACGAGGTGGAGTACTACAAGAACGGCGGCATCCTGCACTACGTCCTGCGCAACCTGATGAAGGCGGCCTGAGCCCGACCTTCATAGGCTGACGCCGAAACGGGAAAGGCCCCTGCCGACGGCAGGGGCCTTTTCTTTTTGCCCGGCCCCGGCATCCCCGGCCGCAAAGGCCGGGAACGTCGCAGCACGATTACTAAGAGGCGCTGTACTCCTTCGACTTGAAGGAAACCGCCTTGGCCTGTGGCGGCGCGTCCGACAGTTTGCGGATGTTGCCCCAGGTATGCTTGTAGTTCGGAAGGACCAGTTCGTTCACACCCGGGTTGATGACATTGCCCTGGCTGCCGGCGGGCGAGCCGAACACCATCGCCACCTGGCTGCGCTTGGCCGTGTCGGTGGGATAGGCCATCCCCTGTGTCGCCCCGTTTTCATTGGTGATCTCGATCAGATCTCCCGCGGAAATGCCGAGCTCGGCCATGTCCTCGGGGTTCATCTCGATGAACGGATAGGGGAAGCGGTCCTGGACGAAGTCGTTGTCCTGGTCGAGGAACTGGTTCTGCCAGAAGATGTTGGCGCGAACGTTGTTGATCCAGAACTTGTGATTGGCCTTCTCGCGGGCCTTGCCCGGAGCCTGCCAGCCACGCCAACCCGCAGCGCAGAACAGCGCCTTCTTGTCGTCTCGGCCATGGCGGTCGAAGGTGCCGTCGGCGTAGAGCCGGGGCGTGCCGACAAGCTGGCCGTTCGAATAGCCCACGACCGGCTCCTGCACCCCGTTGTTGCCCATGGCGCGCAGGCGGTCGTAGGTCACCTCCGGGTTGCCCTTGTTGTAGCCGTCCATGAAGGCGTCTTCCTCGGTCTGCCAGTCATAGCCCTTGAACTGGTCGGCATAGGCGTCCTGACCCATGTCGCGCAACACGCGCTCCATGTGCTGGGCAATGCCGGCCGCAATGAGGCAGTCGGGCTTCGAGTTGCCGAAGGGGTCCATGTAACGCTCGGAGAGACGCATCCGCCGCTCGCCGTTCATCGAGGTGAGGTTCATCTCGTTGGCTTCGCAGGCAGGCAGAATCACATGGGCGTCATCGGTGATCTGGCCGTGGATGATGTCCACGTCGACCACGAACAGGCCGCCGGCACTGACCGCCGAGACGATAGCATCCACCAGCTGCTCGCGCGTACCGCTGGCAGCAGCGTCCATCGCGTCCTTGACCATGTTGGCTCGCCGCCGGTGCACGCGCTTGTACTCCGAAGCGTTCAGCGTGGTCTTGAAGTGGTCGCAGGCCCAGACGTGGTGCACCTTGCCGTTCCCACGGATCAGGAACTCGTCCACATATTCGGCCGGGCGGCCGACATGAGCATCGGACGGGCGGTAGTAGCCTTCCTGGTGGCCGCCCAGACGGCAGCAGCCGCCGCCCTCGCGCCCGATATTGCCGGT
>JBNKHC010000004.1:0-12335 GCA_050290145.1 Kiloniellaceae bacterium | reverse complement strand
GTCGAAGATGACGTGGTCGTCCCCGGCGCCCAGGTAGAGGATGTAGGTCGGGGTGTCGTCCTCGTCGCGGATGATCTCGAAGAAGTCGGCGTCGTCGCTGCCGTAGTGGACGGCCGAGGGCACAAGGAAAGTGGGTGAAGGTCCCATGGCGGCGCGCTCCCCTGCTGATGGTCGCAAGGAGCCCCGGTCGTACCTGGCGCGCCTGGTCCCGGCGCCCGGTCCAGCGTTCCCGACCCAAGCCCCTAATCTCACTCACTATATGTAGTTCGTTTATGGGGGGCCATGTCCTCCCTGTGGTGAGTGACCCGCGACCTTCAACCGTTGGAGGTTAACAGGGGGCCGTAGCGACAAAAAAGGGGTAGGGTTCGACTGGAAATCCGCCCCTAAAGGGCCGCCCGCATGACCTCGATGAGGTCATCGGCGAGCTTCGCGGTGGCGAACTCGGTCAGCGCCTTCCGGCGGCCGGCCTCGGCGATGGCCTGGGCGTCATCGAGACGCTCGCGGAAATAAGGCGCCAAGCCGCTGGGGTCGCAGTCGTCCATGAAGAGAATCTCCCGATCCTCGCCGAAGCGCCCGGCCAGGTAGCTGTTCCTGTCGGAGATCACGCAACAGCCGAGCAACATGGCGTTGCTCACCCGCTCGGTCACGCAGGCGGTATAGGTCGGCGTCAGGTTGACGTTGAACCTGGCATCCAGGAAGAGCCGTCGCCGCGGTCGAACCCCGGCATCCCGCCCAAACAGGCTTCGACATGCGCGACAAAAGTTTTGATTCGATGAAGCCTCTGCTGTTCCGGCCGCGTCAGAATGTAGAGAGCGAACCCGGCATTCGGCAAAGCACTGGAGCAGCGTTCGATCCGCGCGTCCCGGTCCCCGAAATACCGCGGAAGGACGCCGATGCCGGCTCCCTCGGCAATCATTTCCCGCATGGAGACGATACCGTCTACCGCCATGCATAGCTCTGCAGCCGGCATGTGCTTTAGGACGTAGCGCGGAACCCGTTCCTCGCTTGGCCTGGCTATATAGCGATTGTTCGAGATCTCGCAGCCTTTGCGACAGTAAAGCGCAAATACCGGCTTTCCGATCGTTCGTGTTGTCAGGTTGCGCGGCTCGGTCCGGCACAAGCGCAGCGCCACGTCGGCCTCGTAGTGCGCCAGATCGACCAAGCGGTCCGTTGCGGTGAGTTCCAGAACGATGTCCGCGTGCCTGGCCATGAAGTCGCGGAAGGACCCCGCGAGCGTAATCATCAGATGTTCGGAGAGCGAGACCCTGACCTTTCGGCGGTGCAACGCGGCACCACTCAGCCGCCCCTCAAGGAGATGCAATTCCTGTTCGGCGCTTTCCGCGGCGGCAAACACGCGGTGCCCGAACGGCGTCAACGTGTGGCGCCCCTCAATGCGTTCAAATAGCGGTTCGTTCAGCTTGTCTTCGAGCTGTTCGATGCGTCTGGCAACGGTCGTCCGATCGACTCCGAGCAGGCTTGCAGCCGCGCTCAATGTCCCTGTGCGGGTCAGTGCCAGCAGATATGGCAGTTCGGACCACGGTAACGTCATGTAAATCTTGCTGTGTGCATTTTTGCCCGCTGATTATCAAAATCTCGCGTTGTCGAGTATTTTTGCCCAGAGTAATAAAACGCGACGATCTCGACAACTCTTTGAAGAAGGGGGGCGATCATGAAGCATATCTTCCGAATCGCACTGACAGTCGCGGCCATCCTCCATAGTGGCTCTGCTCTTGCAGCCGAGAGCCCCGTCTATCTTGTTGCGCAGGTTCAGATCACCGATCAGACCAGATATTCCGAATCCTACGCCGCCAAGGTTGGTCCTATGCTGGTCGAGGCCGGCGCCGAACTGCTGGCTGCGACACCGGAACGCGAGCAGTTGGAAGGCGACTGGGTCGGCAACTGGACGGTCGTCGTTAGGTTCCCCTCAAAAGCAAAAGCGCTCGAGTGGTACCGTTCCGACGCCTATCAGGCGGTTCGTCCCGAGCGCCTGCGAAGCTCCAGCGAAGGCAACATCGTTCTTCTGCCAAGCTTTGCACCCCCGCAGTAGCTGGGGGTTCGAAACTTGCGGGTGGAGGGAACTCGACCGCGCCGGGGGATTCTACCCAAGGGCCTCGACGAGCGACTGATTGATCGCACCTTGTCGCGACTGCCGATCAAGCATGGCCGGTCCGGCGTGAAGGCGTTCCACCTGAACTCAATGCCTTCGAGCGGCCTTGAAAAGGCGCGACCTCTGCCCCGTGGCTCGACCGACTCTACAAGTCGTTCAGTCGTGCAATTCGGACAGGGCAGTGAACCGACTCCGAAAGCAGAGGTCACAGGTTAGAATCCTGTCGAGTCCGCCTGGCCCTCCAGAAATTAGCCGATCCCGTCGCCGCTGCGGCAGGCTCAGGGTTTGCCTTCAGGCCACCGGAGATGCCGTGTTCTTCGCATGCTGCCGCAGCCCGTCGACGAGGTGCCGCCAGATGCCGGGGCGCTTGAGGTTCTCGCCGCCGTAGGCCGTCGGATTGGCGTCGATGATATAGGGCGTCCCCGCGTCATCCAGCAGCACATCCACCCCGCCCATGTCCAGCTTGAAGGCCCGGCAGAAGCGATGCATGTCGCTCATGACCCGGCGCGCGAGGTCATCCGGCGCTGAAGGAAATCCGGCTTCGGCCTCCTCGAAGGAAAGAAAGTAATCGTCGCGCTGCTCGCCGTGCGCCGCTTTCTTGATGATCTCCTTGTTCACCACCCGGCTGAGCACCACGGCATCGAAAGCGATGAAGGCCCGGAAGAACACGTGCTGCTTGTTGGCCACGTAGCGTTCGAGAAAAATGTCCTTGATCTCGAAGGCCTGCGGTTTGAATTCCTTGCGCCGATAGACGTTGTAGTTCCTGAACAAAGGCGTCGCCCGGTGCGGCAGCCGGATCCCGAAGAAGTCGCGAACCTCCGCTGACAGGCGCCGTTCGGCGACCCCGCCGAAATTGTAGTTCGACTTGAAGAACAAGATCTCCTCGGGATCGCCCGCCGGGTCCGCGATCGTCGTCGGCAGACCGAGCTGGGAGAGGAGGGCCTGCGTGTGACGCTTTGAGGCATCAACCACCCCCTCGTTGATCGCAAGGAGCCCCCTCTCGCGAAGACCGGCGGAGAGCGCCTCACGGTCGTGTGGAATGCCCCCCTTGTACGTCACGAAGACATGCCACATGAACCACCGGCTGTCCGGCTCGACCTGCGCGAGCAGGGAAGCGGCATCCTGGCCGACAGCAAGCGGGATGTGCTGCACCTCCGGGAACAGGCCGTCAACGAGATAGGCCTGACCGTCAGAGACATGCCCGAAGGCACAACACTTGCCCAGGCCGGAAGCTTTGACGCGGGAACCCATTCTTCAATCTTAGATGGTTATTTCATAGAAAATTACTATATCCCCGCGTCTTTCGGCGGTCCAGGCTGCTCACCCCGCAACTTCCAGGCAAGCGCCCCGGATGGCTTTGGACCCCGGTGGTCAAGACCCGTCCAGCGGCAAGGCTGCTGAGTCCACCTCAGGGTTCTGCAGCGTCATTTCACGGACTTTCCCGTCCAGACCGCGAATGCTGTAGGCGCTGTCTTTGGCCGTGTGCGTGAGGTGCACCATGGAGAGAGCCGCGTTCGGCAGATGGGGCTCGCAGAAGCGGCCGGCGCGCGGATCCCACAAAGGCAAAGCCAGGTGGCACTGCCAGTTGTAGAGCGCCGGCAGGAGCTGCATGCGCAAACCGCCACTGTGGCAAGCGACGTTGAGCGCCGTCTGATCGTTGGTCATGACGCCGCTGGAGGTGACGATGCCCTTCTGATAGGCATCGGCCCAAGCCGACCAAAGCGGGGAGTCCGCCTGCGCCGCGAAGATGCCCGCGTTCAGATGCTGGCGATGTGCCAGTTCGCCCGCCACGGCCTTGCCATAACCGGCGGTGAATTGCTGATAGGAATGCTGAGGGATGGCCCGGTTGAACCGGTACGCCCGGTCGGTGTGCGGCGTTGCGGCGAGGTCCGCAAGCTGCGCACCGCGAACGTAGAGTTCGACTCCACGCCAGTCCTGCAGCCAGACATCCGCGTCGATCCACAGGTAGGTGTCGTAGCCGGGAAAGTAACTCGGCAGGAAGGGGCGCGCCGTCAGCGCGCGCAGATGGGGCTTTTCCCGGCGCAGCTTCTCCGGCAGTTCCAGGTCCCAGCCCGGCTCGACACGCTGCGCGATCCGCGGTGCCAACCAGTCCCGCTGCTCCGGCGTAAGGCCGATATCGAGGAATCCCACTGCTGTCTTATGCGGCCCCTGATGCCGCTCGATCGACAGCATAAGACCCGCGAGCAGACGGAAAAACTTCGCGTTCGCGGCGGTGATGATGACTGTGGATGGCACGGCAAGACCTCATTTTCAGGGCGCAGGTTCAGATACTCAAGCTGCCCCTTTGGACTGCCTCCGGGACTCGCCGGGCAAAGGGTACCCGCTAGGCGTGGTTGGTTCAGCCATAGAGTTCGGCCCTTGCCAGCCGGCTCCAAAGTCTTAACCTCCCCCGACGTCGAGCGGCTACACTGCCCCAGCAACGCCGAGTCGCCCCGCCAACGCCCAAAAGAGATCGAAGCCGCCCGCGTCATGCCCCAGTCCTCAGACAACAGCAAGGCCCGCAAGGTGGTGCTCTTTGGCGCCGGCGACTTCGCGAGCCTGGTCTGGTACTGCCTCAGTCACGACAGCCCGCACGAGGTGGCGGGCTTTACCGTCGACGCTGCGGCCTTGAAGAACGGACGGATGCACGGCCTGCCGGTGGTGCCCTTCGAAGAGCTGGAGCAGCAGTTCGCACCGCAGGACCACGACCTGCTGCTGGCCGTCGGCCCGCACCAGGTGAACAGGCTGCGCGCCGAGCGCTATGAGACGGCAAGGGCCCGGGGCTATGCCTTCGCCAGCTATGTCGCCAGCGGCGCGCGCACCTGGCCGGACCTGTCGTTCGGCCCCGGCAGCCTGATCTTCGAGAATGCCGTGGTCGAGCCCTTTGCGGAGATCGGGGCCAACTGCGTCATCCGCGCCGGGGTGCAGGTCTCGCACCACGCCCGCATCAGCGACCATGCCTTCCTGGCCCCCGGCGTGACCCTGGCCGGCGGCAGCCGGATCGGCACGCGGAGCTTCCTGGGGGTGCGGGCGACGCTGCGCGACGGGATCACCGTGGCCGACCGCTGCATCGTCGCCGCCGGCGCCCTGGTGACGCGCTCGACCGAGCCCGGCGGCCTCTACGTCGGCGTGCCGGCGCAGCGCAGCGGGGACTCCGAAGAGGTGAAGATCTTTTCCTAGCCGCCGGTCAAGCGGGGGCGGCGCGCCCTACAGCACCGCTTCCATGACCGAGACGATCTCCTCGGCCAGGCGGGGGATGGAGAAATCCGCCAGGACCCTCTCCCTCGCGCGCGCGCCGATGGCCTGCGCCGCCTCGGTCTGCGTCACCAGGAAATCGTTCAGCGGCCGCGGGTCGAAGCCGTCCATGAAGAGGATCTCTTCGCCCTCGGCAAAGACTCCGGCGGCGTGGGCCGACTTGTCGGAAATGACGCAACAGCCGTGCGCCATGGCGTTGCGCACCCGCTCGCTGACCAGGTTGACGTAGGTAGGATTGACGTTGACGACGAACTTCGAGGAGAGATAGAGACGCTGCGCCTCGCCGGCATCGACCTTGCCGATCCATTCGATGTTCGGACAGTCCTGCAACTCGGCGATGTCGCCGCGCTGATAGTCCTTGATGGTAACTGCGATGCGCAGGCTGCGGTCCAGGCCGGCCAGGTTGGCCAACGCTGTGAAGCGGCGGGCGCACCTGACCTTCACTTCGGTGGCGGAGAGCACCAGCAGGGCCCGCATGTCACGGTCGGTCAGCGGCGCGGAAACCGAAAACGTCTTGCCGATATGCCGCTCGTGGGCCTGCAGGAAGACATCGAGAAGAGACGTTTCGGGCTCCTCCATTCCACGCTCGTAGAGCTCGTCGATGAGGCCCACGACAGGGCTGTTCCGCTCCTTGTAGTGCCGGCGCAGATCTTCCATGGACGGCACGGCGCTGTTGAAGCTGCAGGGCATGAAGATGTCGATGGGCCGTTCCGCGAAGGGCCGGACGCCCTTCGGGTCCGGCAGCGGCACCGTCAGCGACGGCGTGACGGGGTGGAAGTTGGTCAGCCGCGAATTGAGGAACCTCGCTTCGCGCTCGAACTCCGGCGTCGACGTGAAGAAGTGAGTCGTCGGCGAAGCGCCGTCGATGCGCGCCCACATGAAGCGGGTGTAGGGATGATCGGCCAGGCGGGCGAAGACCGGGCGGTCGAGCACCTCGAAGAGGTTGGCGCGCTCGTTGCTATGAATCTCCGAGTGCACGAGGCTCATGTCGTAGAAACGGTGGCCCGCGTAGATGGCCGTGGCCGGATCGGCCGCGAGCTTCAGAAGGTCGCGCCGGAAGCCGGGCGCGCCGCCGTCGAGCGCCACGTGCTCCAGGCCGCGGGCCTCGATCGCCTTGCCGAGCTCGCCAACGAAAAGCGGCAGGAGGTTGTGGTTGAAGTCCCCCTTCGGGACCAGCGTGACGACGCGCTGTAGTTTCGACATGGCGTCTTCGCCGCTGCGGGTCAGCCGGCGGGCTGCGCCACGGCGTCGTGCAACGCCCCGGCGATTTCCGCCATCGCCGCCGGCGACAGTTCCGGATGGTAGGGCAGGGCCAGCGTGCGCCGGGCCAGATCTTCGGTGACCGGCAGCGGCTGACGCGGGTCCCGGGCATAGGCCGGCTGGGCATGGCAGCCGCCGCCCCACCACTGCCGCGCCTCGATGCCGGCACGGTGCAGCTGCGCGATCACCTCCTGCGCGCGCGGCTGCGCCAGCAGCAGGTTGCAGGTCGAGCTGACGGCGCTGCGCCGGAACGGCGGCGCGAGATCGAAGCCGCCGGGGCCGGCCGCGAGGGCCTGGCGATAGGTTTCACCGAGGCGCAGGAAGGCGCGGCGGGTCTGCGGCCAGGCGTCGAGCGCGGCGAGACCGACCGCGGCGCCGTACTCGCTGAGCTTGGCGTTGCTGCCGCGCCAGGCGGCGGCGTGGTGCCGGTCGAAGCCGAAATTGGAGCGGCGGCGGACCGCTTCGGCCTGGGCGGTGGACTCGCAGACCACGAAGCCGCCCTCGCCGATGCCAAGCGGCTTGGTCGCGTGCAGGCTGACCACCGCCGGGGCCAGCGCCGGGGTCACCGTATCGAAACCCGCGGCGGCGTCGGTGATCACCGGCAGGCCGCGGCGGCGGCGGAAGGCGGCCCAGGCGGCGGCATCGACCTGGTCGCCGAAGGTGGCCACGGTCAGCACCGCGCCGACCGGGCCCGGCGCCGCCGGCAGCGCGGCCTCGACGATCTCCGGCGTCAGCTGCCAGGTCTCGGGATCGACATCCAGGAACCAGGGCGCCAGGCCGGCCTGGCGCACCGCCGCGGCCGTGGCGACGAAGGTCCAGCTGGGCAGGGCGCAGAAGCTGCCCTGCGGCAGCTCGAAGGACTCCAGAACCAGCACCAGCCCGAGGGTACAGTTGGCGACACAGGTCACCCGCTCCGCCTCCAGGCCGTAATGCGCGGCCAGGCGTGCTTCGAAGCGCTGCGAAAGGGGGCCGAAGTTCGTGTACCAGCGGTTCCGGTCGATCTCCTCGAGATAAGGCAGCAGAACCGCGGCACCGGGCAGGCGCGGAGAGTAGGTCCGATGGGTGAAACCAGGCGCGTGCGGCGACGCCATGGCGGCTCCTTCAAGGCAAGACCGGAATCGCAAGCTAAGAACGAGGCTGGGTTTAGCACAAGAACTCCTTAGGTTCCCATAAAGATGGCCTTGGTCCGCCGATGCCGGGCCCGCCGCTTCATTATTCCCGTGCCGGCAATAAAGACTTTCCCTTTCCCCCGCTTCTGTCTGCGGGCGAAATTCTCTAGGGGAGAGGGCGGCGCGCAAGCCGCCGCTGCCGCCCCCACTGCCCAAGGAGACCTGTCCGATGCCCGAAACTGGAATCCCCGCGACGCCCGCCATGACCAGGGGCGCCCATCACATCGGCCTGACCGTGCCGGACCTGGCCCGGGCCCGCGCCTTCTTCCTCGACACCCTGGGCTTCGCCCAGGTCGGCGAGAAGCCGGACTACCCGGCAGTCTTCGTCTCCGACGGCACCCTCATGATCACCCTCTGGCAGGCCGCGGACCCCCAGAGCGCCGTGCCCTTCGACCGCAAGAACGTCATCGGCCTGCACCACCTGGCCCTGCAGGTCGAAAACGGCGCCGCCCTGGACAGCCTGCACGACAAGCTGGCCGCGACCGCGGGCGTCGCCATCGAGTTCGCGCCGGAGCCGCTGGGCGGCGGCGCCATCCGCCACATGATGTGCGCCATCCCCGGCGGCATCCGCGTCGAGTTCATCGCCCCCGAAGGCTAGAGAGGCGGGCGGAAGGCGCGGGCCTGTCCGTAAGCGTGTTTTTGCGCCCCCTCCCACCAATCTCTGATTGAAAACCGCCGCCGCCTGGGCAATCCTTCCCCCGGTTTCGGGTTTTCGCGGCGGCTTTCGTTTTGGCCGCATCAGGGGTGGGGGCAGCTATGCACATCGTCCTGGCGGTCCTGGGGATCGCCGCCGGTATCGGGTTCTGGCTGTGGCGCGCCCACATGGCGGCGCGGGCGGCAGGCGAGCTGATGGAGACCGCCGACGACATCCGCGCCGCCCTGCGCCGCTTCGGTTACCGCCGCAAGGCCAACGTCAATCCCCTGGACGGCATCGACGATCCGCGCCTGGCCGCCGCCGGCATCCTGGCCGCCTTCGCCAACATGGAGGGCGGCATCGGCCGAGCCGAGATCGAGGCGATTTCGGAGGAGTGCCGCCGCGCCTTCAAGGTCGACAGCGCCGAGGCCGCGCAGATCGGCGCCTACGGACGCTGGCTGGTGCAGCAGTCGGCGAACATGGACGAAGCCGTGCGCCGCCTCGCCCGCAACCTGGAAGGCAAGCTGGCCGAGGCCGAGAAGGACCAGCTCATGGAGATGATCCAGCGCGTCGCCTCCATCGACGACGGCGCGCTGACCGACGGCCAGCGCTACACGCTGGCCCAGCTCGCCCGCCAGCTCAACTGACGCCCCAGGGAAGCGGCCGGGGGGATTAGCCTCCTCACGCCGTGCGCTCCTTCGCCTCCACCAGGATCCAGTCGCGGAAGGCCCTGGCCTGGGGGCTGAGCGGCTGGTCGCTGGGGATCAGCAGGTAGAAGGACTGCTCGGAGCGCAGCATCGCCTCGATCGGGCGCACCAGCTGGCCGCGCGCCAGGAAGTCCTCCGCCAGGCGCCCGCCGCCCAGCGCGATGCCCTGGCCGTCCAGCACCGCCTGGGTCAGCACCAGGTAGTTGTCGAACTCCAGGCTCGGCCCGCGCGCCGGCGCGGTGACGCCCATGGCCGCCAGCCAGGTCTCCCAGCTCACCCAGTTGCGGTCGTACTCCACCAGGTGCAGCAGGGTTTCCTCCAGCAGGTCGGTGACCGACTGCAGCGGGCGGCGGCGCGCCATGTAGCTGGGCGCGCAGACCGGGAAGACGTGGTTGTCGAGCAGGTGCAGGGTCTCCACCCCGCCCCAGTTGCCGCGTCCGTAGCGCACCGCCAGGTCGATGCCGGAGGCGGTGAGATCGCGCACCGGCGCCGAGGCGACGAGGCGCAACTGCACCTCGGGATGGGAGGCGCGGAACTTGGCCACCCGCGACATCAGCCAGTAGTTGGCGAAGGTCACGCTGGTAGAGACCGTAAGCTCCCCCGCGCGGCGCACCCGGCGCAGGTCGGCGGCGGTGGTGGCGATGTGGCCCAGGCCCATGGTCACCGCTTCGTGCAGGCGCCGGCCCGGCGCGGTCAGGCGCAGGCCGCGGGCCTGGCGTTCGAAGAGCTGGACGCCGAGGTTGTCCTCCAGCAGGTGAACCTGCCGGCTGACCGCCGCCTGGGTCACCCTGAGCTCGGCCGCCGCCCGGGTGAAGTTGAGATGCCGCGCCGCCGCCTCGAAGGTCACCAGGGCGTTGGCCGGCGGCAGCTTGGCCCTGAGGTTTCTCATTACAAAATCTTATGCCTTGATGAGAATTGGTGCAATTCCCCAAGGCCGCCGCTTTACGGTCTAATAACCCTGGTTTCGCGCGTGCCTGCTTGTGCAAGCGGTCTTTTTCCAGGTCCGGGGCGGCGCGCGGAGAAGACCGGTGGCGCAATAGTAGCCCCAAGAAAAAGCTATATGATGTCGGCGAAACGGCCGGCCGAGGAGGAGGGGAGATGAAAGTCTGCATCTACGGCGCCGGCGCCATCGGCGGTTATCTCGGCGCGCAGCTGGCCCAGGCCCCAGGGGTCCAGGTCTCCCTCGTCGCCCGCGGCGCGCACCTGGCGGCGCTGCGCGAGAACGGCCTGAAACTGCTGATCGGCGGCCAGGAGAAGCTGGTCCGCATCGCGGCCACCGACGATCCGGCCCGGCTGGGCCCGCAGGACTACGTCATCGTGGCGCTGAAGGCGCACCAGGCCTGGGAGGCGGCCGAGCACATGACGCCCCTGCTGGGCCCCGACACGGCGGTGGTCACCTGCCAGAACGGCGTGCCCTGGTGGTACTTCCACGCCCTGGGCGGCGACCACGGCGAGCGCCGCCTGGCCAGCGTCGACCCGGACGACCGCCAGTGGCGCCTGGTCGGCCCGCGCCGCGCAATCGGCTGCGTGGTCTATCCGGCGACCGAGATCGTCGCGCCCGGCGTCATCAAGCACATCTACGGCGACAAGTTCGCCCTGGGCGAGCCCGACGGCAGCCTCTCCCAGCGTTGCCTGGCGCTCAGCGAGGCCCTGGAGACCGGCGGCCTCAAAGCGCCGGTGCTGGAGACTATCCGCGACGAGATCTGGCTGAAGCTGTGGGGCAACCTCTGCTTCAACCCGATCAGCGCGCTGACCCGCGCCACCCTTGACGTGGTCGCCAGCGATCCCGGCACCCGCGCCCTGGCCAGGGCCATGATGGTCGAGGCCGAAGCCATCGCCCGCGCGCTGGGCGCCGACTTCCGCGTCGACGTGGAACGGCGCATCAACGGCGCGGCGCGCGTCGGCGCCCACCGCACCTCCATGCTGCAGGACCTGGAGCGCGGCCGCCCGCTGGAGATCGACGCCCTTCTGACCGCGGTGCAGGAGATGGGCCAACTGACCGGCGCCGCCACCCCTTGCATCGACTCGGTCCTCGCCCTGGTGCAGCAGCTCGGCCGCAGCCAGGGTCTCTATCCCGTGTTTCCCGAGCAACCCGCCGCTGCCGCGGCCTGAATCCTGCCGGTCTGACCAGCGGCAGGATGGGCAGCAGGAGGCGCAGCGACTGGCTGCACTTTCCGACCTCACTCCGGCCGGCACCGCGTCAGCGGTGCCGGCCTTTTCTTTTCGGCTTTTCGCGCACCAAACAGACGCGGTCTTTCTGCGCCGTCAGTCTCTCTCGGCTTGCGGCGCGAGGCGCAGGCGCAGGGAGGCGAAGCGCACGTCCTGGGCGCGCAGGTCCTCCGGCACCGCGGCGAGCAGCGCCGCGGCCTGCTCGAGCTTTTTCAGCTCCAGGTGGGCCTCGATGCGGGCGATGAGGAGGTCGGTCAGGTGGCTGCGGTGCCGGGCGCTTTCCAGCCACGGCAAGGCCTCGTCGAGCAGGTCCAGGACGGCGGCATAATCGCCGTTGCTGCGCAGGGCGGTCACGGCGAAGTGGGCGCTGCGCCCGGCCGTGTTCACATAGACCTGCGCCGGGCCGGTGCCGTGCTGTTCGAAGAGCTGCCGGCAGACCTGGTAGCAGGCCAGCGCCAGCGTCAGGCTGGTGCCGGAATCGCGGCTGCCGACATGGTCGGCGGTCACCTGGTCCAATGCCACCACGGCGATGCTGAGTTCGTCGGAGCCGGCGAGCTGCAGCGCGACGTCACGGGTCATGGTCGCGGGCAAGGCGGCAAGCACCGCCTGGCGGTCCCGCGGCGTGCCCACCGTGAAGGCCTGAACGATCGCGCTGGTGTCTGGCCCCATGCACTGCCCCCTGTCCAAGATGCCTTCGCACAACGGCGGCCCAAAAGCGGCGGCCCAAAAGCGCCGCCCCGAAGGCACCTCCCGAAGGGATCCCCCACAGCTTCGATACGGGGCTCGCTGGAGCAAGTATGAGAAGCGCTCGCGCCGAGGGTCAATCACCCCATGGGGGTAGCCCCATAGGGCGGCGGGAAACCCTAAGTTCCAGCCGGGATCAGTCGGCTTCCTGGCGGCCTTTCGCGTCGTCTTCCGCCTCGCTCACGGCGGGCATATGCGCGCGCATGAAATAGACCTGGGAGGCGACGAAGACGAAGGTCAGGGCGAGGATGCCGAAGACCTTGAAGGTGACCCAGAAGTCCGTCGACTGG
>JBNKHC010000003.1:0-2416 GCA_050290145.1 Kiloniellaceae bacterium | reverse complement strand
GGGAAGGGGAGGCTGGCGAGCATCATCCTGCTCACCATCCTCGCCGCGATCGCGATCCTGGTTCCGCTGCTGAACCTGACGCAGGCGCCCGGATCGGCTCTGCATGTGCCGACCTATCTGGTCAGCCTGCTCGGCAAGTATCTCTGCTATGCCATGCTGGCGCTGGCGCTAGATCTCGTCTGGGGCTATTGCGGCATCCTTTCGCTAGGACACGGCGCCTTCTTCGCGCTCGGCGGCTACGCGATGGGCATGTATCTGATGCGGCAAATCGGCGACCGCGGCGTCTATGGCAATGCGGAGCTGCCGGATTTCATGGTGTTCCTGAACTGGAAGGAGCTGCCCTGGTACTGGTACGGCTTCGACGCCTTTCCCTTCGCCCTGCTGATGGTGGTGCTGGTGCCGGGCCTGCTGGCGCTGGTCTTCGGCTGGTTCGCCTTCCGCTCGCGGGTGACCGGCGTCTACCTCTCGATCATCACCCAGGCCATGACCTTCGCGCTGCTGCTGGCCTTCTTCCGCAACGACATGGGCTTCGGCGGCAACAACGGCCTCACCGACTTCAAGGACCTGCTGGGCTTCGATCTGCAGGCCGACAGCACCCGCGCGGGGCTCTTCGTCGCCACTACGGTGATGCTGATCCTGGCCTACCTGCTGTGCCGCTGGATCATCGGCTCCAAGGTCGGGCGGGTGCTGATCGCCATCCGCGATGCCGAGAGCCGCACCCGTTTCCTCGGCTACCGGGTCGAGTACTACAAGCTCTTCGTCTTCACGGTCTCCGCCATGCTGGCGGGCGTCGCCGGCGCGCTCTACGTGCCCCAGGTCGGCATCATCAACCCCAGCGAATTCTCCCCGGCCAACTCCATCGAGATCGTCATCTGGGTGGCGGTCGGCGGGCGCGGCTACCTGCATGGCGCCATCCTGGGCGCCATCCTGGTGAACTACGCGAAGACCTACCTGACCGGTGCGGCGCCGGACATCTGGCTGTTCTTCCTGGGCGGCCTCTTCATCGCCGTCACGGTGCTGCTGCCCAAAGGCATTGTCGGTTCCCTGGACCAGCTGCGCGCGCGGCTGCCGGGCGGCTTCAGGCCGAAAGCGCAGCCCAAGGCGCAGGAGGTGCCCGGTGAGTGAAGCCCTGTCCCAGCCCGTCGTGCAACCGCCGGAGCCTGCGGCCGCGCCTCATCCCGCGGCGGACACCATCCTCTACATGGACGGCGTCACCGTCAGCTTTGACGGCTTCAAGGCGCTGAACAACCTCAGCCTCTATGTGAAGGAAGGGGAACTGCGGGCCATCATCGGGCCCAACGGCGCCGGCAAGACCACCATGATGGACGTCATCACCGGCAAGACGCGCCCCGACAGCGGCGAGGTCTTCTTCAATGGCGGCATTGATCTCACCAAGCTGGATGAGGCGGCCATCGCCAACCTGGGCATCGGGCGCAAGTTCCAGAAGCCGACGGTCTTCGAAAGCCAGAGCGTCTTCGACAACCTGGAGCTGGCGCAGAAGGGTCGGCGGGACGTCTTCACCGGCCTCTTCGCCAGGCTGAGCGGGGAGCAGCGCGACCACATCGACCGGGTGCTGGAGCGTATCGCCCTGACCGGGGACGCGGGACGCCTGGCCGGCAACCTCTCCCACGGCCAGAAACAGTGGCTGGAGATTGGCATGCTGCTGATGCAGGACCCGGAGCTGCTGCTGGTCGATGAACCGGCCGCCGGCATGACCGACGCCGAGTCCGCCAAGACCGCGGAGATGCTGCAGGAGATCGCCCGCGATCACTCCGTGGTAGTGGTCGAGCACGACATGGAATTCATCAAGGCGCTGAACTGTCATGTCACGGTGCTGCACGAGGGCTCGGTGCTGGCCGAAGGCACGCTGGAGAGCGTGCAGAACAACCAGCACGTCATCGAAGTCTATCTCGGGCGCTAGGCGGGGGGCGCTGAAGCAATGCTGCAGGTGCAGAATATCGATCTCTTTTATGGCGCCAGCCAGGCTCTGCGTGGCGTCTCACTGAACGCAGCCAAGGGCGAGGTGACCTGCGTCATGGGCCGCAACGGCGTCGGCAAGACCAGCCTGCTGCGCGCCATCTGCGGACAGCAGCCGGTCAAGAGCGGCGGGATCGTCTGGGAGGAAGAGGTGCTGGGCGGCCTGGCGCCGCATCAGCGCGCGCGCCGCGGCATCGCCTTCGTGCCCCAGGGGCGCGAGATCTTTCCCCTGCTGACGGTGGAGGAAAACCTGCGTACCGGCTATGCCGCCATCCCGCGCGACAAGCGCCATGTGGAGGGAGAGATCTACGAGCTCTTCCCGGTGCTGAAGGACATGCTGAAGCGCCGCGGCGGTGACCTCTCCGGCGGTCAGCAGCAGCAGCTCGCCATCGCCCGGGCCCTGGTCATGCGCCCGCGCCTGCTGGTGCTGGACGAGCCC
>JBNKHC010000002.1:0-21587 GCA_050290145.1 Kiloniellaceae bacterium | reverse complement strand
CCTCAACATCGAGGACAGCCACACGGTGAACTATGCCCTGAAGAAGCTCTCGCGCCTGGGCCTCGTCGCCGGCGACAAGCGCGGCAAGGAGATCTTCTATGCGACGACGGAGGACGGGCAGGCGGCCTGCGTGAAGTACCGAGAGGTGCGCGAGGACTGCCTGGTCAGCGCCTTTTCCGCCTTCGGCGGCGACAAGGCGGGGGAGCTCAACGAGCAGATCGGTGAGGCCGCCGACCTGCTGCGCGCGCTTTCCGGCCTCTACGACCAGGCGGCCCGCTCGGCGTCGAGTCTTTAGTTAGTTGGCGCTCTCGAGGCGGCGGACGCTGGCCGCCGCTCCTTCGTGGCCCTGGGCGGCGGCGCGCCGGTACCATTCGAGCGCTTGTTCCTCGTCGCGCGACACGCCGATGCCCCTCTCGTGGAATATGCCCATGTTGTTCTGGGCCTGGGCGCTGCCGCCCTCGGCGGCATTCTGAATCAGCCGAACCGCGGTATCGATGTCGCTTTCGACGCCCCAGCCCCGCAGATACATGACGCCGAGCGTGTTCTGGCCTTCCGGGTCGCCGCCCTCGGCGCTCTTCTTTGCCCAATAATAGGCCTGCTCGACATCACGCTCGACGCCATTTCCCTTCACATACATCGCCGCGAGCGAGTTCTGTCCCCCCGCGCTGCCGTTTTCCGCGGCACTGCGAATAAGCGCCAGTGCCTTGTCGAGGTCCCTTTCAACGCCGATGCCCTTCAGATACAAACTGCCCAAATTATTTTGCGCGTCCGCGCTGCCGCCTTCCACGGCCTGACGAATATGCGACAAGGCCTGGTCGAGGTCCTTTTCGACGCCGATGCCCTGCAGGTACATGTAGCCGAGCGTGTTGTGGGCATCGACATTGCCTGCCTCGATGGCCCGGTCGAGCCACTTCAAGGCAAGCGGCAGGTCTTGCTCGATGCCATTTCCCTTGAGATAGGTGACAGCGATGTTGTGATAGGCGTCGCTATCGCCTGCCTCCGCCGCCTGCTCGAAGTAGCGGAGCGCCCGAACGGGGTCGCGGTCCACGCCTTGACCATAGAGATATAACATACCGAGGGCATTCAGGCCCTTGGCATTCTCGGAGGAGGCCGACTTCTCGGCCAGTTCGCGCGCCAGGGCGAAGTCACGCTCGACCCCCAGTCCGTCCAGGTACATCAGAGCCAGGCTTGCCTGGGCGGTCGCTTCGCCCTGTTCGGCGGCGAGATGGAACAGTCGAAAGGCCTCGGCGTAATCCTGCGCGACCCCCTCGCCATTCGCATAGAGGGTGCCGAGGATCGTCTGGCCTGTGGCATTGCCGGCTTCCGCTGCTTCGGTGGCAAGCGGGATAGCCGTTTCCGGATCACCCTTATGCAGAAGGCCGATGCTGACCAGCGCCTTGAGCTCAGCATCGTCGGGATTGGCGGCGAGGGCATCTTTGCACAGCGCCAGCGCATCCTGAAAAGCCGCGCTTTCCGGAGGCTCGCCGTGTGTCGCTTCCCTCTGCGACAGGCACTCCTCCTTCAGCGCCTGGGCGTCCTGCGCCGCGGCCGGGCCTGCCATCGCAACCAGCAGGCCGCCGGCCAGCGCGGCGATTGTTTGAATACCTTTCATCCTGTCCCCACCCCCGCGAAGTCCTGTTGCGTCGCTGCGGCGTGCAATCTACCTTTAATTGTGGTGTGGGACCAAGTGGGAGAGCGCTGGCGATGAAGCTTGCGGGAGTGGGATTCCTGGCCTTGGCCCTGGCGGGGCTTGCCGCGGGCTGCAGCGGCACCATGAACCAGCCAGCCGAGACCCGCCTGGAGTGCGAGGTCAATGGCCGTGCCTACTTCGTCTCCCATCCCTGGGCCTGCCTGCGCCAGGGCGGCCGGGTCGCCGAGGTACCGGCCGAGCCGTCCCCCTGGATCAGCGAGGCGGTCAAGGTCGGCTGGCAGGGCCGCGGTGACATCAAGAGCGGGCGGGCCTACTACAACCGCGCCGGCGTGGAAGGCGGCCTGCGCCTGACCCTGCCCGAGGTGAACGACGAGTGCGAGGGCAGCTACGTGCTGCAGACGCCGACCGACGCCGACTGGACCGCCACCTGCGACAGCGGCCTGCGGATCGAGGCGCGCCTCTTCCTCAACGAAGGCGGCATTGCCATCAGCGCTTACGGCAAGGACGGCGAAGGCCGCAGCTTCGGCTTCTATCCGAAGGCCGCCGAGGGCTGAGACCCTGGCGGCCCCGGCGCGCGAGCGGCTCTTGCACGCGAAGACCTGAGAGCCGCTTGCTTTCCCGAAGTGGGAAAAGTTTCCGGTCGGCGGTTCAGTTGCCGCGGCCGCGGCGCATACCGTCGCCCATACCGCCTCTCATACCGCCACCCATGCCACCGCCATTGCCGTAGCCGTAGCGGGGGCGGACCTGCTCGCGCTCCTGCATGCGCAGTTGGCGGCAGCCGCGGGTGCCGTCGCCGTGACAGCCCTGCACCTGCTCGTGCAGCCGCAGGCGCTCGCGGATCTGCTCGCACTGGCCGCCGGCGCAGTTGTCCAGGCGCTGGCGCAGCTGGGTCATCATCTGGTCGCGGACCGGCACGCAGTCGTCGCCGCGGCAGTCGCGCAGCTGGTCCTGCAGGCGCAGCATGTCGCCGTCGCCGTTACGACCCTGGGCCTGGGCGGAGGCCTGGGGGGCGAAGATGAGAACGGCCAACGCCAGGCTTGCCGTGACCAGGGCGGCGGTGAGAGGCCGTGAAAGCTGCAGGCTGGTTCCTTGCATCGATAACGTCTCCAAAAGGTGACGCGCCCTTTTCCGGCGTCGTCAGGTGGGGGATGGCGACGGTTCTATGAGAGAGCCCGGACCGGCTCATTGATATGGAGCAAAGACCGCGGGGGGCGCTTTTTTGTCACACCCTCATACCGGCTGCAGGTCTTCTGCGGTGGGGCCGCGGCCGTGGGCGCGCCGGAAGGACCAGAAGACCAGGAGCAGACTGCCCTGGAAAACGGCGATCAGCAGCAGCAGGGAGCCCAAAAGCGCGTAGAAGAGGATCGGTATCCAGAGACCGGCGGCGAGCAGCAGGGCACCGAGGGGCAGGGCAAAGACCACCATGACCAGGGACCGGACCGGCCTGAAGGACTTCGCGACGATGTAGCCCAGAATCCGCCGCCGCAGAAAGGCGCTGCGCGCGGTCCGGCGGGCCCCCGGGAACTGCTCCTGCACGACGCGCGCATAGCGCCGTGCGAAAACGTAGCTGTAGACCACGAAGAAGACGAAGGGGGCGAACCACAGCACGGGAAACCACTGGCGGATATTCTGGCCGTAGGAACTTACTTCAAAGAACGCGAAGGAGAAGGAGATGACGCTGCCGCCGATGATCACGCCGACGAGCGTCGCGAAGACGGCAAGCACGATGCGCCCTTCGCGTTTCATCTCGGCGCTCAGCAGGCTGCGGTCCAGCAGCGAGCGGTAGCGCTCGAACTGCCATTCGTCGAGCTGGTAGCCGGCGAAGGGAAAGCCCAGCGGGAAAACCATGCCGCCGCCGTCACGGAACGGCACCGTCATACTGAGCAGCATGAGCTGCAGGCTCTTCTCCTGGGAAGAGAGCCGGGTGGGCTTGTCGGCCTCACTCATACCTGGAGTCGTTTGCTTCCCTGTCGATTTTGCGCATGAGTTTAGCGGCATTCCGGTCCGCGGGGGAAGGCGCTAGGATGACGCATGCGCGCAGATGGCCAGCCCGCCCTGGGCATCCTCATGCTGAGAACCTCATTTCCGCGTCCGCCGGGCGACGTCGGCAACCCGGCGACTTGGCCCGGGCCCAGCCTCTACAAGGTGGTGCAGCCCGCCGACGTGGCCGCCGTCGTGCGCGCGGGGCCGCTGCCCGACGGCCTGGTCGAGGCCTTCGTCGCGGCGGGGCGGGAGCTGGCGGCCGAGGGCGCGGACCTCGTCACCACCTCCTGCGGGTTCCTGGTGACCGCGCAGCAGGCGCTGGCAGACGCCCTGCCGGTGCCGGTCGTGACCTCCAGCCTGCTGCAGATCCCCGACATAGAGGCAGACCTGCCCCGGGGCCGGCGGGTCGGCGTCATCACCATCGATGCGCGCCGCCTCTCGCCCGCGCACCTCGCCGCCGCCGGCGCCCCGGCGGACACGCCGCTCGCCGGGCTGGAGGAGGGCGGCGAGCTGCACCGGGTGATCACCCAGGACCTCGCGGTGTTGGACCCGGCGGCGGCGGAATCCGACGTGCTGGCCGCCGGGCGCGCGCTGCAGGCCGCCCACCCGGACCTGGGCGCCGTGGTGCTGGAATGCACCAACCTGCCGCCCTACCGCGAAGCGCTGTCCCGGGCCCTCGGCCTGCCGGTCTACGACCTGGTCACCCTGGTGGAGGCGCGCCTGGCGGCCCTCTGAGGCCGGGGGGAAAGGGTCGAAACGAAAACGTTGATAAATTATCGATAAAGTGTCATTGTATGGCGTCAGTTGCCTGCCGGCAGGCCCCGCGCCTAAAGTTAAGCCCTTGAAGGGCGCGGAAGTGCGGGCCCTCATGCAGGATCTGGCCTGAAGGTTCATTGGGGAAACTCTGCGGGCACCAAAGTCCCGCCGAAGGCCAAACAGGGAGACATATAATGAAGACGTTCCTTAAATCCCTTGGCGGGATTGCTTCCGTCGTTGCGTTGGGCCTCGCGGCCAACAGCGCCGCGGCTGCCGAAAAGTGGGATATGCCGCTGGCCTATGCCGCCAGCAACTACCATTCCGAAAACGCGGCGCAGTTCGCCGAGGAGGTCACCAAGGCTTCCGGCGGCGAACTGGAGATCGTCGCCCATCCCGGCGGCTCGCTGTTCGGCGGCGGCGAGATCTATCGCGCCGTGCGCACCGGCCAGGCGCCGATCGGCGAGCGCCTGATCTCCGCTCTCGGCAACGAGAACCCGCTGTTCGAGGTCGACGCCCTGCCGTTCCTGGCGACCTCCTTCGACGACTCCTGGAAGCTGTATCAGGCCTCCAAGCCGCAGCTCGAGAAGACCCTCGACGAAGCCGGGCTGATGCTGCTCTACACCGTGCCCTGGCCGCCGCAGGGGCTGTACAACAAGAACCCGGTGAACGAAGCCGCGGACATGAAGGGCGTGAAGTTCCGCGCCTACAACGCCGCGACCTCGCGCCTGGCCGAGCTGATGGGCGCGGTGCCGACCAAGATCGAGGCGGCGGAACTGTCGCAAGCCTTTGCCACCGGCGTCGCCGATTCCATGATCTCCTCCGGCTCGACCGGCTACGACCGCAAGATCTGGGAGCATGTGAAGTACTGGTACGACGTCCAGGCCTGGCTGCCCAAGAACATGGTGGTGGTCAACAAGGCGGCCTGGGAAGGCCTTGATCCGAAGCTGCAAAAGGTCGTGCTGGATGCCGCCGCCGCCGCCGAGGAGCGGGGCTGGAACAAGGCCCGCGAGCTGTCCGACTGGTACAAGGAAAAGCTGGCGGAAAACGGCATGGTCGTCGAGGCGCCGAGCGCCAAGCTGAAGGCCGACTTCGAAGAGATCGGCGCCACCATGACCAAGGAATGGCTGGAGCGTGCCGGCGACAACGGCAAGTCCGTCATCGACGCCTACAAGGCGATGTAAGGTCTGAGAAGGAGCCGCGGCCGGTGAGGGGATCGCCGGCCGCTCTCTTCTTCGGGGGAAGCGACACAAGATGCGCGCCGCGCTCGACCGGCTCTACCTGGCCGCGGGGGTTCTCGCCGGCCTCGGCCTGATCGCCATTGCGGTGCTGGTGCTGCTGTCCATCATCACCCGCCTGCTGGGCCTCTACGTGCCGGGCCTGACGGTCTACGCCGGCTACGCCATGGCGACCTCGTCCTTCCTGGCCCTGGCCTACACCTTCGGCAAGGGCGGGCACATCCGCGTCGCCCTCTTCATCGACAAGTTTTCCGGCCCGCGGCGCCGCGCGGCGGAGCTGTGGTGCCTGGCCGTGGGCACTTTCCTGGCCGGCTACCTCGCCTGGTACTCGGTCAAGATGGTGCGCATCTCCCACATGCTGGGCGACGTCAGCGAGGGCGCCGACGCCACGCCGCTGTGGATCCCGCAGATCGGCATGGCGCTGGGCGCGGTGCTGCTGGCCCTCGCGCTGGCCGACCGCCTGGTCTCGGTGGTGCTGGGCGCGCCGTTGGACCACAAGCCGGACGCGCCGGTCGAGGCGCCGCCGGAAGACGAAGTGGGCTAGGCCTGACATGGAAAACCTGCTCCTCACCCTGCTTTTCCTCGGCGTGCTGTTCTTCCTGCTCGGCAGCGGCGTCTGGGTCGGCCTGTCGCTGCTCGGCGTGGCGCTGGTCGGCATGGAACTCTTCACCAGCCGCCCGGCCGGCGACGCCATGGCGACGACGATCTGGAGCGCGTCCTCCTCCTGGACGCTGACCGCCCTGCCGCTGTTCATCTGGATGGGCGAAATCCTCTTCCGAACGCGGCTGTCCGAGGACCTCTTCAAGGGGCTCTCGCCCTGGCTGGGCGGCATGCCGGGACGCCTGCTGCACGTGAACGTGGCCGGCTGCGCGCTCTTCGCCGCGATCTCCGGCTCCTCGGCGGCCACGGTGGCCACGGTCGGCAAGATGTCGATCCCCGAGCTGCGCCGCCGCGGCTATCCGGAGAACATGATCATCGGCACCCTGGCCGGGGCCGGCACCCTGGGCCTGCTGATCCCGCCCTCGATCATCCTCATCGTCTACGGCGTCACCGTGAACGAGTCGATCGCCGGCCTCTTCATGGCCGGGGTCTTCCCCGGCGTCATGCTGGCGCTGCTGTTCATGGGCTACATCTTCTTCCGCGCCCTGCTGAAGCCGGAGTCCATGCCGCCGCGCGAGGCGGCCACGGGGTTCCTGCAGAAGTTCCGCGACTCTTTCTCCCTTATGCCGGTGATCCTGCTGATCCTGGCGGTGCTGGGCTCGATCTACGCCGGAATCGCCACGGCGACCGAGGCCGCGGTGCTGGGCGTGGTGGGCGCCCTGGTGCTCTCCCTCCTGCAGGGCTCGCTGAACAAGGAGAGCTTCATCGAGAGCCTGATGGGCGCGACCCGCACCTCCTGCATGATCGCCCTCATTCTCGCCGGCGCGAAGTTCCTCACCCTTTCCATGGGCTTCACCGGCCTGCCGCGCGACCTGGCGGCCTGGATCGGCTCGCTGGAGCTGTCGCCGCTGGCGCTCATCGCCGCGCTGACGGTCTTCTACATTGTGCTCGGCTGCTTCCTGGACGGCATCTCCGCGGTGGTGCTGACCATGGCCGTGGTCGAGCCCATGGTGCGCCAGGCCGGCATCGACATGCTGTGGTTCGGCATCTTCCTGGTCATCGTGGTGGAGATGGCGCAGATCACCCCGCCGGTGGGCTTCAACCTCTTCGTCCTGCAGGGCATGACCCACCACGAGATTCCCTTCATCGCCCGGGCGGCCCTGCCGATGTTCGGCATCATGGTGCTGGCCGTGATCCTGGTGGTGGCCTTCCCGGAGATCGCCACCTGGCTGCCGGAGCAGATGCGGTCCAGCCCTTAGGGAAGCCCCCTGGCGGAACATCCCCGTTCCCTGAATCCCCCGCCTTCGGGGTGGCTATGCGGGCATTGCACGCCTGCGCACGACCTCTGCTATAGTGCCTCTCCCAGGGAGGGAGGAGACCGATGGCCGACGCCGCAGAAGACAAGAGAAACCAGCCGCAGGACCCCTTGATCGAGGCGCTGCGCGCGCTGCTCGGGGAGCGCCTGTCCACCGCCCAGGCGGTGCGCGAGCACCACGGCAAGGACGCCTCCTACCACGCCATGGAGGCGCCCGACGCGGTGGCCTTCGCCGAGAGCACCGAGGAAGTTTCGGCCATCGTCAAGCTCTGCGCCCAGTACAAGCGCCCGGTCATCGCCTTCGGCACCGGCACCTCGCTGGAGGGCCAGGTGCAGGCGGCCCAGGGCGGCATCTGCATCGACCTCTCCAACATGAAGGCCATCCTGGAGGTCAACGAGGCGGACCTGGACTGTCGCGTGCAGGCCGGCGTCACCCGCAAGACGCTGAACACCCACCTGCGCGACACCGGCCTGTTCTTCCCCATCGACCCGGGCGCCGACGCCTCGCTGGGCGGCATGGCGGCAACCTCGGCCTCCGGCACCAACGCCGTGCGCTACGGCACCATGCGCGACAACGTCATGGGCCTGACGGTGGTGCTGGCCGACGGGCGGGTGATCCGCACCGGCGGGCGGGCGCGCAAGTCCTCGGCCGGCTACGACCTGACGCGGCTCTTCGTTGGTTCCGAAGGCACGCTCGGCATCATCACCGAGGTGCAGCTGCGCCTTTACGGTATCCCCGAGGCCATGGCCGCGGCGGTCTGCTCCTTCGACACCCTGGAAGGGGCCGTCGACACGGTGATCCTGACCATCCAGTCCGGCATCCCGGTGGCCCGCATCGAGCTGCTGGACGAGCTGCAGATCAAGGCCATCAACGCCTATTCCAAGCTCGACTACCCGGTGAAGCCGACGCTGTTCTTCGAGTTCCACGGCACCGAGGCCTGGGCCAGGGAACAGGCCGAGCTGGTCGGCGGGATCGCCCATGAATACGGCGGCTCCAACTTCCAGTGGGCGACGCGCCAGGAGGACCGCACCAAGCTTTGGGAGGCGCGGCACAACGCCTATTTCGCCTGCCTGGCCCTGAAGCCCGGCTCCGGCGCCTGGGCGACAGACGTCTGCGTGCCGATCTCGCGCCTGGCCGAGTGCATCCTGGAGACCCGCAAGGACATCGACGAGACCGGCGTGCTGGCGCCCATCGTCGGCCACGTCGGCGACGGCAACTTCCACCTGACCTTCGTCATCGACCCCGACGACCCGGAGGAGATGGCCAAGGCCGAGGGCGTGAACGAGCGCATGGTGATGCGCGCGCTCGCCATGGGGGGCACCTGCACCGGCGAGCACGGCGTGGGTACCGGCAAGATGCGCTTCCTGCAGGCCGAGCACGGTGACGCCCTGGCGGTGATGCGCCAGCTGAAGGTGGCGCTCGACCCCGACAACATCATGAACCCCGGCAAGATACTGACGGTCTGACGACGCCGGTCACGCCCGCGATAAATCTGTCGCTTGTGGGTTCCGCGCCCGCCACGCATTCTTTGCGGTATCATGGCTGAGCCCAGTCCCGCCGTTTCTCCGCAACACCCGCCTGCCGGTGCGCCGCCGCCGCGCGGCGCCTGGCAGGCGCTGTCGGCGGAAGAGGCCCTGGAGGTGCTGGACAGCGGCCGCGGCGGCCTGACGGCGGCGGCGGCGGCCGAGCGCCTGGAGCGCTACGGCGAAAACCGGCTGCCGCGGCGCGAGACCACACCGCCGCTGGTCGTCTACCTGCGCCAGTTCAAGAGCCCGCTGGTCTATCTGCTGCTGGCCGCCACGGTGGTCTCGCTGATCGTCGGCGAGTGGAGCGACGCGGCCTTCATCTTCGTGGTGCTGCAGCTCAACGCGCTGATCGGCGGCGTGCAGGAGTGGAAGGCGGAGCAGAGCGCGGCCGCCCTTGACCGCATGCTGCAGGCGACGTCGGTGGTGCTGCGCGACGGCGTGGCGATACGCCTCGACACCGCCGGGCTGGTGCCGGGCGACGTGGTGCGCCTGGAGTCCGGTACCGCCGTGCCCGCCGACCTGCGCCTGCTGCGCCAGCAGGAGCTCAGCGTCGACGAATCGCTCCTGACCGGCGAATCCCTGCCGGTGGTGAAGGACGCCGCGGCGGTGCTGCACGAGGCGGCGCCCATGGCCGAGCGCACGAACCTGCTCTTTGCCGGCACCACCGTGCTGACCGGACGCGCCCAGGGTCTGGTGGCGGCTACCGGCGCCCACACCCAGATCGGCCGCATCGCCACCGCGCTGGCGGCGCCGGACATGGCGCAGCCGCCGCTGATCGCCCGCCTGGAGCAGTTCAGCCGCTGGATCGGCATCGCCACCCTGGTCGCCATCGGCGTCCTGGCGGCGGTGCAGCTCGCCCAGGGCCTGTCGATCCTGACCGTCTTCCTGGTCGCCGTCGCCCTGGCGGTGGCGGCGATCCCGGAGGGCCTGCCGGTGGCGATCACCGTGGCCCTCGCGATCGCCACCTCACGCATGGCGCGGCGCAACGTCATCGTGCGCGCCCTGCCGGCGGTGGAGGGCCTCGGCGCCTGCACCCTGGTGGCCAGCGACAAGACCGGGACGCTGACCTGTAACGAGCTGACCGTGAAGCGGCTGGTGCTCTTCGACGACGCCGGGCCGGCGGTCGCCGGGGCGGTGGCCGGCCAGGGCTACCGTCCCGACGGCGGCATCACCGTGGACGGCCGCCACCCGACGCAGCAGGAGCAGGCCGGCTTTCTGGAGCTGGCGCGCAGCGCGGTGCTGTGCAACGAGGCGGAGCTGCGCCTGCACGAGGAGACGGTCAGCCACCTGGGCGACACGGTGGACGTGGCCTTCCTGGTGCTGGCGCACAAGCTGGGCATCGATCCCGACCGGGCCAAGGCCGAGACCGCCCAGCTCAACATCATCCCCTACGAGCCGCAGCGCCGCTACGGCGCCGCCTTCGTTGCCGCCTACACCGCCGGGCCCGAGGCGCGCCAGCCCGGCGGCCACGTCACCGTGCACGTGAAGGGGGCGCTGGAGGCATTGCTGCCGATGTGCGACGGCGTCGACTGGGCGCAGGCCCTGGAAGCGGGCGAAGCCCTGGCGGCCGAGGGCTACCGCGTGCTGGCCGTGGCCAGCGGCGTGGTCTCGCAGGAGGCGGCGCAGCACGCGGCGCCGGATTCGCTGCGCTACCTGCGCCTGCTGGGCCTGGTGGGCCTCATGGACCCGGTGCGCCCGGAGGTGCCGGCGGCGGTGGAGCGCTGCCGCGCGGCGGGCGTCGAGGTGGTGATGATCACCGGCGACCACCCGGAGACCGCGCGCACCATCGCCCGCCAGCTCGGCATCGGGGCCGACGGCGCCGGGGGTGAGGCCCAGGTGGTCAGCGGCCGCGAGCTGACGGCGGCGGCCGACGAGCCCGGGCGCTTTGCCGAGCTGGTCGGCGGCGCCCAGGTCTTCGCCCGCGTCGAGCCGACGCAGAAGCTGCAGATCGTGCGCTGCCTGCAGCAGGCCGGGCACCTGGTGGCGGTCACCGGCGACGGCGTTAACGACGCCCCCGCGCTGGCCGCCGCCGACATCGGCGTGGCCATGGGCAAGGACGGCACCGACGTGGCGCGCGGCGCGGCCGACCTGATCCTCACCGACGACAACTTCGCCTCCATCGTCGCCGGCATCGAGGAAGGGCGCGTCGCCTACGACAACGTGCGCAAGCTGATCTACCTGCTTGTCACCACCGGCCTGGGCGAGATCGTGCTGTTCCTTCTGGCGATCAGCGCCGGCTTTCCGCTGCCGCTCTTCGCGGTGCAGCTCCTGTGGCTGAATTTGGTGACCAACGGCATCCAGGACGTTGCCCTGGCCTTCGAGCGGGGCGAACCCGGAGTCCTGGACCGCCCGCCGCGCCCGCGTGAGGAGGCACTCTTCGACCGGCGCATGCTCGGCCAGGTGCTGGTCGGGGGCGTCTACATGGGCACCTGCGCCTTCGGGCTCTATTTCTGGGCCCTGCAGCGCGGCTTGCCGGAGGACCAGGCCCGCAACCTGCTGTTGCTGCTGATGGTGCTGTTCGAGAACGTCCACGCCCTCAACGCCCGCTCCGAGGAGCGCTCGGCCTTCGCCGTGCCGCTGAGCGCCAACCCCTTCCTGATCCTGGCGATTCTCGGCGCCCAGGGCTGTCACGTGGCGGCCATGTACCTGCCGGGGCTCAGCGACGTGCTGGCGGTGCAGCCGATGGGCCTGGCCGACTGGCTGACGGTTGCCGGCCTCGCCCTGTCACTGCTGGTGGTGATGGAGATACGCAAGGCCTGGTTGCGCGCGTCACGGCGCAAGGCCCGGTAAGACTGTTGGCGCTGGTCCCGGGGCCGGAGCCTACGCCGGATCCTCTTCCAGAGGCTCGGCCTCCGGCTTGGTATTGCTGGACTCGCCGCGCTCCGCCCGCGACCGGTTGCGGTCCTTGCGCTTGGCCTCTTCGCGCTGCCGTTGCCGCTGCGCGGCGCGGTATGCGTCCAGATCGACGATTTCACCCATTGCCACTATCACTCGCCGGCTTGGTTAAGCGTGCGGTTCCTTCAGGCTTGCCTGGCTGACGCCTGTCATTATGTACTTTGTGCGGCGCTCTTGTAAGCCACTTAAGTACATCTCTTTGGATGTAGGACCTTCTGGCTGGCTTTCCAGTCCGCGCGCCGCAGCCCCTCCGGTATCTGATCCCTATGACCGTGACGCCCGGCCGACCTTCGGAGGTATAATGCCGTTCGTGCGCTGATAAGGATCGCTCCGGGGCCTCTGCCCGCGCTTCCGCTTTGCCGGGAAGGCCCAATTTAAAGTAGCTTAGCGGAAACAGGGGCGGTTGCAATGTCCCCAGGGCGCAGCGTGTAAAGATCACACCGGGGCGTGAAGGCACAGGGAAGCCAAGAAGGCGCAGGAAAGCATCGTGAAGAAGGCGGTCATAGCAATTGTCGTTCTGGTTCTCCTGGTGGTCGGGGGGCTGCTGGTCCTGCCCAGCTTCTGGGATTGGAACGGGGAGAAGGGCCGCATCGCGGCCCTGGTCAAGGAACAGACCGGCCGCGACCTGACGATCGCCGGCGACGTCAGCCTGCGGCTGCTGCCGACTCCGGCCTTCGCGGCCCGCGAGGTCACCCTGGCCAATGTCGAGGGCGGCTCGGACCCCGCCATGGTGCAGCTCGAGGAGCTGCAGATTCGCGTCGCCCTGGCGCCGCTGCTGCGCGGCAAGGTGCGCGTCGAGAGCGTGACGCTGGTGAAGCCCGAGGTGCTGCTCGAGGTGCTGCCGGACGGCCGGGCCAACTGGACCTTCGCCACGGCGGAAGCCGGCCAGGCGGGTGCCCCCGCGGCGAGCGGTACCGGGGGCGGTGCCGGCGGCGGAGCGCCCGGGGGCGGCGGCGCGGCCGGTGAGGAGTCGGTCCGGGTCGACAGTTTCATCGTCGAGGACGGCACGCTGCGCTACCGCGACGCGCGCAGCGGGCTTGCCGAGGTGGTCACCGGCCTCAATGCCGAACTGGGCGCCGAGTCGCTGATCGGGCCCTTCGCCGTGGCCGGCAGCGCCGTCTACAAGGATGTGCCGCTGGAGTTCGATTTCAGCCTCGATCGCCTGGTCGACGACGGCGCGACCGCCCTGTCGCTGTCGCTCGGCCTGCCGCAGACCGCAGCCTCCGGCAGTTTCCTCGGCGCCCTGTCGCGTCACCAGGACCTGCAGACCCTGCGCGGTCGCCTGCAGGCGGAAGGCGAGGACCTCGCCCGCCTGATCCGCGGGCTGCCCCTCGCCGCAGCGCCGTCGACGCTGCCGTCTGCGCTGGCCCAGCCCTTCGCGGTGACGGCGGAGATCTCGGGCAGCGACAGCGAGGCTGTGGCGAAGGCCGTCTCCCTCAAGCTCGGCGACGTCTCGCTGGAGGGGGACGTCACGGCGACCTTCGGCGAAGTGCCGGACATCGCCGCCAACGTCTCGGCCAGGACCATCGACCTGGACAAGCTGCTGGGCCGGCAGGCCCAGGAGCCGGGCGGTGAGGCACGCAGCCGTGGCCAGGCAGCCGATGCCCCGCCCGCGCCCGGCGGCGACAGCGCCGCGTCGGCCGCCGAGGCCATGAGCCTGCCGCGCGGCCTGACCGCCAGCCTCAAGCTCAGCGCCGGGGCGCTGCTGTACCGGGGCCAGACGGTGCGCCAGGTCGACATCGCCGCGCGTCTGGCCGACGGCAAGCTGAACCTGGAGAAAGCGGCGGCGCAGCTGCCGGGCAGCTCCGACGTCTCGCTGTCCGGGCAGCTCAGCCTGGCGCCGCAGGGGCCGCGCTTCGGCGGCACCGTCGCCGCCACCTCGGACAACCTGCGCGGCCTGCTGCACTGGCTGGGCGTCGACATCGCCGCGGTGCCGCCCGAGCGGCTGCGCCGGCTGGTGCTGAAGACCGGCGTTGACGCGTCGCCGGGCCAGGTCACGCTGCGCGACATCGACCTCAGCCTGGACGTCAGCCGGCTGACCGGCGGCGTGGCCGTTGCCCTGCGCGACCGTCCGGGCTTTGGCATCGGTGTCACGCTGGACCGCATCAACCTCGACGCCTATTTGCCGGAACCCGCCGCCGCCCCCGCGGCGACGCCCGCTCCCGCGCAGCAGGCGGCACCGGGAACCACCCAGGGCGAGGGGACCGCCCCGCAGGGCGAGGCGGGCGCTGCGCCGGCGCCGCCGCCCGCCGGTCTCCCGCTGCTCGGCCGCTTCGATGCCAACATCGACATGAAGGTCGGCCAGATGACCTACCGCGGGCTGCCGCTGATCGGCCTGCGCCTTGACGCGACCCTGCAGCGCGGCGGCCTGGTGGTGCGCGAATTCTCGGTGGCCGACCTCGCCGGCAGCCGCGGCCGCTTCGCCGGCAGCCTGGCCAACGTCGACCGCGATCCCGCGCTGGACGGCTCGCTCGATGTCTCGGTGGCGGCGCTGTCTCGCCTCGCCAAGGCCTTCGGCGTCAGCACCGGCGGCCAGCTTCCCTTGGAGTCCTTCACCCTCAGCGGCGCAGTCAACGGCAACCGCGAGCAGCTACGTTTCGACCAGAAGCTGGCGGCCCTGGGCGGCACACTGCGCGCGGCGGGCAAGGCCGAGCTGCAGCCGGCGGCGCCTACGGTGAATGCCGAGCTGGAGCTGGACCATCCCAACCTCTCGGTGCTGATGGGCGAACTGCTGCGCGAGGCTTCGGTTCCCAGCGGGTTGGGGCCGGTGGCCCTGAAGGGGCGGCTGGCGGCGGCGCCGGAGGCCCTGAAGCTCTCCGGCCTCACGGGCAAGGTGGCGGGCACCGAGGTGCTGGGCGGCGACGTCGGCGTCACCCTGGCCGCGGTCCGGCCGAAGATCACCGCCGACCTGGAAACCGGTGTCCTGCCGCTGGCCGCCTTGGGGGCGCCGGCGGCGGGCGGTGCGAAGGCCGCCAAGAAGAACAACGGCGCGGGTTCAGCCGCCGGCAGCCGCGCTGCCCCGGGCCGCGAGCGCTGGTCGACCAAGCCGATCGACGTCAGCGCCCTGCGCGGGCTGGATGCCGATATCAAGCTGCGCGCCAAGGCGATCGTCGCCGACAAGCTGCGCCTCGACAAAGCCGACGTCGACGCGGTGCTGGCCGAGGGCGTCCTCGACCTTCGCCGGTTCAACGCTGAGACCTACGGCGGGGCGCTGGCGGTCACCGGCAAGGCCGACTTCCGCGAGGGCGCGCCCGGCGGGATGGAGGTGGCCGCCGCGGTTTCCGCCGTCGACGTGGAGCTGAAGGAGTTGCTGGGCGCCCTGGCCGAGACCGACCGCTTCTCCGGCCCGGTCTCACTGGAGAGCAGCCTGAACAGCCGCGGGCTGAGCGAGGCGGCCCTGGTCTCCGCGCTGAACGGCCGGGGCAAGCTGGACGGCACGGTGACCGTCGCGGCCAAGGTGGAGGAGCAGGCCGGCGCCCTGGTGCTCAACCTGCTGGGCAAGAAGGTGAAGGAGGTGCGCGGCGTCAGCGACAGCACCACCATGCTGTTCGGCGCCTTCGCCGGCGCCCCGGCCAAGGTCGACGGTACCTTCGTGGTGGAGCAGGGCGTGCTGCGCAGCGACGACCTGACGGTGCGCGGGCGCAATGCGGAGGCCCTGACCGCCGGCAACGTGAATCTGCCGGTCTGGCAGATGGAAAGCCGCACCGACGTGTACCGCGACACCGACCCGCAGAACGCCTATCTGACGGCGGTGCTGCGCGGGCCGCCCGATTCGCCCGACGTACGCATCAGCGGCCAGCCCTTCCAGCGCCGCGAAGAACCCGCGCCCAGCGAAGCGCCTTCGGTCATTCAGGTGCCCGGACAGGGGCAGGAGGCGGAGCCGCAGCCGGCTCAGCCGCCGAAGCCGGAAGAGCTGCTCAAGGAAGGCGTAAAGGGTCTTCTGAAGGGTCTCGGGGGCTAGTGTTCCGGACAGCTCCAGCCTTCAGCCGGTGCCTGGGGCGGCGAAGCGCCGCCTGAGGAGCTCCTTCACAGCCGGAGTGGGCGCCAATTCCAAGGCATCCTCGTGATAGCGTCGCGCCTTTTCGGTGTTGCCGCAGCGCCGGTGCAGGTCGGCGAGGACCGCAGCCCAAAGATAGGAGCCGGCCAACCAGGTCGGCGGAACGAATCCGTCGAGGACGGCAAGCCCGCTGGCTGGACTCTGCCACTCCGCCACCGCCACGGCCCGGTTCATTCGGTGTATCGCCGAGGGTGCGACTTGCTCCAGCAATTCATAGCACTCCGCCACCCTTTCCCAGCGCGTCTCCTGATAGGAACGCGCGAGGCAGTGCTCCGCGGCGATTCCCGCCTCGGCATGATAGCGGGAAAAGACGTCGCCTTCTGCGGACCTTGCCAGCCACTTCAAGCCGAGAAGGATCCCGTGGCGGTCCCAGCGTGTTCGGTCCTGCTCCTCAAGCAGAAGCAGTCCTCCGGCATGGTCCCGGCGGGCGGTCATTCGTGCCAAGTGCAGGTGCATCAGGGCCAAGAGGGCGAAAGTCTCCGGAGTCTCTCCGACCGGATGGTTTGCCAGGATCGAGGTCAGCCGTATCGCTTCTTCGCAAAGTTCACGGCGGATCGCCATCTTTGTGTGGGAGGACAGATAGCCTTCCGTGAAGAGCAGGTAGAGGGTTTTCTTCACCGCCGGAAGTCTTGCGGAGTACTCGTCACCGGTCAGCTCTTCCAGGAGAGGCGGATTTTTCCGCAACCGGCTTCGGGCCCGGCTGAGCCGCTTGTACACGTTGGCTTCGCTGGTGAACAGCCGATCAGCGATTTCCTGGCTACTGAAGCCGCAGAGGGTTTTCAGAGCCAGTGCCAACTGCGATTCTTCCGGGATCGAACCGTCGCAGCAGAGAAACAGCATGCGCAGGAGGTCGTCCTGCATCTCCCCCGCGAAGGAGACCTCCGGAGCATTCTCCGAGGCAGCAGTGAGCTCTGCAGCGTTTTGCGCCAGGATGCGACGACGGCCTGAACCCCGCCGCAATTCTCCCATGAGTTCATTGCGGGCCACACGATAGAGCCAGGCCGTGGGGTTGTTCGGCCTACCCGTTGTCGCCCAGGTCTCAACCGCTTTTACCAAGGCAGACTGAACGGCATCCTCGGTCGCTTCGAGATGTTGCACACCGACGCGGCGCGACAAGGTGGCGACAAGTCGCCCGTATTCATGCCGGAAGAAGTGCTTTGACGGCTCGAGGGGTGTCAAGTCGTGGTGATTTCCCTGACTTCAACGCTTGACCCGGGCATGGCCACACCAGGGCTTTGACGGGCCACTTCCACGGCCTCTTCCAAACTGTCTGCCGTGACGATCATATAACCTCCCACGACCTCCTTTGCTTCCACGAAGGGGCCATCAGTCGCGCCGTCCGAGGTGACGATCTTGCCGCCGCGGATCAGCCTGCCACCCATGTCGGTAATGTTCCCCTGAAACCTCTCCTTCCAGGCATTGAATTTCGCGTACATTTCCTCCATCTGGGCAGCAGAAGGTGCTTCGCGGTTTTCAGGCTGCTTCAACGGGCTTCGCTGGATGCACAAATATGCTTTCTTGGTCATGCCTGCTCCTTTTCTCGTCGCAGCTTCGTCAGATCTATGAACACACCCTATGACGGCTGAAGGTCCTTGTTTTGGACAGTCTGCGCAGTTTTTTTTCCAGGACAGGTTCCGGCTGCGAGTTCCCTCGCCGCACAGATGAGACCCCGGATGGCGCGGTTTCGGCTGTCCTGAAGCCGGCGCGCCGGGGCAGGCGTGCCGCCACGAGGATCAGCCCTCTTGGGAAAATCGTGTTGGATCAAGCGGTTGTGTTAGGGCTTCGGAGGCCGGCTCGGCTTCGGAGCCTGCGGCGGTACGGTAGTGCTGCAGCAGGTAGACCCTGACGGCGCTGGAGAGGTTGCCGCCGCGGCCGCGGTCGATCTCCTCGATCAACGCGTTGAGCGACAGGCCGCGCCCGGCCGCCACCTCCTTCAGGGCGTCCCAGAAGATGCCCTCCAGGGACAGCGAGGTGCTGTGCCCGGCGATCTTCACCGAGCGTTTGCGGAGCTGCGCGCCGCCCGCTGCGCCGCCCTCCGGGGCGGCCGGTTGCGGCGCTGCCGCCCCCGGCGGGACCGGTTTCTCGGTCATGCCCTAAAGCTCATGCCAGACAGCTCCTGCCAGACAGCTCGTGCCCGGGGGCCTACTTCTTCGCCCGGGGGCCCAGCATGTTCTCCGGGCGCACCCACTGTTCGAACTGCGCGTCGGTCAGCAGTTCCAGGGCGATGGCCGCCTCCTTCAGGGTGGAATTCTCAATGTAGGCCTTCTTGGCCACCTTGGCGGCGTTGTCGTAGCCGATGTGCGGGTTCAGGGCCGTCACCAGCATCAGCGACTGGTTCATCAGGGTGGCGATGCGCTCCTCGTCGGCCTCGATGCCTTCCACGCAGTTGCTGCGGAAGCTGTCGCAGGCGTCGCCGATGAGCTGCGCCGACTGCAGCAGCGAGTAGATCAGCACCGGCTTGAAGACGTTGAGCTCGAAGTGGCCGTTGGAACCCGCCACCGTGCAGGTGGTGTGGTTGCCCATGACCTGGGCGCAGACCATGGTCATGGCCTCGGCCTGGGTCGGGTTCACCTTGCCCGGCATGATGGAGGAGCCGGGCTCGTTGGCCGGCAGCTTCAGCTCGCCCAGGCCGCAGCGCGGGCCGGAGCCCAGCAGGCGGATGTCGTTGGCGATCTTCATCAGCGAGCAGGCGATGGTGTTGAGCGCGCCGGAAGCCTCGACCACGGCGTCGTGGGCGGCCAGGGCCTCGAACTTGTTCTCCGCCGTCTTGAAGGGCAGTTGGGTGATCTTGGCGACCTCGGCAGCGAAGGCCTCGGCGAAGCCGTCGATGGCGTTGAGCCCCGTGCCCACCGCGGTGCCGCCCTGGGCCAGCTGCAGCAGGCGCTCGGTGGCGCCCTCCAGGCGCTTGATGCCGTAGGCAACCTGCGTGGCGTAGCCGGAGAACTCCTGGCCCAGGGTCAGCGGCGTGGCGTCCATCAGGTGAGTGCGGCCGATCTTGATGATCTTCTCGAAGGCTTTGGCCTTGGCGTCCAGGGCGGCGTGCAGGTGCCCCAGCGCCGGGATGGTTTCGCCGACGATCTTCTGCACCGCGGCGATGTGCATCACTGTCGGGAAGGTGTCGTTCGACGACTGGCCCATGTTGCAATGGTCGTTGGGGTGCACCGGCTCCTTGCCGCCCTTGTTGCCGGTCAGGATCTCGTTGGCGCGCCCGGCGATGACCTCGTTGGCGTTCATATTGGTCTGGGTGCCGGAGCCGGTCTGCCAGACCACCAGCGGGAAGTGCTCCATCAGCTTGCCGTCGGCGACCTCCTGGGCCGCCTGGCAGATGGCCTCGGCCAGCTTCGCGTCCAGCACGCCCAGCGCCTTGTTGGTGCGCGCCGCCGCCAGCTTCTGGATGCCCAGTGCCTTGACCAGGGCCGGCGGCATCTTCTCGCCGCCGATCTTGAAGTTGGTGAGCGACCGCTGGGTCTGCGCGCCCCAGTAGCGGTCGGCGGGCACGGCGATCTCGCCCATGGAATCGGATTCGATGCGGGTTTCGGCGGAAGATGCGGGAGGCATGACCTGAAGTTCCTGGTTGTTGCGGCAGGCCCCCGGCCGACCAGCGACATGGGAGGAGCCTGGATGGTGATCGGGCGGGAGTTTAGGAGTCCAGGCCCGGCCAGCCAAGCCCGAGAGCAGCCGGCTCGCGGCGCAGGACTTCAAAGTCGGTCAATGGGCGGTTGTGCGGACAGAAAACCCAATCAGTGGGTGATCGCACCTGCCAGAAAGCACAACTGCTTTCTAGCAGGGAAGCCGTAACGGCTACTTGTTTCATTTACTAATTCTGGTGCGCCCTGTCGATATGCCTACACCACTATAGATAGCGCTCTTAGATAGAATATCTTGTAGGTTCATCCAATATTAATACGACTCCTGATTACATTTCTCGGTTTGCAGCACCCGCATTTGGAGAACCGAATCGATTTGGAGTGAGAGAAATGGACATTAGCTGGGTACGTCCAAAGGGACAGAGGAGTTCCTTCGACAGCAATACTTATAAGCAGATGGTCGAAGACATGCCCGTCTGCGTCATGCTTTGCGACCTGAAAGACCTGACGATTACTTACGCCAACAAGGCGTCGCTGGAAGCCCTGAAAGGCATCCAGCATGCCTTGAGCGTGCCGGCGGAGGAGATCGTCGGCGCCTGCATCGACATTTTCCACAAGAACCCGGCCCACCAGCGTGCCCTCCTTACCGACCCGGCGAACCTGCCCTACAAGGCCAAGATTGCGCTGGGCGGGGAGTGGCTCGACCTCCTGGTGACCGCGCTTTACGACGCCAAGGGAGATTATGTGGGGCCGATGCTGACCTGGAGCGTGGTAACCGCCCAGGTCGAAATGGAGCGCGAGACGCAGCAGCTTCTCGACATGCTGGACAAGATGCCGGTGAACGTCATGCTGGCCGACAAGGACAGCCTGGAAATCACCTATGTAAACTGGACCAGCATCGACACGCTGACGCCGTTGAAGCATCTGCTGCCGGTCGACCCGGAGGACCTGAAGGGGCAGTGCATCGATATCTTCCACAAGCATCCCGAACGCCAGCGGGCCCTGCTTTCGGATCCCGGCAATCTGCCCTACCGGACGACCATCGCGCTGGGTGACGAGAAGCTGGATCTGCAGGTCTCCGCGGTCATGGACCACGAGGGCAACTACGTGGCGCCCATGGTGACCTGGGCCGTGATCACCCAGAACGTGCGCTTGGCCGAGAACGTCTCGGCGGTGGTGACGGCGGTCTCCGCCGCCTCGGCCGAGATGCAGCGCAGCGCCAACTCCATGTCGGGCACCGCCGAGGAGACCAGCAACAGCGCCAACACGGTGGCCTCCGCCTCGGAGGAGCTGAGCAGTTCGATCTCGGAGATCTCCCGCCAGATCACCCATTCGACGGAGATCGCCCGGTCGGCGGTTGAGGCAGCGCGTGGGGCCAACACCATGGTCAACGGCCTGGCCACGGCGGCGGAAAGCATCGGCACCGTGGTCAACATGATCCAGGACATCGCCGAGCAGACCAACCTGCTGGCGCTCAACGCGACCATCGAGGCGGCGCGCGCGGGCGAGGCCGGCAGGGGGTTCGCGGTGGTCGCCTCCGAGGTCAAGGAGCTCGCGACCCAGACCGCCAAGGCGACCGACGTGATCTCCGGGCAGATTTCCGGCATCCAGGCCGAGACCGAAAGCTCGGTGGAGGCGATCCGGCTCATCACGAAGACGATGGAGGACGTGATGTCCGCCACCCAGGCCATCGCGGCCGCCGTGGAGGAGCAGGGCGCATCGACCTCGGAGATCTCCAACAACGTGCAGCAGGCAGCCGAGGGCTCCGGCGAGGTCTCCCGCAGCATCAGCGGCGTGAGCGAAGCCGCGGACGAAAGCCAGAGGTCGGCGAACCAGGTGCTGAACGCCTCGCGCGACGTGGCGGAGAACGCCGAGAAGCTGCGCAGCGTGGTGGACGCGTTCCTGAACGACGTCGCTGCGGCGTAAGGCGGGGCCTCCGGACGCCGTTTCCCGGGCGCAATGCGGCGTGAAACGCCGCTTT
>JBNKHC010000001.1:0-5129 GCA_050290145.1 Kiloniellaceae bacterium | reverse complement strand
ACCGGCGGCTACGGCGGCGTCGGCTACCTGGCGAAACAGGGCTTCTTCTCCAGGCCGCGCGTCGACCACGTCATCATCCCGGAGCCGCTGAACGTCGACAGGGTCTGCATCGGCCACCGCGGCGTCTGGTGGGCGGAGATCGAAACCCAGGGCCGCATCGCGCACGGCTCCATGCCCTTCCTCGGCGACTGCGCCGTGCGCCACATGGGCGCCTTCCTGCAGAAGCTGGAGAGCGAGCTCTATCCGGCCCTGGCCGAAAAGCACACCGAGATGCCGGTGGTGCCCGAAGGCGCGCGCCAGTCGACCCTCAACATCAACTCCATCCATGGCGGCCTTGGCGAAGACTTCGACGGCCTGCCGGCGCCCCTGGTGCCGGACTCCTGCCGCCTGGTGCTGGACCGCCGCTACCTCATCGAGGAAGACCCGGAGGAGGTGAAGCGGGAGATCGTCGCCCTGCTGGAAAGCCTGAAGCACGACCGCAAGGGCTTCGACTACGCGCTCAAGGAGGTGCTGGCCTTCCAGCCGACCATGACCGACCCGGAGGCGCCGGTGGTGCGCGCCGTCTCCGCCGCCATCGAGGAGGTGCTGGGCAAGCCGGCCGAGCAGGTGGTCTCGCCGGGCACCTACGACCAGAAGCATATCGTGCGCGTCGGCCACCTGGAGGACTGCATCGCCTACGGGCCCGGCATCCTCGACCTGGCGCACCAGCCCGACGAGTACGTCGGCATCGACGACATGGTGGCCTCGGCCAAGGTCATGGCCGCCGCGACTTTGGCCCTGTTGGGGGAGACGGCTTCCCGCTAAACTCCCGCCTAAGCAAAAACGTGGTCCGGATTGCAGCGCGGACCGGAGGAATGGAGGCAGAGGCAAGTCATGAAACAGCGTGTCGTGCGAATGTTTGCTGCGGGTCTGCTGGCCGCCGGCGTGATCGGCGCCGCTTCCGCCGCCCTGGCCGCCAAGGACGGTCTGACCATGGGCATGGTGCTGGAGCCGCCGCACCTTGATCCGACGGCCGGCGCGGCGGCAGCCATCGACGAGGTGGTCTATGCCAACATCTTCGAGGGCCTGACCCGCATCGACCGCAACGGCGAGGTGAAGCCGGCGCTGGCCGAGAGCTGGACGGTGAGCGACGATGGCCTCACCTATACCTTCAAGCTGCACCAGGGCGTGACCTTCCACGACGGCACGACCTTCGACTCCGCTGACGTGAAGTTCTCCCTCGACCGCGCCATGGCCGAGGACTCGACCAATGCGCAGAAGGGTCTCTTCGCGCCCATAGCTTCCGTAGCGGCGCCCGATGCGTCGACGGTAGTCATCACCCTGAAGCAGGCCGCGGGCAACTTCCTCTTCAACCTCGGCTGGGGCGATGCCGTCATCGTGGCGCCGGAAAGCGCAGCGGAGAACAAGAGCAATCCCGTGGGCACCGGCCCCTTCAAGTTCGACCGCTGGGTCAAGGGCGACCGCATCGAGATCTCGCGCTTCGACGGCTACTGGGGCACGCCGGCCAAGCTCGCCAAGGCGACCTTCAAGTTCATTCCCGATCCGGCGGCGGCCACGGCGGCGCTGCTGGCCGGTGACGTCGATGCCTTCGCCAATTTCCCGGCGCCCGAGGCAATGACCCAGTTCGAGGGCGATCCGCGTTTCACCGTGAAGATCGGCAGCACGGAAGGCGAAACGATCCTGGCCATCAACAACGCGCGCAAGCCGCTGGACGACATCCGCGTACGCCGCGCGCTGGCCCACGCCATCGACCGCCAGGCGGTGGTCGACGGCGCCATGTTCGGCTACGGTACGCCCATCGGCAGCCACTTCGCTCCGCACCATCCGGCCTATGTCGATCTGACCGACCGCTACACCTATGACCCCGACAAGGCGCGCAAGCTGCTGGAGGAGGCGGGCTACGGCGACGGCTTCACCGTGAGCCTGAAGCTGCCGCCGCCCAGCTACGCGCGCCGCGGCGGAGAGATCGTCGCCGCCGAGCTCGCGGCGGTCGGCATCAACGCGGAGATCACCCAGGTCGAATGGGCGCAGTGGCTGGAGCAGGTCTTCAAGGCCAAGGACTACGACCTCACCATCGTGTCCCACACCGAGCCGATGGACATCGGCATCTACGCCCGCGACGACTACTACTTCAACTACAAGGATGCCGACTTCAAGGCGCTGATGGGCAAGCTGGACAGCACCGTCGACGAGGAGAAGCGCTATGCCATCCTGGCCGAGGCGCAGGAGAAGCTGGCCGAGGATTCGGTGAACGTCTTTCTCTTCCAGCTCGCCAAGCACGGCGTCTGGAACAAGGACGTCATGGGCCTCTGGGAGAACAGCCCGGTGCAGGCCAACGACCTGACCGAGGTCTATTGGAAGTAGGCGTGGCGGAAGCATCCTGCGTCCTTCGAGACGCCCACCCGGGCTGACGCCCGGCCGCGCTCCTCAGGATGAGGTAGATCTTTTATGGCACGAAGAAAGATCCTCATGCTGAGGAGCGGCCCCAAGAATCCTGGGGGCGCGTCTCGAAGCACGCGAAGAGGTGGTCCAGCGAAGGATTGTTCCTTCGTTGGAATGGCGCGCTGAACCATGCTCCTTTTCCTGCTGCAGCGCCTGACCGCCCTGGTCGTCACCCTGCTGGTCGCCAGCCTGGTGGTCTTCCTGGTGATGGAGGTGCTGCCGGGTGACCCGGCAGCGGTCATGCTGGGCGTCAACGCACGGCCCGACACCCTGGCGGCGCTGCGCCAGCAGATGGGTCTCGACCTTCCGGCGGCCGAGCGCTACCTGCTCTGGCTCGGCGGACTCATCACCGGCGATCTCGGCAGCAGCTATACCTACGGCGTACCGGTCTGGGAGCTGGTGCGCGAGCGCCTCGGCCTCTCGCTGCCGCTGGCGCTCATTGCCATCTGCCTCTCGACGCTGATCGCCATCCCGCTGGGCGTCGTGGCGGCCTCGAAGCGGGGTCGAGCGGCGGACGTCGGCGTGATGGGCTTCACCCAACTCGGCATCGCCGTGCCGAACTTCTGGTTCGCCATCCTGCTGATCCTGCTCTTCGCCGTGCAGTGGCAGGTTCTGCCGGCCGGCGGCTTCGCCGGATGGGACGCGGGGGTCTGGCCGGCGCTGAAGACGCTGCTCCTGCCGGCGGTGGCGCTCGCGCTGCCGCAGGCGGCAATCCTCGCCCGCGTCACCCGCTCCTCGGTGCTGGAGACCCTGGGGGAGGACTTCGTGCGCACCGCCCGCGCCAAGGGCCTGACGCGCGGCGCCGCGCTGTGGCGCCACGCCGTGCGCAACGCCCTCATTCCCGTGGTCACCATCATGGGCCTGCAGTTCTCCTTCCTGCTGGCCGGCACCATCATCATCGAAAACGTCTTCTACCTGCCGGGCCTCGGCCGCCTCATCTTCCAGGCCATCGCCCAGCGTGACCTCATCGTGGTGAAGGACCTGGTGATCCTGCTGGCCGCCGCGGTGGTGGTGGTGAACTTCGTCGTCGATCTGCTCTATGCGGTGCTCGACCCGCGCCTGCGCGGAGGCGGCCCCCATGAGTGATTTTGGGTCGATTGAATCGGCTTCCAGCGCTTGGCGCGAATACTGGCGGCGCGGCAGCACCAGCGCCGGCTTCGTCTTCGGCTTGGGCGTGACCCTGCTGCTGGTCGCGGTGGCGCTGGTCTCTCTGGTCTGGACGCCCTATCCGGTGGACGTCATGAATATCCCGGCCAAGCTGCAGCCACCCTCGGCGGCGCATTGGCTGGGCACCGACCAGTTCGGGCGCGACGTGCTCTCGCGCCTCATGGCCGGGGCGGTGAACTCCATCGCCGTCTCCCTGGTCGCCGTCGGCATCGGCGCCGGGCTCGGCGTGCCGCTGGGCGCGCTGGCCGCGGCGCGGCGTGGCCTGGTCGAAGAAGTCGTCATGCGCTTCAACGACTTCACCTTCGCCTTTCCGGCGCTGCTATCCGCCGTGATGATCACCGCCGTTCTCGGCCCCGGCGCGATCAACTCCATCATCGCCATCGGCATCTTCAATGTGCCGGTCTTCGCGCGGCTGACACGCGGCGCCTCGCTCTCCCTTTGGAAGCGCGACTTCGTGCTGGCCGCGCGGGTCGCCGGCAAGGGCCGGACACGCATCACCGTCGAACACATCCTGCCCAATATCGCCAGCCTGCTCATCGTGCAGATGACCATCCAGTTCGCCCTGGCGATCCTGGCGGAGGCGGGCCTCAGCTACCTCGGCCTCGGCACCCAGCCGCCGGCGCCCTCCTGGGGCAAGATGCTGAACGAGGCGCAGACCCTCATGTACCTCGCTCCGCAGCTGGCGATCTTCCCGGGCCTGGCCATCATGGTGACGGTGCTGGGTCTCAACCTGCTGGGCGACGGCCTGCGCGACCTGCTGGATCCGCGCCTCCGGAGGCAGCGATGACCCTGCTCGCCGTCGCCGACCTCTGCGTCACCCTCGATACGCCCGACGGTCCTGCGCCCATCCTGCAGGACGTCGCCTTCGACCTGGCGGCGGGGCAGAGCCTCGGCATCGTCGGCGAGTCGGGCTGCGGCAAGTCGATGACCGCGCTGGCGCTCATGGGCCTGCTGCCCGCCCGGGCGCGGGTCACCGGCGAGATCCGCTTCGAGGGCCAGAACCTGCTGGCGCTGCCGGAGGCCGCGCTCTGCGAGCTGCGCGGACGCCGCCTCGCCATGGTGTTCCAGGAGCCCATGACGGCGCTCAACCCGGTGAAAACCATCGGCTTCCAGGTGGCCGAGGGCCTGCGCTGGCATCTGAGGCTCGGCCGGGCGGCGGCCGAGGCGCGGGCGGTGAAGCTGCTCGACCGGGTCGGCCTGCCGCAACCGCGCTTCTCACCCGAGCTCTATCCGCACCAGCTCTCCGGCGGCCAGCGCCAGCGCGTGGTCATCGCCATGGCACTGGCCTGCGAGCCGGCCTTGCTCATCGCCGACGAGCCGACCACAGCGCTGGACGTCACCAGCCAGGCGGCGATCCTCGACCTGCTGGCCGAGGTGACGGAGGCCGCGGGACTCGCCCTGCTGCTCATCACCCACGACCTGGCGGTGGTCTGGCAGAACACCGCGCGCATGCTGGTGATGTACGCCGGCCGCGTGGTGGAGCGCGGCGACACCCCGGCGGTCTTCCGGCGCATGGCCCA